>NZ_JQNA01000002.1:5324155-5637341 GCF_000745015.1 Burkholderia sp. 9120 | reverse complement strand
GTTCATGGTGGCCGGGTTCGCTGGCCAGCACGTTGATCCGGCGTCCTGCGATGACCTCGTCGATCTCGCGCCGCGCCGACATGGCCGCCGAATAGCTGTCGATCACGTAGGGGCCGTAAGCCGGCACGGTGTGGTCCAGCGCGGTGATCAGAAAAGCCCAGCGGCCCTCGCGCACCGTGTCGCCGGGTACGCGAAGAATCCGGACGTGCATGACGCTCGCGGATCCAACGGTAGGAGATGAGGCGGTGGTGGACGCGTCGCAGAATGCTGGACGGGACAGGGCGGCGGCAATCACGGACAGCGCAACCAGCAGCTTGACGCAGGCGTCCATTCCGGAGCGGCGAATGGCGTCGACGAACTTGGGTACGACCATGACTGACCCGAACCGGAAGCGATAAGTAGCCGGCAGTATGAGATCGAGTGGCGGGTTTCGCAAAATTCGATCGTTGCGCCGGTGCAAAGACCCCGGGCCGGCCGTGGGCGAGGCCTTGATCGCACGTATCGCGGGATGGCAGGCCGCCGGCAGAACGGGGGGCACTGGCGCTATGCTAGCGGCTTCGTCTACCCCGAGGAGAAACCGATGAAACAGCCACACGGATCGATGGTCACTTTTAACCGGCCTGACGGCAAGCCGTTGCAAGGCTATCTCGCGAAGCCGGCGAAACTGGAAGGCGCGCCCGCCGTCGTCGTGATTCAGGAGTGGTGGGGGTTGAACGACCAGATTCGCGGCGTCGCCGATCGCCTCGCCCTGTCCGGTTATCTGGCGCTGGTGCCCGATCTGTACCGCGGCAAATCGACCGTCGAGCAGGAAGAGGCCCACCATCTGATGAGCGCGCTCGATTTCGGCGACGCCGCCACGCAGGACGTGCGCGGCGCGGTTCAGTATCTGAAGCAGCAGGCGGATAAGGTGGCGGTGACCGGTTATTGCATGGGCGGCGCGCTGACCTTGCTCGCGCTATCCAATATCCCCGAAGTGGCGGCCGGCGTGGTGTGGTACGGCTTTCCGCCGCTGGAATATATCGACGCGTCGAAAATCAAGGTGCCGCTGATCGGCCACTGGGCGACGCAAGACGAGTTTTTCCCGGCGGAAACGGTCGACGCGCTGGAAAAGAAGCTGACCGAAGCGAACGTCGACGTCGAATTCCATCGCTATCTCGCGCATCATGCGTTTGCGAACGAAACGGCGGTCGGCTACGGCCGTATTCCGCGGACCCAGTTCGATCCGGTCTGGTCGCAGCAGGCATGGGACCGCACGCTGACGTTCTTCGGCCGCACGATGTGGAAGTGACCGGCAGGCTGACCGGTCAACGGGCGGCGCGTCGAGGTTAGCGCTTTGAACGTCGGGCTCAGAGCTTCGAGCCGCCGTCCACGTGCAGCGTTTCGCCGGTGATCCAGCGCGCGGCGTCGGAGGCCAGGAAGGCCACGGCGCCGGCAATATCGTCCGGTTGCGCGACCCGCTTCAAGGCCTGCATGTTCAGTGTGACTTCGCGTCCCGAATCGGTTTTCGTGAAATTGGACATGTCGGTTTCAACGACCCCCGGCGCAACCGCATTCACACGAATGCCGCGTTCGCCGAGCGCGGACGCAAAATGCCTGACGAGCGTATCCACGGCGCCCTTGGTCGCGGCATACGCGGGCAGCGTGCCGACCGCGGCGCGCGCGGCGAGCGACGACAGCAGCACCACGCTGCTGCCCTTGCACATTACCGGCAAGAGCTGTTGCACGAGAAAGAAAGGCGCGCGCACGTTCACGGCGAACAGATTGTCGAAATCCGCGACGGTCGTGTCTTCAATGCTCGCCGCCTTCGAAATGCCGGCATTCGCCACCAGAATATCCAGCCGATGGCCGATCACCGCGCGCACCTGTTTGGCCAGTTCGTGCGGACCGTCGGCATTGCGTAAGTTCGCGGCGACTTTCTGCGCATTGCCGCCGGCCGCGCGAATTTCGGCGACCACGGCGTCCGCTTCCTTCTCTCCGCTGCTGTAGTGAACCAGCACCTGCGCGCCGGCCTGGGCGAGCGCGAGCGCGCTGGCGCGGCCGATGCCGCGTGAAGCGCCCGTAACGAGCGCGGTTTTGCCTGTGAGATTGTTCATGACGAGACTCCGGTTAGGTAAATCGAATCGATGGCTTGTTGATTGGGTGGATTGATCGCGCTTAGTCGGCTGCGCCGGTTGCCGCCAGGAACTGCGCCACGTGCGCGACGAAGCGCTGCGGGTACTGGTACAGCGAGCCGTGGTTCGCGTCGGGATAGAGGATCAGTTGAGCGTTCGGCAGGTTCTGCTGAAGAATCCACGAATTGATCGAATAGATGATCACGTCGTTGTCGCCGTTGACCACCAGCGTGGGCTGCTTCAGCTCGTTCAGGTAGTCGAACGGCGTCGGACGCGGCGCGCCCCATTTGGCGAGCGCGGCGAGTTGCGCCGGTGCGACCTTCTCGTTGGCTTCCGGGTCGCGTCCTTCGCTGCGCAGACGGAAACGCTGCAGGAACCGGCGACCCGCCGCCTGGCTCGCGTCCGAAGGCGAGAAATGCACGCGCAGCCACAGATGGTCCGGCTCGGCGTAGCTCGCGCCGAAAATGTCCTGCGCTTCCGGCGTGAGCGATTCCATCCCTTCACCGCTGCGCGGGCCCGTGCCGACCAGAATCAGCCGGCGCACCAGCGTCGGCTCGGCGATCGCCAGGGTTTGCGCGATCAGACCGCCCATCGAAAAACCGAGCACGTCGACCTGCGTCAGGCCGAGCGCCTTGATGAACGCGGCGGCGTTGGCGGCCATCGCCTCGATCGATTCCGGCACCTCGCCCGAGCTGCTGGAGATACCGGCGTTGTTGAACAGGATCACTTCGCGGCCTTGCGCGAGGCCGTCGGTCACGGCCGGGTCCCAGTGGTCCATCGTGCCGGTGAAGTGGATGTTGAACACGAGCGGCACGCCGCCGGTCTTGCCGAAGCGGCGATACGCGAAGCGGATACCGTTTGCTTCGACGAACTGGGTCGGGGCGCTCTGGTGGGTCTGTGCGGTCATTTCAGGTTCCTCTGCGATATAGATGGAAGGCATGGTGTGCAGGTGCGCTGTGTCGGTTGCGTCGCTGCCTGATGGGTAATGTAGTGGGGGCTTGCGCAAAGGAAAAAGACTTTGTAGGCTGGCGGGCATGCCTGTAAGGCATGTCTCGCCAAGAGGGGTTATGGAGCTTCGACACCTGCGGTATTTCGTGGCCGTCGCCGAGACGGGCAGCCTGACGGTCGCGGCGGAGCGGCGCTTGCATACGTCGCAGCCGTCGCTGAGCCGGCAGATTCGCGACCTCGAGGACGAGGTCGGCGCGGCATTGTTCAGCCGCAGCGCGCGCGGGGTTGAACTGACCGCGGCGGGCAAGGCCTTTCTCGACCATGCGCGGCTCGCGCTGACCCAGGTCGACGCGGCCATCGAGGCCGCGCGCCGTGCGTCGCGGCCCGCCAAACAGGTTTTTGCGCTGGGGTTTCTGACCGGCCAGGAAATGACCTGGCTGCCGCGCGCCATGCAGGTGCTGCGCGACGAACTGCCGAACGTCGACGTCACCGTATCGAGCCATTACTCGCCGGACCTTGCCGATGCGCTCGCGCGCGGCAAGCTCGACCTTGCGTTTCTGCGCGCCGAGCCGGGCTTCGATCTCGATTACAAAGTGGTGTACCGCGAAAAGCTTATCGTGCTGATGCCAAGCGATCACCGGTTGACCGGGCGCGCGGCGATCCGCGCGGAGGATCTGGTCGGCGAGACGTTCATCATGGCGTCGAACAAGGCGAAGGTGCTGCACGACGTGATCGAACAGTATCTGCGGGAGAGCGGCGTGACGCTCACGCCCGAGCATGGCGTCGACAATCTGGCGATGGCCATGTCGCTGGTGGCGTCCACGCGCGGGCTCGCGTTGATGCCGGAGTATGCGAACAACCTGCTGCCGTGGTCGGTTGTGAGCCGGCCGCTCGAAGGCGATGCGCCGGGTGTGGATCTGGTGATCGGTTATAGCCGCGCAAATACGTCGCCGGTGCTGAAGCTGTTTTTGTCGCGAGCGGAAGAACTGGTGATGTCGGCGATACCGGCGTCGCGCTGAGGCTTGCGTGACCGGGTCATTGCGTCATCGCGTCGTCGTTCTGCCGTGAGATCGCGCTAGCGGCTTGCGGATCGGTTCACCTATACTCGTTTCACCTTGCAAGGCCGCCTATTCGTTGTCATACCAACAAAACGGAGCCTCACATGCGTGTAGCGATGCGAAACGCCGCCCTCGGGCTGCTGATCGGTTTCACGTCGGGCGTCAGTGTCGGTGTGCAGGCCGACTCCGGTTGTGACACGGGGTGCAAGGCTCGCGGCCAACTGCTCGAGCATCACGTGTCGCTCCGGCTCAGTGCCGCGGCGTTTGGAAAAATGCTGGCGTCGAATGCCTCCGGTCAGCAGCTCGCGCAGATTGCCGGCAAGCCCGCTTGCGGCGTCGAGATCGTGACGTTCCGCTACAGCACGATCGGCGGCGCGGGCGAGCCGACTCAGGCGAGCGGCGCGCTGATGCTCCCCACCGGACACGCGTCCGCGTGCAGCGGGCCACGTCCGCTGATGATCTACGCGCACGGCACCACGCCGTACCGTCAATACAACCTTGCCGACATCACGCAAACGGACCCCGCCAACACGGACGGCGCCGGCGAAGGCCTCGCCGTGGCCGCGATGTACGCGGCGCAGGGCTACATCGTGGTGGCGAGCAATTACGCGGGCTATGCCGGCTCCGATCTGCCGTATCACCCGTATCTGAACGCCGACCAGCAATCCGCCGATGTGATCGACTCGCTGCGGGCCGCGCGCCTCGTGCTGAACGACTCGAAGCGGGGACAAAAAACGCGCGAGAACGGCAAGCTGTTCGTGACCGGTTATTCGCAGGGCGGCTTCGTGGCGCTGGCGACGCATCGCGCGTTGCAGGCGGCCGGCGTGAAGGTGACCGCATCGGCGCCGGGATCGGGTCCGTATGCGTTGGCCGCGACCGCGGACGCGTTGATCGAAGGTGAAGTCAACGTGGGTTCGACGCTCTTCACGACCTTGATCGTGACGGGTTATCAGCGGGCCTATGGGAACATCTATCGCAAGCCCAGCGATTTTTATGAAGCGGCGTACGCGCCCGGTATCGAGACCTTGCTACCGAGTCTGCAACCGCTCGACGCACTTTTCGCCGCGAAGAAATTGCCGCCGACGCAGCTCTTCAGCAGCGTGCCGCCCGCGCCGCAATTCGCTGCGATGACGCCGCCCGCTGCGCCGCCACTCGTGCCGGTCGCGTTAAAGCCGGTGTCCGCGGCGGGATTCGGCGACGCCAATCTCGTGCGCAACGCTTATCGTCTGAGTCTCCTCGAAGACGCCGCCGCTCATCCCGATGGCGCGTTCCCGCAGCCCACCGCAGCATGGACCCCGGCTGCGAATCCGGCGCAGCCGCTGCGCCAGGCGTTCAAGCGCAACGATCTACGCAACTGGGTGCCGCACGCGCCGGTGCAACTGTGCGGCGGCGAGGCGGACCCGACGGTGTTCTTCTTCAACGCGCGCACCGAGCAGGCGTACTGGTTGAACGCAAAGGTGCCGGCGGGACTGACTTCGGTGCTGGACGTGGACTCGCCTGTGACTGGACCGAACGATCCGTATGCGCCGATCAGGCAGGGTTTCGCGAGTGCCAAGGCGTCGCTCGCGAAGCAGGCGGTGGCGGGCGGTGCAACCGATGGCGGCGCTTCCGCCGTGTTGCAGGCGTATCACGGCGAACTGGTCGCGTCGTTCTGCATGGTGGCCGCGCGAGCGTTCTTCGCGAACTTCTGACGATTCGCGTGCGGCAACGAACCGCGCGCCTTGACCCAATTCTCGATTCTCAATTGCCGAACAGCGACGCTTGCGTGCCGACGCTCGGCGCGTGACGTGCGGGCTTGGCGCGTGCCTCGACCTTATGGGCAGGAGCGGGCGCGGGTGCCGAAGCTGAAGCCGAAGCCGAAGCAGAAGCAGAAGTTGCAATCGCCCCATCCGCTGCCGCTTCCAACGAAGTCTGCCCTGCCTCCAGCGACAACAGCAGCATCTTGTTCGCCAGTCCGCCCGCGAACCCGGTCAGCTCGCCGGACGCGCCGATCACCCGATGGCACGGCGCGACGATGGAGATCGGGTTCTTGCCGTTCGCTGCGCCGACTGCGCGCACGGCGTTGAGATTGCCGATTTGCAGCGCAATATCCTTGTAGCTGCGCGTCTGGCCGAACGGGATCGTCAACAGCGCGTGCCAGACTTTCTTCTGGAATTCGGTGCCCTGAAAGTCGAGCGCGAGGTCGAACGCCTGGCGCTTGCCGGCAAAGTACTCGTTCAATTGCCGTTCGCTTTCGATCAGGATCGGGCGGTCGTTCGCCTCAAGCAGCGCGCCGAGACGAACCCGGTTCGGCTTGTCGTTTTCCCACAGAATCGCGGCCAGCCGTTCGCCATTTGCGACGAGCTTCAACTGTCCGACGGGCGAATCCATCAACTTGTATGCGTATGTCACGGTGCTTCTCCTGGCGGGTTGGAGGCCGGCATGCCGGTAAGGCGACGCCGCGATGTCGCGTAGTGCGCGCCGATGTTCAACAGTGTGAACTTCGAGCCCGCTGCCCGCGCTCCAGATCTTGCTGTCCAATTGGTGTGAAAGCATGACAGATGTGCGCGCCGTGTGGGGCGTTTTGGTGACGATGGGTTGAATCACGGCGAACGCGGACCCGCTCGCCGCGACTCAGTAGAATTGAGGCCCCCGGTACAACGCGTACCGGCAACGGATAGCCAGACCACGACTTTGACCACGACACTTGAACGACTGCGGGCCGGCCAGCTCGCCGGTGCGCGCCAGCTCAAACTGGCGTGCGGACTCAGCGAATTTCCGCGCGAGATTTTCGATCTGGCCGACACGCTGGAAGTCCTCGACCTGTCCGGCAATGCGCTCAGTGCGCTGCCTGACGATTTGCCGCGCCTGCGCAAGCTGCGCATTCTCTTTGCGTCCGACAACCTGTTCACCGAGTTGCCGCCCATGCTGGGGCAATGCGAGCAGTTGAGCATGATCGGCTTCAAGGCCAACCGGATTCGCGAAGTGTCCGGCAACGCGTTGCCGCCGCTGCTGCGCTGGCTCGTGCTCACCGACAATCGGCTCGAAGCGCTGCCGTCGGAAATCGGCCGCTGCACGCAATTGCAAAAGCTGATGCTGGCAGGCAATCAACTGCATGAGTTGCCCGACACGTTGGCCGCTTGCACGCGGCTCGAACTGGTGCGTCTCGCGGCGAACCAGCTCGATAAATTGCCGGACTGGCTGACACGCCTGCCCCGACTCGCCTGGCTGGCCTTCGCCGGCAATCCGTTCGACGAAGCGTTAGAAACCTCGGCGCTGGTCGATACGCCGATCGCGGCGATCCCATGGAACGCGTTGAAACTCGAACAGACTTTGGGCGAAGGCGCTTCCGGCGTGATCTATCGCGCGGAACTGTCGGCGGAGCACGAAGGCGTTGCGCGACCGGTCGCCGTCAAGCTGTTCAAGGGCGCAGTGACCAGCGACGGTTTGCCGGACTGCGAGATGGCCGCCTGCATCCAGGCCGGCGTTCATCCGAACCTGATCCCGGTGGCGGGCAAAGTGGCGGACCATCCGGCGGGCACGCACGGACTCGTGATGGAATTGATCGATCCGCGCTTCGGCAACCTGGGCGGTCCGCCGAGCCTCGAATCGTGTACGCGCGACATCTACGGCGCCGGCACGCGCTTCGATCCGGCGTCCGCGTGGGCGATCGCGCAAGGCATTGCATTGGCGGCGAGTCATTTGCATCGGCGCGGCATCATGCATGGCGATCTGTACGCGCACAATATTCTGTACGACGGTCAGGGGCACGCGCTGCTGGGCGATTTCGGCGCGGCATCGATCTATCGCACGGAAGAGGCGGACACCGGCGCCGCGCTGCAGCGTCTCGAAGTTCGCGCTTACGGCTGCCTGCTCGAAGAGTTGCTCGAACGCTGCGACTGGCTCGACACACCGGCCGACGTGGCGGCGAAGCTCGCGGAGTTGAAGGACAATTGCCTGAGCGAAGAGATCGGCAGCCGTCCGCTGTTCGACGACATCGTCGCGGCCTTGCTCGCGTTGAAGCCGGCTTGATGCTCGCCGCCATGCGAGCGTGCGAGCGCGGCCGTTCACAGGCGTCAGGGTGCGGAGTCGCGTTTCGTCAGGCCAGCGGAGGAGGAAAACGTTCATGACGCAGAAGACGCCCCGAAGCAGGTCTTCCTGGGCCATGCCCCAGCAGAACTCGCCTTTGAGCATGCGCCGCCGCGTGCTGTTTGCCGGCACGCTCGCTGCGGCCGGTCTGCTGACCTCGCCCGCTGTTCAGGCGCTGCAAGGCGGCAAGCTGAAGGTCGGCCTCGTGCTGAAGTCGCTTGCCGATCCGTTCACGGCCGCCATGCAGAACGCCGCGCAAAACTACCAGCAGCATTACGCGTCGCAATTTGGTTTGACGGTGCGCGGTACGGCGTCGGAGGGTGACACGGCGGTGCAGATCCGCATGGTCGAAGACATGATCCGCGCGAAGATGGACGCGATCGTGATCGCGCCGACCGACTCGAAGGCGCTGACGCCGGTGATCGCGCGCGGGATCAAGGCCGGCATCATCGTGATTACGATCGACAATCCGCTCGACGACGTGTCTCAGGACGCAGCCGGTATCTCCGTGCCGTTCGTCGGGCCGAACAATCGCAAGGGCGCGCTGCAGGTGGCGAAGGTGCTGGCCGGGCGGCTCAAGGCGGGCGACGAAGTGGGGATCATCGAAGGTATTTCGGCCGATCGCAATGCCCAGCAGCGCACGGAAGGAGGCCGGGAGGCGATGAGCGCGGCGGGCATCAAGGTGGTCGCGGTGCAATCGGGCCACTGGGATTACGGCAAAGGCCGTGACGCCGCCGCGGCGATGCTCGGCGAGCATCCGCAACTGCGCGGACTGCTGTGCGGCAACGACAACATGGCAATGGGCGCGGTCGATGCGGTGCGCGACGCCGGTAGAACCGGCGGCGTGTCGATCACCGGTTATAACGATATCGAAGCGATCAAGCCGTTGATTGCCGACGGCCGCGTACTCGCCACCATCGATCAGTTCGCGGACCGCCAGGCCGTGTTCGGGCTCGATGTGGCATTGAAAGCCGTGACCGAGCAGAGAAGGGAAGGCGACCTGTCGAGGGTGATCGAGACGCCGTTGCAACTGGTCACGGCCCCGACGCGTTGAAGGCCGTGCAACGCGTCGTCTCACGTCACCTCACGTCGCATAGTTGGCACACGTTGCGTTGCATGGCCTGCATTGACCCGCTACTTATCCGCTACCCGTTAATTCGCGCTGACCTTGTGCGGCTTGGTCGCCTTTTCGAGCTTGTTGTACTCGAACTCGGGCACGGACTTTAGTGCGTCCTTGGTTGCGCCGGGCAGGAACAGATTGCCGTCGCGTATCTCGAAGTGGTCGACCGCAATCGCCACGTAGTGCTTGCCCATGCCGAGGAATCCACCCACCGAGACGACCGCGTAGGTTGCCTTGCGATCCGGCGCAATGATCACGTCGTAGATGCTGCCGATCTTGTCGTTGAGATCGTTGTAGACCGGTTCGTCGACCAGCGCGCGGCGCACGCTCCAGCCCTTCAGCAACGCGTTGGTCTGCTCCACCGTGCCACCGAGCGGTTGCAGGCCGGCCACCTGGGCGACCGCGCCTTGCGACGCGCAGATCGCGACAAGCGCGGCAGCGCAGATCAGTGTGTTCGCTTTCATTTTCGGCTCCTGGTTTATGTGTCGGGATGGGTGCCGGACGAGTCCGGCAGTCAACCTCTTACCAGGGAGATGCGGTAGCACGTCATGTGCCTGGGTTCGGCCGGAGCGTGCTGCGAGCGGGTGCCAGGCAGGTGCCGGATGCGTTGCGCAACGAGCAACGAGTAGCGCGTGTCATGGCGGCCACCGTTTAACTACAACGCCGGCTCCACCGCACGCAACGGCGCAAGACCCGGCGGCACACGTCGCGCGCGCCAGGCATCGCCGGCTGCCACGATCGCGCCTTGCAGCGCCGCGCCGTGACCGAAAGCGGCAATCATCACCTCCGGTGGATAGGGCACGGCGCGTTTCAGCAACGAGCGGATGTCGTCCGCAATACCCGGAATCCGCGCCATGCCGCCGCCGATCACGATCCGCGACGGGTCCAGCATCAAGCTCAGATTGACGATATGCACGCCGAGGCGGTAGAGCGTGTCGTCGAGCAGCGCCTTCACTTGCGGCACGGACTCACGCATTGCAAACGCTTCGCGCGTGCTCACGTTGCGTCCGAGCAGCGCGCTCACACGCTCGCCGATCGCACGGCCCGACACGAAGTCTTCCAGCGGCGCGCCGCCATCGGCGAATAGGGTTTCGCCCGGCACGCCGCGCAACTGATAGCCGATCTCGCCGGCCGCGCCATGCGCGCCGCGCAGCACCTTCCCACCGACAACCGCAGCCGCCGCGAGACCCGTTCCGAGGTTCACGTAGAGACCACACTCGACGCCGGCCAGCGCGCCGCAACGGGCTTCCGCGAGCGCGGCGGCTTTGACGTCGGTTTCAACGCCGACGCATTGAATCGCGAAACCCCTGCGTAGTTCGTCGTGCAAGGCGAGCCGGTCCCAGCCCGGGTTGTTCGGCGCGAGGCGAATGCCGTCCGGTTCCACGATGCCCGGCGTAACGGCAGCGGCCGCAAGCAATTCACCGCCGACGTCGGCCGCGGTCGTCGCGATCAACGCTCGCGCCGCGTCGAACATGCGGCGCATGACGGTCTGCGCACCTTGTTGCGCCAGGGTCGGAATTTCCGCTTCGTGAAGGCGTTGTCCGGTTTCCGTGGCGGTCGACATGGCGATCTTGGTGCCGCCGAAATCGATCGCCAGCAGAAATCCATGCGGCCCGGCGCCAGCGCGCCGGGTTTCATCCAGGTCGTTAACGTGCATGCGTTTGCGTATTGGCGGAGGCGGTTGCGGTGCTGCTCATCTGACGTTCGAGAAATACTTCGCGGATCGGCCTGGGACCGAACGGCCATTGACGCGCCACGCGCGCCCAGATCAGGAATGCGATCAGGCCGAGAACCAGCCAGCCGGTCGACATCAACTGCGATTGATGATCGGTCGCATAGAACACGTAGAGCCAGCCGACCAGCGCGACCAGGCTCGGCACGGGATAAAGCCACTGCCGGTACGGCCGTTCGAGCGTCGGCTGACGGCGGCGCAGCACGGTCAGCGCCGCAATCTGCGCGACCGACTGCAACAGCACCGCGACCGCAACCAGCATGTTGATCACGGAGGTCAGGTCGAAAAACGTGCCGGCCGCCGTGACCACGCCCATCACGATCAGCGCGACGTGCGGGAAGTTGTGCTTCGGATGCAGCTTGCCGAAGGCGGCGAGGAACACGCCGTCGCGTGCCGCGTAGAAGGGCACGCGCGAGCCGCCGAGCAAGCCGGCGAACACCGACGCGAACGCGGCGAACAGGATCAGCACCGTGACGATCGCGGCCGCCGTATGCCCCCAGTTGCGCTCCACGACCAGCGACGCCACCGACGTCGATTTCGCGACCTCCTGCCACGGCACCGTGCCGATCACGCCGATCTGCATCGTCAGGTACAGCACCATCATCGCGATGATCGACACGATGATCGAGCGCGGCATCACGCGGCCGGGGTTTTTCAGTTCGTCGCCCATGTACGCGGTGGTGTTGTAGCCGGCGTAGTCGTAAATGGCGATGATCAGGCCGGCGCCGAGGCCGGTGAAGAACTTGCCGAGATCGCCCGCGCCGGGCGGCAGCGTGGTTGCGAGACTCAGATGGAAATCCGAGTACGCGGCCGCGATGGTCAGCCCGACCGCCAGCATCATGATGACCCACAGCACCGTGCTCAACGCGCGAATCGATTCGATCCGCCGATACAGCGCGAGCACCACCAGCGCGGTCACGCCGACGCCGATGGCGTGTGTCTGCCATGCCGACAGCGTCGGCAGAAAGAACCCGAGGTACTGCACGAAACCGATAATGCCCGTGCTCATGATGAGCGGAATGGACAGCATCGCGGTCCAGACGAACAGGAACGGCATCAGCTTGCCGGTGCGGTACTGGAACGCTTCGCGCACGTAGAGATAGGTGCCGCCGGCACCCGGCATCGCCGCGCCGAGTTCCGCCCAGACGAGGCCGTCCGCCATGGACAACACCGCGCCGAGAATCCAGCCGATGATCGCCAGCGGCCCGTTCAGCACGGCGACGATAGCCGGAATGGTCAGGAACGGCCCGACGCCGCAAATCTGGATCATGTTCACGGCGATCGCCGGGAACAGGCCGACCGAGCGGCGGAAGTGCGGCGCCTCGGCCGCGGGCTCGGCGGCCGCGTCAGCCGTGACTTGCGGGGACGGTTCCCGCCAGGTGGAATCGCTCATCGATATCTCCATGCGGCGCTCGCCGCGTCGTTGATCGGATGCTTCGGCATTCATCTCATTTTTGTGTTGCCGAATGATAGGAAACTTTCTTTACTAATTCAAGCAAGCCAAAAATGTTCCATTAAGTCGGCGAGGGCGGCGGCTTGCCCCGCCGTACAGTCGTTGATAGGATCGGCCATCCCGAAACCAGACAGCCCATGCACGCGCATAGAAAGCACAGCCAGCCGACCGTCACCGTCACCCGTGGCCCCGCGTTCGTACGCCAGGGCAACGAATGGGCGATTTACCAGCATCTGCTGTCGATGGCGCCCGCCTCCAGCCCGCAGCTCGCGGAGAGTACGGGGCTGTCGAAAGTGACGGTCACGGCCGCGCTCAGCAATCTCGAACGGCTGGGTCTCGTCGAACAGACGGGGGTGCGCGGCGGCAGCGCGGGGCGTTCCCCGCGTCTTTACGCGCCGCACGCCAGAGCGGGCTTCGTGGTCGCGATCGACGTCGGCGCGGAATGGATTCGCGGCGCGGTCGCCGATCTGACCGGCACGGTGGTGGCGCGGCTCGACAAGCGCACGCCCGCGAAAGTGGAGCGGTTCGTCGCGCGCATTGTCGAGATCGTGGACGCAATGCTCGACGAGCAGCAGGTTTCGCGCGACGCGGTGCTCGCGACCGTGTTCGGTTCGCCGGGCGTGCTGGACGCCGACCACGACCGGCTGCGTCTCGCGCCGAACCTGCCGGATCTGGAGCGGCCGGGGCTGATTCCGTCGCTCAGGGAGGCACTCGACGCGGACCTGTTCGTCGAGAACGACATCAATCTCGCCACGCTCGGCGAGCAGCAGCACGGACTCGGGCGCGGCGTCGACAACTTCGTGTTCATGTCGGTCGGTACGGGCGTGGGTCTCGGGATCATCGCCGACGGCCGTCTGCATCGCGGCGCGCATGGCTTTGCCGGCGAAATCGCGGTGCTGCCCGCGGCGCCCGTGGTGGGCGCGAAATCGGATGGCGTGTACCGGCCGATGTTCGAAGCGTCGTCGGCGGCGAAGGGGATCGTCGCGCAGGCGCAGCGGCGCGGGCTGACGGTGGCGAATGCGGAAGAGGTGTTCGTCGCGGCGAATGCCGGCGATCAGCGCGCGCTCGATTGCGTGGCGGAAGAAGCGCGGCAGCTTTCGTGGGGCCTCGCGTCGATCATTCCGATTCTCGATCCGAAGCTGGTGGTGCTGGGCGGCGGTGTCGGCCGGAGCGGTTCTTTGCTGTTGCCGGCGATCCGCGATCATCTCGCGCAGTGGCTGCCGATTCCGGTGCCCGAGTTCGCCGTCTCGGCGACCGGCACCGACGCGGTGCTGCTCGGCGCGATCGTGCTGGGCGTCGAGCGGGCGCGTGTGAAGGCCTTTGAGCGGCTGGGGTACGCGACCACGGCTTAGTGTGCGTGCTACCGCCTGGCGCGCGTGCCAGGCGGCACCAACGCCGGCGCTTCTAGCAAGCGCTGCGATGCGGTGTGGCGTTCGCCCATCTCCGTGGCGCTAGCGCTCCCCTTCAACTTGCGCCGCTTCCTTCGCGCGATACGACGCAATATCCCAAGCCTCCGCCAACGTCGCCACCGCGCGATGCGGAATGCCGAACGCCCTGGTCGCGCCGCGCCCCTGAATTCGCGCTGTCTCGCGCTTCGTATCGTCGGACTCGACGGTCACGAGCATCCTGCACACGCGCGCCAGCGCCGCCTTGTTCTGTTTGAGCCACACGCCACGCTGCTTGAAGTCGTCGTTTGTTTCGTGGTCGCGCACCTCGATATGAAACATCACGAACGGCACGGCGTGCGCGATCAATGCCTCCATCTCCCGTTCCCATTGCGCGGCATAACCGGGCCGAATGGCTTCGTTGCGAACGATCACGGTCGGAAACTGCGCGACGTCGAGAACGCTAAATGCCTGGACATCAAGAGTCATGGTCTCTTTCTCCGGAAACGCGGGCTGTGCCGCCTGGGTCTACACGCTTCGACGAGGTGGGGAACGCCGTCTGCCAACCCCCACCCAATGTTTTGAACAACGTGACGAGCGACACCGCCACCTCGGTCGAACTCGCGGCGAGCGCCTGTTGCGTACCGAGCAGATCCCTCTGCACGCTCAGCACGTTCAGAAAATCCGTTGCACCCGCAACGTACTGACGTTGCGCGTTGTCGAGCGCGATGCGGTTCTGTTCGACCGCTTCCGCCAGTTTGTCGCGATGCGATTGACGCGCGTCGTAATCGCTCATTGCGTTGTCCACCTCGTGCCACGCGTTCAGCACCGTGCGCTGGAATGCGATGGCGGCTTCCTGCTGTTGCGCTTCGCGCAGCGCCAGTTGTCCCTTCAGCCGGCCGCCTTCGAATAGCGGCACGCTCAACGCAGGACCGACGCCGAACATGTGCGAACTCCACTGGTCGAGATCGCCGAAATGCATGGCCTGCAAACTCAGATTCGCCGACAGCGTGACGCGCGGATAAAAGTCGCCGACCGCTACGCCGATACTCGCGGTCGCCGCATGCAAATGCGCTTCGGCGACGCGAATGTCCGGCCTGCGCTCCACCAGCTCCGACGGCAAGCCGGCCGGCACGCGCGACGGTAGCGCCGGAATCGGTGCGGCCGCGCGCAACTCGCCTTCCAGCGTACGCGGCGGTGCAGCCATCAGAAAGCTCAACGCATTGACGAGGCGTGCGTGCTGGTTGTCGAGCAACGGCAATTGCGCTTCGATCGTGCTGACTTGCGCGGCGGCTTCGGCCATGTCCAGACGTGTCGCGACGCCGTCGGCGAAACGGATTTTCGTCAACGCCAGGCTGTGCCGCGCGATCTCCAGATTCTGCTGAACGATCTGCTGCTGCGCCTGCACGCCGCGTAATTGCAGGTAGTCGCTCGCGGTTTCGGCGAGGGTGGCGAGCAACACGTCGCGGCGTAGATCCGCGCTGGCTTCGACGCTGGCATCGGCGGATTCGGTTTCGCGCCGCACGCGGCCCCACAAATCGAGTTCCCATGACGCGTCGAGACCCGGCTGCCACACGTTGTAATCGTGCTTGCCACCGAGCCCGGCAACGTCGAGCAGCCCGTTCTGGCTCGAGCGTGCGTGTTGATACGACGCCGTGCCTTCAACCGAAGGCAGCGCATCCGCGCCGCTCACACGACGCGCGGCGCGGGCTTGCATCAGCCGTGCGCCGGCTGCTTTGACATCGAGACTGGCGCCTGCGACACGCGCGATCAGCGACGACAGTTCGGCATCGTGAAACACGTTCCACCACTGCGGATCGAGCGCGCCGTCGACGATCTGCGACGGCGTTGTCGATAGGGGCGTGGCTTGGCCCCTATGTCCCGCTTCCCAGCGATCCGGCAACGCCGCCGCCGGCCGGTGAAAATCAGGCCCGACCGTGCAGGCGGCAAGGCCCAGCACGCACACGCCCAGGGCGATTCGTGAGATCAGCGTATTCATCGTGCGGCGACCTTTTCGCCGGCTGACGAAGCAGGCGCGTTGCCGGTGCGAATCGTCGCATCGACCGACATGCCGACGCGCAATTTATCGAGCGACGCCTGGCCCGCCTGCAGCACGATCTTGACCGGGATCCGCTGGACCACTTTGGTGAAGTTGCCGGTGGCGTTGTCGGGCGCGATGGCCGCGAACGTCACGCCGGTCGCGGGCGCAAAGCTGTCGACCGTGCCTTGCAACACCATGCCCGGATAGGTGTCGACACGAACCTCCGCCGCCTGGCCGGGGCGCACATTGCCCAGTTGCGTTTCCTGGTAATTCGCCACCACGTACGCCTGTTGCAACGGCACGACCGCGAGCAGCGGCGTGCCCGGCGTCACGTAGGCGCCCACGCGCGCCGCGCGCTGCCCGACCACGCCGTCGATCGGCGCGACGATGCGTGTCCACGACAGATTGAGACGCGCCGTATCGAGCGCGGCTTGCGTCTGCTGGAGCGTGGCTTCGGCGCGCTCGCGCTGGGTCGTCAGCACGGCGACCTGCTGTCTGGCCGCTTGCAACGCGGCGTCGTTGCGCGCGACATCGGCTAGCGCGGTGTCGGTCCGCGAGCGCGCCTGCTGCGCGTTCTGCGTACTGCCGGCGCCGTGTTGCGCGAGGTCGGCGTAGCGGGCGTCGTCGGCGCGCGCGAACACGGCGTTCGCGTGCGCGGCGGACAACGTCGCGGCGGCCTGATCGATCAGCGACCGTTGCTGCACGAGGCTCGCCGACACGTTGTCGATTGCCGCCTGCGCGGCCGCGACGTTGGCGTTTGCCGCGTCGACGGCCGCCGCGTAATCGCGGTCGTCGATCTGCGCGAGCAGTTGTCCTTTGCGCACGAACTGATTGTCGTCGACGCCGAGTGCGACGATCTGACCGGCAACGCGCGGCGCGACTACGGTGAAATCGGCGCTGACGAAGGCGTCGTCGGTGCTGGGTCCGGACGGTTTCAACACGCCGTAGGCGAGCGCGGCGCACAGGCCGAGCAGCACGATCGCGACCGTGCCGACGGCGTAAATTTTCTTGTTCGACTTCGACTCAGACATAGGTCAACCTTTTTACTTTTTCGATCGGATCGGTGGATCGGTTCGCTGTTTGACGGGCATGGGTGTCGGGGTGAGCACAGGCGCGGGCGGCGTGACGGCGGCGCGCGGCGGATACACCCGCGTCGGGATCACCGCGATCAGCAGAATGAACACGATCGCGACGCCGGTCATCAAGCGGAAAACATCCGCCGACGCGAGCACCAGCGCCTGCTCGCGGATCTGCTGATCGAGCAGCGCCAGCGCCGCATGCGCGTCGACATGCAGGCGCGCCGCAATGTCCTGCTGCGCCATTGCGAACGCCTGCGGCCGGTTGCCCAACTGATCGATCAGTACGTTCGAATGGAAACGCTCGCGCATTGTCGTCAGGCCCTCGGTGACGCCGGTGCCGACCACGACGGCGAAGCCCTTCACGGTATTGAACCAGGCGGACGCGAACGGCCCTTCCTGCGGCGTCATGCCGTTGGTCGAGAGCATCAGCAGCGGAATCACCGCCATGGGCTGCGCGACGATCTGCATGATTTGCAGCGTGTAGAAGTTGTCGCGAATCCAGTCGGACGTCATGAAGCTGCCCGCCAAACACGACAGGGCGATCAGACCGAGTCCGCCCGCCAACACCCAGCGGCAATCGACGCGCCGCAGATTGCACAGCGCGGCGACCGCGGGTAACGCAACGAGTTGCGGCAGCGCGACGCAGAGCGCGAGCGGCGCGAGCTGCAGCGGCCGGTAGCCGCGCACCTCGACCAGATAGCCGGCGGGCAGGCTCGGCACGGCGACCAGGATCAGCAGTACGCCGCCAAGCGTGAGCAGCGCATGCGACAGATTGCGGCGCGCCAGCAACTGGATCTTGAAGAACGGCAACGGATGAAACCATTCGTTGACGAGAAACAGCGCCAGCATCACCGCGCCGCCGACGAGCAACGCGCAGAGCCACGGCGCGTCGGTCCAGCCGACGCGGGTGCCTTGTTCCAACGCGATGACCAGCATCGCCATGGCGGGGAAACCGAGCAGCACGCCGCGCCAGTTGAATTGCTCGAAGCGTTCGAGGCGAAGCGGGTCTTGCGGCAAGCCCCACGCCATCATGCCGATCGATACCAACGCGAGCGGCACGATCTGCCAGAACAGGAATCGCCAACCCGCATAGTCGGTCCAGAGGGCCGCCAGCGGCGTGCCGAGGTTCGGCGCGAAGGTGGCCGTCAGCGCGTAGGCGGCGAGGCCGTAGAGCTTGATGCCGGGCGGCAGGAAGCGCAGCGCGACGGTCATCAGCATCGGCGGGAGGCAGCCGCCCGCGAGTCCTTGAAGCGCGCGCAAGGTCAACTGCGCGCCGAACGTCGAGGTGAACGGAAAGACCACGCCGAGCAGCGCGAACGCGGCCACCGCGCCGATCGTGAAGCGTCGCAGCGAGAAGGTTGCCGAGCACCACGGCGCGAACATCATCGCGGAGACTTGCGTGACTTGATAAGCGGTGCTCAACCACGACGCGTGGTCGCGGCTGATGCCCAGCGCGCCGCGAATGTCGGGCATGGCGACGTCGGTGACGTGGTCGTTGAGTTGTGCGATCACGACGGCGATCAACACGCCCACGAGCCCGACGACCACCCGTGTGGTGAACGCGGGGGCTTGGGGCTGGGGTGCTGCTTGCGCTGGTGCTTGCGGTGGCGTTTGCGTTGGTGTCGCGAAAGCGGGCGCTGGATTGACGACGGAGTTCACGTGACCCGCCTGCCACGCAAACCAAGCGCGTATTCGGTCACGCCGACCGCGTCGGAAAAACCCATGATGCTGGCTCCAGGAATGGGACAGGAGCCAGTCTACGAAGCATCGATCGATTCGGAAATTGCGATTTTCGCAATCGATGCGTGCGTTGAACGCACGCATCAGGCGAGGCGAACTCGGTTAAAAAAACCGGCTATCCGCCGCACGCATCCCGCACGACGCGCCGCAGCCACTGATGCGCCGGGTCGCTCTGGAAACGCGGATGCCACGCCTGAATCACGACGATCGTCTCCAGCGGCATGGGAATCGGAAACGATCGCACGCGGACGCCCAGCGCTTTCGCGGTCGCCGCGACATGGTCCGGCAACGCGACGATCAGGTCGGACGAGCCGGCCGCGAACACGCCGGTATGAAACGACGGCACCACCAGCGACACCGTGCGCGTCAAGCCGAGCGCCGCGAGCGCGACGTCGATCGGACCGGTGGCACGGCCGCGGCGCGACACGCTCACCTGATCGTAAGACGCGAAACGTTGCGGCGTGATTTCGCCGTCGAAGATCGGATGATCGTCGCGCGCGAGACCGACGATCGCGGTCGTGAACAGCCGCTGCATATGGATGTCCGGCCCTAACGGACGCATCGAGGTGATCAGCAGGTCGGTCTTGCCGTCCAGCACGACGTGCGCCTCGATGTCGTTGCCCGGCTCGAAGCGCAGCACCGAACGCGGCGCTTCTCGCCGGATGCGATCCAGCGCGCCGCCGCCGAACGAACTGGCGAAGGTATCGTTCGCCTGCAGGTTGAACGTGCGTTCGAGGGTGGCCAGATCGAGTTCGCGTTCGGGCTGTAACAGCCGCACCGCGTTTTCCACCGACGCGCGCACCTGGTCGCGCAGCGCGAGCGCGCGTGGCGTCGGCACCATCCGCCGGCCGATCTTGACGAGAATCGGATCGCCGACGGCGTCGCGAATCCGCGCGAGCGTGCGGCTCATGGCGGGCGCGCTCAGATGCATGCGTTGCGCGGCACCGACCACGGAGCCTTCTTCGAGCAACGCGTCCAGCGCGATCAGCAGGTTGAGGTCAGGTGATTGCATGGCACGCAACGATGGTGAACGAGGCGTGCAGTTTGACGCAGGACCGGATTGTTTGCTGGGAAATTGGCGACGGAGGGTGCTATCCGATCAACCGGTTGCGGCCCACTTGCGCGAAACTGACGGCGATCGAGCCGCGTGGGGAGAGGCTGCGTGGTTCGAACTCTGTCGTGCGGCGGTCTTCTCCCCGACTCAGCAGCCCGTAGAGGTCGGGGCGGCGCGCGGTGAGCCATTGGCGGCTGGCGCTGTTGTGGGTCAGGCTGGCTTCGATGTCGGCTGAGATGAGCGTGTTGGTCGTATCGCCGCTGTTCGAGGCCAACGTTCGGCCGCGTGGATCGACGATCATGCCTGTGCCGGTTACGGAGGAGTTATCGGTGACATCCGCGCCGTCGCTAAAGGCGATGAACAGACCGTTGTCTGCGGCGCGTGCGGGTAGCCAGTGAGGTAAGTCGGACAGCACTTCGTTGTTGGAGTCGAAGGCCCTGTGTGCGTTTTCACCGCGCCTCGCTTGTTCGATCGACACCGGCTGCATTTTCATCCCGCCCGCACTGCGTCCGCCGAAGCTTCGATGTGGCGCGATCAACAGCGTTGCGCCCATCAACGCCGTCACGCGCATGTTCTCCACAAGGTAATTGTCCGCGCCGATCAGAATGCCGATGCGAATCCCCCACGACGTATCGAACACGGTGAACCGATCGCCGCTACCAATCCGCCGATGCTCGAACGCATGCAACTTACGGTGGCAATGGCGCTGCCCGCCAGGCAGGCACACGACGTAGCTGTTGAACAACCGTCCGTCGGCGGCGCGCTCCACGATCCCGACGCCGGCCGCCACGCCAGTCTGTTCGACCGCGTCGGCCACCGCGTGGATCGACGGTCCGTCGAGCGATTCCGCGAGGGCCTCGAGTTCGGCGCGCGGCAACTTCGCCATGCTCGCGTAACCGGCAAGGCAGCTTTCCGGAAACACCACGAGACCGATGTTCTGACACGCGGCGTTCGCGAGACACGTCACCACGCGCGCGACATTCTGCACGGCGTCGCCGCGACATGAAACGAGCGGGATAGACGCCACGCGAAGCGAGGGACCTGACG
Source organism: Burkholderia sp. 9120 (assembly GCF_000745015.1). Taxonomy (NCBI): domain Bacteria; kingdom Pseudomonadati; phylum Pseudomonadota; class Betaproteobacteria; order Burkholderiales; family Burkholderiaceae; genus Burkholderia; species Burkholderia sp. 9120. Next base: position 5,616,505 of record NZ_JQNA01000002.1, on the reverse strand, counting down.
AGGAAGACATCTTCGCAACCCGATGGAGAAAACGCCTTCATTGGACCGCTCCCCCTTCAATAAGTAAAATGAAAAATTCGATGCTTTCGATTACTTCGTGGAATGGAACTCAAACTCCTACGCGCGTTTCTGACGGTCGCGGAATTGCGCCATTTCGGCCATGCAGCAGACGTGCTGTGTGTCAGCCAACCCGCGCTGAGCAAGCAGATCGCCACGCTGGAAACGAGCCTTGGCGCGCGTCTGTTCGAGCGCGGCAGGCATGGTGCGGAACTCACTGTGTTCGGCGAGACGTTTCTTGCCGACGCGGCGGGTCTGGTCCGCGACGCCGACGAGATACTCGCGCGGGCTCGCGAGGCGAGTAGCGGCACGCGCGGCTATTTGCGCGTCGGCCTTGGACTGTCGACGCTCACCGAAGCGCCGCAACTGATCGCCGGTTTCCGGCGGTGCTATCCGAACGTTAGCGTCACGCTGAACGACCTCTCTTCTGCGGAGCAAAGCCGGCGGCTTCTTGCCGGAAAACTCGACGTGGGTTTTCTGCGCCTGCCGGCCGAAGCGGGGCTGTCCGCTTTTCCGGTACTCGATGAGGCGCTGGCGCTGGCAATCCCGCAGCACGCGCGCTGGAAACGCATTCCGTCGAATCTGAAGGAACTGAACGAGCCGGGATTTATTGCGCTGGCGCGTGGACGCGGTCCCGGCCTGGCCGCGCAAATCGACCACTGGTGTGGCGAACACAATTTCGTGCCCAACGTCATACAGCAAGCCGACGACATTCAATCGGTGCTCGCGGGCGTGGCGGCGGGCGTCGGCGCGGCGTTTCTGCCGTCGCGAGCGCAGTATCTGTTGCGCGACGCAAGGGTGTTGCCGTTGCGCGATGCGGCCGCCAGGTGGCGCGTCGGACTCGCATGGCAAGCCGCGCGCGACGACGCGGTCGTGAAGCGTTTCGTTGAGTTCGTGCGGGAGGGGATGAAAAAGGCTGAGTGAGGAATGCGCGGATACGGTTGTTCGCGCCGACGCTATCGACGTTCCCGCGCCTTCACTGCGTGCCGGATCGCGCCGGCGGTTGCGACGCCGAATCGACGCGGGCCGATTGCTTCACCAGTTCCTGCGTCATGGCGGCGGCAACGGGGTTCGACCCGCGCGGAGTTGGCCCGTCGCGCGCGGCGGGCGGCTCCGACGGCGGCGTTGATTGCATCGGCGCCGATGGCATCGGCAGCGACGGATCGGGTTTGGCCGATTCCTTGACGAGTGCGTCGGTCATCGCCGCTGCAACCGGGTTCGAGCCTTGCCGGTTGATATCGCCATGCGCGCCTTCCGCTGTCTGCGGCGCAGCCGTTTTCGTCTCGCCCGATGCGTTAATCGTGACCGGTTTGACTGCATGAGTGCTCGGCTTGCGCGGCGGCGGCAGCGGCGCCACTGCCGCGATCTCGCCGCTGCTTTGAGCGGACGACGGCACGGTAGGCAGCACGCTGCCCGCCACGACGTGCGTGTCGCTGGCACGGGGCCCGACCGCCGCGGCGCTGACGGCACTGGTTGCCACCGTGCCGCCTGTCGCGCCGCTAGCCGCGGTCGTTCGTTCACCTCTAGGAACCAGCAGATAACCGACTACACCGAGGTCGATTAGCACCAGCCCAATGATCAATGCTTTGCCTGTATTCGTCATATCCAACCACCGGATTTTTCACGTGATGTGATCGACTTAATGATAATCGACTGCTCGTGACCGGACCGCGTAACGCCAATAATCGCGCCGTGGGTGTTCCCGTCACCCCGCGCGGGCGTCTGAGATAAGCTTCGTCTGGTTTGCAACATGAGACGTGAACAACGTCGCCTCTGAAGGAATCCGCATGGACAGTCATATCGCACCGGTCGACATGAAGAAGGCTTACCGGCTCCTCAATCACGGCCCCACGGTGCTGGTGTCCGGCCGTTACGACGGCGTGGACGACGTGATGGCCGCAGCGTGGTCGTGCGCGCTCGATTTCTCGCCGCCCAAGCTGACGGTCGTGCTCGACAAAGCGACCCGCACGCGCGCGCTGATCGAGCAGACCGGCACGTTCGTCATTCAGGTGCCGACCGTGGCGCAGCTTCAACTCACGCACGACGTCGGCACCGTGAGCCTCGCGAGCGACCCTGACAAGCTGCAGCGGTCGGCGGTGAGTTTGTTCGGTATCGACGGTTACGATCTGCCGTTCGTCGCCGGCTGTTCCGCGTGGCTCGCCTGCAAGGTGATCCCGGAGCCGCACAACCAGCAAACCTACGACCTGTTCATCGGCGAAGTGGTCGGTGCATGGGCCGATACGCGTGTTTTCGAAAACGGTCACTGGAATTTCGAGCGCGCGGATCCCGCGTTGCGCAGTTTGCATTACATCGCCGGCGGTCAGTTCTACGCGATCGGCGAGGCGATGTCGGCGGTCGTCGATCCGGCGAACAACGCGTAATGAGCGCGGGTCGGGCGCTCGCTACAGGGTGAGCGCTCGCAACGCCGATCATGAAGGCATTGCCTACATCAGATCGGGCCGCGGTGCCGGCGTGCGTTTGATCTGCCGCATGAGCGTGTCGCGATAGATGCCCGGCACGGTCGCCAGTTGAGCCGGCGAACCTTGCTGAACGACGCGGCCGCGATTGAGCACCACGATTCGATCGAAGCTCTGCAGCGTCGACAGCCGGTGAGCGATCGCGATCACCGTGCGGTTTTTCATCAGCCGTTCGAGCGCGGCCTGAATCGCGATTTCAGAAGCTGTGTCGAGTGCCGAGGTCGCTTCGTCGAGCAGCAGAATCGGCGAGTCCTTCAGGATGGCCCGCGCAATCGCAATACGCTGGCGCTGTCCGCCGGACAGTTTGGCGCCGCGATCGCCGGCAATCGTCTCCAGTCCTTCCGGCAGCGCCGCGATGAACTCCAGGCAATGTGCGTCCTGACACGCGCGGCGCACGTCGGCCTCGCTCGCGTCGGGACAGCCGTAGCGGATGTTCTCCAGCAACGAGCGATGCAGCAAGGTGACGTCCTGCGGAACGATCGACAGCGCAGCCTGCAAACTTTGCACCGTGACGTGCGCAATGTCCTGCCCTGAAATTCTCACCGTGCCCGAGCCCGGCTCGTAGAAGTGTTGCAACAGGGCGAGCACGGTGGATTTTCCCGCGCCGGAGGGACCGACCAGGCCGACGCGCTCGCCCGCTTCGATGTGCAGATTCAGCGAATTGAGCACGGGCCGCCGGCCTGGATAAGCGAACGTCACGTTTTCGAAATCCACCATGGCGCGGCGGACTTCGAGCGGCGCGGCCTTGGTGGGCTCGGGCATGGAATGCGGGATCAGCAGCGTTTCCGACGCTTCGCCAAGGCGGGCGACGTGCTGGGTCAGATCGACGAACGCGACCGCGATGTCGCGCGAGCCGTGCAGGATCGAGAAACCCAGCGAGCCGATCAGCACGACGTCGCCGGTGGTGGCCTGGTCGATGCTCCACAGCCACACCGTCCACCCGAGCACGCAGGCGGAGAGGATCGAAGTCGCGACCGCGTGCAACAGCCGCAGCTTCTCCAGATACAGCAGGCTGCGCTTGCGCGCATCGTTCTCGGCGGCGAGCTGGCCGTCGAAGCGCCGGCGTTCCGGGAACACCGCGCAGAACGCGCGAACCAGCCCCATATTGCCGATCACGTCGACGAGTTCGCCATCGACCGACGCCGCCTGCTTCGCGAATGCCTCGTGCCGGGCGGTGCCCTTGCGTGCCAGCAGAAACAGACAGAACGCGAGCACCGCCGAAATGCCGACCAGCGTGAGGCTCATCGGAACGCTGACGGCCGCGACCATCGCAATGGCGCCGATGACCGTCAGGCTCGGCGGCAACGCGGTCCATGCGACCGTGTTTTCGAGCACGTAAACCGCGTTGGCCGTGGCCGAAATGCGGCTCGACAGAACGCCGGGTTGTTTGTCGGAGAAGAATGACGGCGCGTGGCCGGCCAGATAATCGAACATTTCCCGGCGGATATCGCCGGTCACTGCGACAAACGTACGCGCGGAAATCCAGCCGGCGACGCGCCAGAACAGGTTGTCGGCAAGGATCAGCACGACCAGCACGGCGAACGCGCGCACCACGTTTTGAGGATGAGCGCGGCCGCCCGGCAATGCGTCGATCAGATTGCGGATACCGTATTGCGAAGCCAATGCGCAGCCCACCGCCGCGACCACGCTGAATAGAACAACGCCGTGCGCGAATTTGTGGCGTGCCACGTAACGCCAGATCAGACGAATGGGGCGACCCGCATAGCGGGATAAAACGCGCGAACGTCGCCGTCTGCGCACGCGGCCGGCGCGGCTGGTGTCGCCATCATCGACTAGGTCCATGTCGCGTTCTCCGGGTTTGTGGGAGTCGGGCGTCACGAAAGCCTGCGTGGCAGGCGTCAGTCGAGAGGTCCGGCTTGCATGCATCGCAAGCGGCGTGCCTTGGTGGCGAGTGGTTCGCGTTGTCAGTGATTGGAAAGTATCGGCACGCTTGAATGCCGCGTTTCAGGGCACGTTTTTACGGTCGAACACCAGATTGCTCGATTCGATAAGTTCGCTTGAACGCTCCGCCCACTGCTTCAATTCGGTCACGATCGGCAGCACGCTCTGCGCGAGCGGACTCAAGCCGTATTCCACGCGCTGCTGCTGGTGATCGTACGCGTAGCGTTGCACGAGCCCGTCCCGTTCCATCTGCCGGAGTGTCTGGGTCAGCATCTTGTCGGAAACGCCATGAATGCGGCGACGGATTTCGCCGAAGCGCAAAGGCTCCTCGCGCAACGCGACGATCGCCAGCATCGTCCACTTCTGACCGATCCGGGAAAGGATCGAGCGGGAAGGGCACATCGATAAAAGCGCGTCGGGTGAGGCTTCAGGATGTCGCAACATGGTCCGTTTTCGCGCAGGCGGCTCAGGTTCGCCGGAAGGGCGCGTCCTGAATCACGTCGCCCTGATAGAACGCCGGGAAGCGGTCGAGCTGATGCCGCGCCTCGTTGGGGTCGATGCCTTCTTTCAGAACCGCGCTGGAAAAGCCGGTGCGTTCCATCTGGATCAACTGGTCGACGAGCACGTCGCCGGTGGCGCGCAGATCGCCTTTGAAGCCGAGCCGGCGGCGCAGCAGATACGCCTGGCTGTAAGCGCGTCCGTCGGTGAAATTGGGGAAATGCAATTCGACGCGTGCCGCTGCGGCGATTTCGCTTTTCCGGTCGTGAGGGTCTTCGTCGTTCGCTAACGCAACGACGTGCTGTGCCGGCTCCGACGTGTGTTCCGGCACCGTCAGCAACTTGATCCGCGTCGTGTCGTTCATGCTGCGTTCTCCGCGTGCGAGCGGACGCGATCCGCTGCCTTTCTGAACGGTTCGATCCCCGCGCGGCGCACCGTGTCGATGAACGACTCGTGCTTGTCGTCGCGCGTCGCTCGCAGGTCGAGGTACGCGGAAAGCAGCGCGTCGATCACCTCGGGCACTTCGAGCGCGGAGAACGATGGGCCGATCACCTTGCCCGGTTGCGCCCGCCCGCTGGCGAGCATGCCGTCCGAGCCGCCTAAGGTCACCTGATACCACTCCTTGCCGTCTTTATCGACGCCGAGAATGCCGATATGTCCGCTATGGTGGTGGCCGCATGAATTGATGCAACCGCTAATGTGCAGATCGATTTCGCCGATGTCGTTGAGTTCGTCGAGATCCTGATAGCGCTCGGTAATGGCTTGCGCGACCGGAATGGAGCGGGCATTGGCGAGCGCGCAGAAATCGCCGCCCGGGCAGGCGATCATGTCCGTGAGCAGATTCACGTTGGCGCTGGCGAGTCCCACGTCGTGGGCGGCTTGCCAGAGCGGCAGCACGTCGTTGACGTGGACCCACGGCAGGACGACGTTCTGCGTATGAGTAACGCGCGCTTCGCCTGCGGAGAAACGGTCCACCAGATCGGCGAGCCGGTCGAGCTGATCCGCCGATGCATCGCCGGGCGCCTGCAGCAGACGTTTGAACGACAGCGTCACGATGCGCAGCGACGGGTTCTTATGCGCCGCGACATTGCGCTCGAGCCAGCGTCCGAACTGCGGCGTCGCGATGGCCGCGGCCTGCAGCGTCGCGGTCGCTTCGAGGTCGACGGGTGCTTCCGTGCCATGCCCATGCGGCGGCACGAAACACGCGCTGACGCGATCCAGTTCGGCCTGCGGAATGGTGTGCGGACCGCCGTCGTGCTCGACGATCTGGCGGAATTCTTCGTCGACATCGTCGATGTAGCGCTGACCTTCCGCCTTCACCAGGATCTTGATACGCGCCTTGTACTTGTTGTCGCGACGTCCGTACTGGTTGTAGACGCGCACCACCGCCTCGATGTAATTCATGATCTGCCGCCATGGCAGAAACGCCCGCAGAACCGTGCCGATCATCGGCGTGCGGCCCATGCCGCCGCCCACCGTGACGCGAAATCCCAATTCACCTGCGTCGTTGCGCAGCAGACGCAGGCCGACGTCATGCCAATCGGTCGCGGCGCGGTCGTCGCTCGCGCCGGTAATCGCGATCTTGAACTTGCGCGGCAGGAACGCGAACTCGGGATGAAGCGTGGTCCATTGCCGCATGATTTCGGCGAATGGGCGCGGATCGGCCATCTCGTCAGGCGCAACGCCCGCGCGTTCGTCGCAGGAAATGTTGCGGATGCAATTACCGCTGGTCTGGATGCCGTGCATGTCGACGCTCGCCAGCAGGTCCATCACGTCGGCGGCTTTGGCGAGCGGAATCCAGTTGAACTGGACGTTGGTGCGGGTCGTGAAGTGCGCGTAGTGCGTCGGCAAACGAGCGGTGCCGAGCTTGCGCTGTGCTTCGCTGGCCAGGCGATAGACCTCGGCCTCGGGCGCGTCGTAGTCGCGCGCGATCCGGGCGAGCATACGCAACTGCGCACTCGACAGTTCTCCATACGGCACGGCGACGCGCAGCATCGGCGCATGCCGCTGCACATACCAGCCGTTCTGCAGCCGCAGCGGACGAAAATCGTCTTCGCTCAGCTTGCCGGCCTGCCAGCGTTCGAGTTGATTACGAAACTGCGCGGCGCGACTGCGCACGAAGGATTGGTCAAACGGGGTGTAGTGGTACATGGTCCGGGGCGTCTGCCGCCGCTGCCGCCGCACAAGGCGCAGGCTTGCTGAGCGTCGTTTTCGTTGGATGGAGCAAGGATCGAACGAACGATAGAACCAACGGTGCTCGCTGAACAGGAGCAGATGCCGCGTAAAACACGCTAGCAGATTGCAAATGCCGCCACGCATGAAGGATTGCCGGGGCGCGGGAGAGTGGACTGCTGCGCTGGAATTGTCGTCAACTGCTGCTGTTTTTCAAGGCTGGAGCGGCTCAGACTTAGGCCTGAGATAAAAGATACTGCGAACAATCCTGCGTTGAGAAGGTGATGCCATGAATCTGTTGAAGATGACGCGAATCGTGCTGTGGAGTTTCTTCGGCATTCGCCGTAGCGCTTCGCATCAGGCCGACATTGCGGACGTCAAGCTGCCGCTGTTGCCGGTGGTCGCCGTTGCGCTCGCTGCCGGGTTCGGCGCGACGTTGTTCGGTTTGGTGAAGCTGGCGATCAACGTCGCGCATTGAAGGCGCGGCGCGGTTTATGAGCTCGCCGGCCCAATCAGCGAACCCAGCGTTTTGACCGCGCTTTCCATACCGTCGCTCCACGGATGCCCGAAATTCAGTCGCACGTGGTGCCTGAATTCGTGTCGCGCGGAGAATATGGGCCCCGGCGCAATGCCGATACCGCTCGCTATCGCGAGACGGTGCAGTTGCATCGCATCGACCTGCGGCGGCAACTGAAGCCACAAGAAATAGCCGCCGGACGGCAGGGTCCAATGCGACCCGTCGGGCAGGTAGCGGTGCAGCGCGGCATCCATCGCGGCCAACTGAGTGCGGAACGCACCGCGCAGTTTCCGCAGATGCTTGTCGTAGCCGCCATGCTGAAGGTAATCCGCAATCGCCGCCTGAGCGGGAATGCTGGCCGATAGCGTGGTCATCAACTTCAGCCGCTGCACCTTCTGCGCGAACCGCCCGGCGGCTACCCAGCCAATGCGATAGCCCGGCGCTAGCGTCTTCGAAAAAGAACTGCAGTGCATCACCAGACCCTTCGTGTCGAAGGCCTTCGCGGGTAGCGGGTGGGTTGCCGCGTGATGCAGCTCGCCGTACACGTCGTCCTCGATCAGCGGCACGTCGTGCTGGGCCAGCAGGTCGACGAGTGCCTGTTTCCGGTCCTGCGGCATGGCTGCGCCGGTCGGATTCTGAAAGCTGGTCATGAACCAGCACGCCTTGATCGGATGCCGCTCGAAAGCCTCCTGCAACGCCTGCAAATCGATGCCGGACTCCGGGTCGACGGGAATCTCCACCGCGCGCAGATCAAGCCGTTCAATGGCTTGCAGGGCCGCGTAGAACCCCGGCGATTCGATCGCGACGACGTCGCCGGGACGGGTGACAGCCATCAGGCACAGGTTGAGCGCTTCCAGCGCGCCGTTGGTGACGACCAGTTCGTCCATGGGTTGGGCAATGCCCATGCCCAGATAGCGCAGCGAAATCTGACGGCGCAACGCTTCATTGCCGGGCGGCAGATCGACCACCGTACTCCACGGACTGATCAGGCGGCTCGAATGTCCAAGCGACTTGGCGAGCCGTTGTAGTGGAAACAGTTGCGGAGACGGGAAGGCCGAACCGAGCGGCACCACGTCGGTATGCTTCGCGGCTTCGAGCACGGAAAAAACGAGGTCGCTGATTTCGACCTTGGCCGACTCGACCGCGAGCGGCGGTCGTGGCGCGGCTTCCTGCTTGAGCGCTGCGCCTGGCGCGACGTAGTAACCCGAGCGCTCACGGGCGCGAATCAGCCCCCACTCTTCCAACTGGTAATACGCGCGAAATACGGTCGACTGGCTGACGCCGTGCTGCGTGGTGAGTTGCCGCACGGATGGCATGCGCGTGCCGACCGGCCGGCTGCCCGAGCGGATTTCGTCGGCCATGGTGTTGGCCAGCAATTCAAAGCGTTTCATTGGGCGGACGGTGTGGGCCATGCATGTGCATGGCCGATGCTGCGCTGGCGTTTGCCGCTCACTGCGGCGTTTCCGCTTTGGATTTTTTGCCGCTGCCGCCGCGGCTCTGGCTCCGGCTGCTGGTTGCGGGCGCATCTTTCTGCGCGCCGGCAACCTGAACGATCTGAAACTGGTCGATGACCGCATCGACCAGTGCTTCCGCGTTCCGGATGCCATCGACCGATGCGGCCAACGCCTTCAGACGGCCGTCGATCAACAGCAAAGCGAGACCGTGCACGTACGCCCACGCGGCTGTCATTGCGATAGCTTGCGCGGCATCCGGACGCCCGAACGCGGCGGTTGCGCTCGGCGCTTCCTTCGGCGGGTTATCGAGCACGCCGGTGAGTGCACGCGCGGAAAGCTGTCTTGCTTCGATCAGCGACGCTCGCGTGTAATCGAGCATTTCGTTGCGCGACATCAGGTGAAGCAGATCGGGATTCTCCACCGCGAAGCTCACGTAGCCGCGCGCGACGGCTTTGTTCCGCGGGCGCCCCGGCGCTTCGCCTTCCGCCTTGGCCGCCATGCTCGCGGCCAGACGCCGATGACCGCTCGCGGCCAATTCGCTCAACACGCCGGCGGTGTCGCCGAAATGGTGCTGCGGCGCCGTGTGCGACACCCCCGCCTCGCGAGCGATCGCACGCAGCGTGAGACCGCGTATGCCGTCCCGCCGTAACACGGCCTCGGCAGCGGCCAGCAGCGCTTGCGGGAGCGACCCGTGGTGATAGGGCTTGTCCTGCGTTGCCGTAGCCATGGTTTTCTTTGTTTTCGACGATGCGGCGGCTTTGCGGCCTGTTGACGACCCATCTTTCATAGCGGCGGTGAACTCTCTGGTTTTCTGGTCTTGAAAAGACATGTTGACCAAAAGGGCCGTGAAAGTCAAAATCTTTCCACTGGAATAATATGGGGTGACCGTATGAGCGAGCAGACGAACGCAGAGGCATTTCAGGCCAACTTGCCGCCAATCGACTTCGAAGCGGACTGTGGGCCCTTGCGCGTGCATGGCGCGTTACCGTCCGGGCTCGCGGGGGTGCTGGTGCGCAACGGTCCCAATCCGCTTTATCCCGATCCGGCGCAGCACTGGTTCGCGGGGCATGGCATGGTGCACCGCTTCGAGTTCGCGGAGGCGGGCGTGACCTACCGGAACCGGTGGGTCCGCACGCAACGCTGGCTCGCCGAGCGCGAGCGCGGTGTCGCGCGGGGCAACGCGTTCGGTGATTCCGCGGACGACTCGCTGCCGTACGACGATGGCAGCGCCAACACCAACGTGCTGAGGCATGGCACGCGTCTGCTTGCGCTGGAGGAAGCGCACTTGCCGGTCGAACTGCATGCGCGCACGCTGGATACGCTTGGTCAGATCGATTTCGGCGGCGCGTTGCATGGCGCGTTTACCGCGCATCCCAAGCTCGATCCTGTAACGGGTGAACTGCTGTTCTTCGGCTATGGCGGTCCGGATGGATTGGGCGCGGGCATCACGGCGGGCAGCATCGACGCGAGTGGCCACGTTACGTATCTGCGGCGCTTCGACGCGCCCTACGCGAGCATGGTGCATGACTTCGCGATGACCGCGCGGCATCTGCTGTTTCCCGTGACGCCGTTGACGGCGAGCTTGCCGAGGTTACGTGCGGGCGGTCCGGCCTACGCGTGGGAGCCGCAGTTCGGCGCGTTCGTGGGTGTCATGCGGCGCGACGGCAGCGATGAGATCGAGTGGTGGAAAGGGCCGGCGTGCTTCGTCTTTCAGGTGATGAACGCGTGGGAGCAGGACGATTGTCTCTACATGGACGTGATGCAATTCGATGCTCCGCCGAATTTCACCTGGCCTGACGGCCGCCCGGTCGAAGACGTCGGTCATGCGCGCCTGTGTCGCTGGACGCTGGATTTGCGCAGCCACGCGCGCGTGTTCACCAGCAAGCTCGTTGCCGATATCAGCGGCGAATTTCCGCGTATCGACGAGCGCTTTGCCGGCGCGCCGTATCGTCATGGATGGCTGGCCGCGCATTCGGACGGAGAGGACGGTCTCTTCACGCGAATCGCTCATATCGATCACGCCAACCCGCAATCGCGCGACGTGTTCGAACTGCCGGCGGGCGACGCGACATCGGAGCCGGTCTTCGTGCCGCGTGTGCCCGATGCCACATCCGGTGCCGCCGAAGGCGATGGATGGATCCTGGCCGTCGTGTTCCGTGGAGCGCAAGCGCGCAGCGATCTGCTGGTGCTCGATGCGTTGAACGTCGCGGCCGGACCGCTGGCGACGGTGGAGATTCCGCACCGCGTGCCGAACGGGTTTCATGGAAACTGGCTGGCGCGGGATTCGACAAACGAGTCGGCAAGCGAGTCGCCAAACGATTAAGTGCCGCTAAACATCAGGCCCGTTTTGCCGCGTGTTGAGCGGGATACCACGCGGTGAACTTGAACGCGCCAACGAGGGCGGCAACCGTAGCGACGATGCCCACCGAATGCGGCAACGCCGTCGCATAAGCCATGGCGATATCGGCCAGCACGAGCGCGCCGAACGCCGCTGCCCACGCTGCGCTGATCACATAGTTGACGTGGATGAATTCGGGGCTGTTCCACAGTTCGCGCGACACGGTTTCGCGTGCGTACTGCAACGTAAATGGCCGGCGCAACGCGATCGACGCGAGAACGATCAGCATGAGTCCCCCGTCGACGCGCAAGCGCACGGCGGCGATGGACCATTGCACGTCGCTGGTCAGCGCGTAGAGCGTCAGTGCGCCAAACAGCAGGAACGTGCCCACTTCGAGCAGTTTGATACGGCGCACCGGGCTCACGAAATCGCGGATCAGCAGTGCGGCGGCAACGATCGCACCGGCGGCCAGTCCCGCCTGCGCACCGGCGAGGCGCTCGATTACCGCAAAGGCGAGGAACGGGGCAAACGTCAGAAGAAAAGTCATGGTGATCTCCAGAATGACGCGAGGATCGCGCGGTGGCGCGTGGGTTGGCGTCGAACGAGGGGGTAAGGCGGTGACTTCGCCAGGAGCTAAAGGTCACCAAATCTGAACAGTGGAAAGATTGTGGTCGTAAAAAATCCGCCCGTCAAGCGCGGATCGTCAAAAGCTCACGGAGCGCCGCTCGTGCGGATATCGCGCAGCAGCGTGTGACTGTTGCGGGAGCGGGCCGGCCACGGTTCGATCGACACCAGCCATTGACGGTCGAGACGGTTCGGTTCGCATACTCGTGGGCGTTCTGGATCAGCGTCGGCGCGCCCGGGTCGTCCCACGAGACGAAGATATGTTCAATGTCGATCGCATTGTTCCTGGCCGGGAACGCGTGTTCCGGGTCGTCGACGCCGAGCAATTGCGGCTGCGCCACAACCACTTCCGGCACGGCTTGCGGTCGCGCCGAGACGTCATGCCCGAGCAGTGCGTTCGCGCCTTCCGGCAAGCGTTCGGTCATGCCCATGCCGAGCACCAGCACAGCGGCCGCGAAGGCCACGCGGCGCACGGCGGGCCCGTCGCCGGCTGTCAGGCGGAGCAGGGACAGGCGTTGCCCTTGCTCATGATCATGCGCCACGACGATCAGCAGGGCGACCGCCAGATAGACCAGTGCGTTGACGCTCGAGATCACGTAGAAGCCGCGCGCATTGCAGGCGTCGTCGATCATGACGAGCGGCAGGCTGCAGATCAGCGAGATCGCCAGATAATAAGGCAGCACCACGCGCAACGGCGGGCGCTCGACAACGGGCACGCCTTTAGGCGTCACGCGAAAGGCGAATTCCTGTCCGTGCAGACAGTCGGCGAGCGCCGAGCCGATGCCGAGCAGCGACCATGGCCAGCGCGCGAACAGGAACGCCATGCCTTCCCACGAGCTCACCTTCGCGTCGAACGGCCGGAAACTGCCCGTGCGGCGCACCCATGCCATCACCAGCAGAATGCTGATCGTGACGGCGCTCGCGTAGCCGAAGTAGGACAGATAGGCGACATCGCTCCACACGCGGCGCGTGACCAGCGCGATCACGGGCATCGCGACGGTCGCGGCCATGGTCAGCGAAAACAGCGAATACCAGAACTGCGCGAACAGGAACTGCGCCTTCAAGCAACGGCAGCACCTTGAAATAGCGGCGCGTATAGCGCAGCAGAATCACCGCGAGACTCTTCGACCACTGACATTCCTCGGTCGCCGTATTGCCAGCCGTTGTCGCTTCACGAGGGTGCCCGCTGTCTGATCAGCGACGTGGCGCGCGGCAGATGAAAACGAACCGCGCAGACGATCAAAGTTCCCTCCAAATGAAAATGATTCGCATTCTTGCGGTGTCGATGCCCTGTGCTTTAAACTCAGCCGCCGTGATAAAGCTCGGTGCATTGCGGCGGCTCGTTGCCTGCCGCAACGCATCGGCGTGCCAGCCTAGGGAGGCACTGGATGGTTCTGTGGAACACGACGAAGCAACGAAAGCTCGCGGCACGCTGCCGCGAGCGCATGAAAGCCGCCGCGCTGCTCGCGGCCTGTGCGATGGCGCTGTCCGGCTGCGTGGCGGGGAAACTCGACCGAAGCGCGACGGATGTGCAGACCGATTTGCCAACGGATGACTCCGCATTGCACGCGCGGATCAGCCGCACCGCCTACGATATTCCGCATATCGAAGCAAACGACTGGGCTGGTCTCGGCTACGGTTACGGCTATGCGCAGGCCACCGACGACCTCTGCACACTCGCCGACGGCTTCGTCACCTGGCGCGGCGAACGCTCGCGTTACTTCGGACCGGCTGCGCAGGCGAAGGCGTATTCGACCATCGGCCGGCCGGCCAACATCGACACCGATTTCTACTTCCGCTTTCTCGTCGACGACACGGCGCTCGCCACGTTCGAGAAGCAGCAATCCGGCGAAGCGCAGGCGCTCGCGCGCGGCTTCGCGGCGGGCTACGACCGCTATCTGCGTGAACTGGGCGAGGGCGCCCATGCGGGTGCGCACGCCGCGTGTCGCGGCCAGGCCTGGGTGAAGCCGATCGACACGCGCGATATCTATCGGCGCATGCTGGCCGCGATGTATGCGGGCGGCTACGCGCGCTTTGTCCACGCGATCGCGAACGCGCAACCGCCCGCGGCTCCTGCGGATGCATCGAAGCCAGCCGTGTCGTTGAATGGCAAGCCGCAGCAAGTGACGTCGCTGCCGTATTTGCAAGCCGGCGGCGGAGCGGGCATCGGCAGCAACGCCATGGCGTTCGGCGGCGATGCCACCGGCACGCCGCACGGGTTGCTGTTCGGCAATCCGCATTGGTTCTGGCGCGGCCCCGACCGCTTCTATCAGGCGCAATTGACGATTCCCGGCAAGCTCGACGTGAGCGGCGCTTCGTTTCTCGGCACGCCCGTCATCATGATCGGCTTCAACCAGAACGTGGCCTGGAGCTTGACCGTGTCCACCGCTCGCCGCTTCGGCCTGTTCCGGCTCGCGCTCGCGCCGGGGCGCCCGGACACGTATCTCGTCGACGGCAAAGCGGAAACGATGCAGCGCGTGCCGATCACGATCCAGGTGCGCGCGGCGGACGGCACGCTTCAGCCGATCACACGTACGCTCTATCGCACCCGCTTCGGACCGCTGATCGATCTCTCCGGCTTCTCGCCCGCGCTCGCCGCGAATTCCGCTTCGGCGTTTGCGATCCGCGACGTCAACGAGACCAACGCGCAGACCTTCGACACGTTCCTGCGCTGGGACCGCGCGGCTTCGCTGGAGGACTTCATCGCGATCACGCGCGACGACGCGTCGATGCCGTGGGTCAACACGCTCGCCGTGGGACGCAACGACCGGCGTGCCTGGTACGCGGATATCGGCGCGATACCGAACGTGCCGCCCGCGTTGTCCGCCCAGTGCACGGTGCAGCCGGTCGCGGCGGCGCTCGCGCAAAAAGCGCGCGGCGTGCCGGTGCTCGACGGTTCGCGCTCGGCCTGCAACTGGTCCGGCGCGAACGGCAAACTGCCGCTCGCGAACATGCCGAGCCTCGCGCGCGGCGATTACGTCGCCAACATGAACAACACTTACGCGCTCGCGAATCCGGCGCAGCCGCTGGCGGGCTACGGTGCGATCTTCGATACCCAGGAGGAGATGACGCTGCGCGCGCAACTCGGGCTGCAGATGATCCGCGCGCGTCTCGATGGCCGGGACGGCTATCCGGGCCGTCTCGCGGACAGCGCGAGCGTGCGTCAGATGGTGTTGAACAGCCGGGCGCTCTCAGCGGAGCGCTTCAAGTCCGATGTGCTGGCGGCGGCGTGTGGTGAAACCGGCGGTGGCTCATCAACCCCATCGACCTCTTCGGCGGACGCGAGCGAGACGCTTGCGTCGGCGTGCAAGGCGCTGCGCGAGTGGGACGACACCGGCAACCCGCACGCGCGTGGCGCGAACCTGTGGGACGTGTTCTGGACGCATCTGCAGCACGAGAAGAGCGGCTGGTCGTATCGCGTGCCCGTCAGTGCCGCCGATCCGCTCAACACGCCGCGCGGTTTGAGTTTTGAAGGCACGACCGCGCGCGACCTGCTGTTGACGGCGGCCGACGATCTGCATCGCGCGGGTCTCGCACCCGACAGCCCGCGCGGCGCGGCGCTCTACGCCACGCGTGACGGCGCGCGCGTGCCGTTGTTCGGCGGCTGCACCGCGCAAGGCTATTTCACGGCGGCCTGTTCACAGGAAAAGATCGATTCGCCGGAGGGTTTCTCGCTCGACGGCAATCCCAACGGCAACACCTACATGCAGGTGGTCGGCTTCGACGATAGCGGGCCGCAGGCCTACACGTTCCTCGCCACCTCGCAATCCGACGACCCCGCGTCCGGCCACGAGAGCGACTACACCCGGCGCTACGCGAGCAAGGCGTGGCTGAAGGTGCCCTTCACGCGCGCCGAGATCGAAGCGGACCCGGCGCTGCGCGTTACCGTGCTCGATGGACCCGTGCCACCCTGAGCCCTCGTTAAAGCTTGAGCCCGGTTTCCGGACGACCCGCGCATGCGCGGGTCGTCTGTCTGCTCGCGCCTCTGAATAGAAACAATAACGACGGTATAAAAGACCGGGTAATGGGCGGCAACATTCTCCGGTCCGTATAACTTACCTGAGCGATGTCGAAAACGGCATGGCGAACGCTATGCGCGATGAATCCTTGAGCAATGCTCGTTGAATGCGCGCGTGATCCTAATCGAATTCCGTGACGCCTTCCAGCAAACCCATATTGTCCGTAGTGCTACGGTTTCGCGTAGAAAAATAAATATTGTCAATGCGGTTTAACGGCAAGTCATTGATTGATCGGCGGAAACGGCTCATGGGAAACATGCATCGCGCATTTCGTCGGATTTGACGGTTGACACCTTCGGTTCCGGCTTCTAACCTTCGAGTCCAAATGGGAATGATTGTCATTCGCGAAAACTGAGTTTCGCGAGCCGGGACCGTTTATGGAGATCACTCCAGGCGGACTTCTGTCTTTCATTCGCATAGCCAATCAAATTAACGCAGCGGAGCGCATTCATGAGTTGGGGCGACGAGAACACGAATTTCCACGTAGTGGTGAATCACGAAGAGCAGTACTCGATCTGGCCTGACTACAAGGCCATTCCCGCCGGTTGGCGTGAAGCCGGCAAGTCCGGCAAGAAGGAAGACTGCCTCGCGTGGATCGACGAGGTGTGGACCGATATGCGTCCGCTGAGCTTGCGCAAGGCGATGGAAGAGAGCGCCTCCGCACAAGGTTCCGCGCCGAACTGAACGTATGCAGCCTAGTGTGAGCACCGCCAGCACCGTGACCTTCGCCACTTCCACGCCGCTCAATCTGATCTGCTTCGCGCATGCGGGCGGCAGCGCGGCGTTGTATCGGCGATGGATACCGTTGTTGCCGGACGGTGTGAATCTGATTGCCGCGGAACTGCCCGGCCACGGCACGCGTCGCGCGCAAGCCGTGCATACCGAATGGCGCCCGCTGATCGCCGAACTCGCCGACGACATCGGCCAGCGCCTCGATCGCGACGCGCCGTTCGCCGTCTTCGGGCACAGCATGGGTGCGCTGGTGGCCTTCGAGTTGTGTCACGCGTTGCGGCAACGAGATGGCCGCATGCCGTTGTGGTTGGGCGCATCGGCGTCGGTGGCGCCGTCGCGCCGCAAGGTCGAGTCGCATTGGCTCGACTGCCCTCGCGAGACGATGGTGGCGAAGCTCGCGGAACTGGGCGGCACGCCCACTGAATTGCTGGCCGACGCGGATTTCGTCGACTTCATGCTGCCGGTGCTGCGCGCCGATTTTCATCTGTGCGGGGTCTACACGGAACAGAGTCGGGCGAGTTCGCCGCGTCTGCCGCTTGAATGTCGTATCGATGTCTTTACCGGCCGCGACGATCGCGCCACCGCGCAATCCGCCGATGTCGACGCGTGGGCCGCGTGCACGCAAGGCGAGTTCGGCCGTCATGAATTCGCGGGCGGCCACTTCTTTCTCGAAGCGCACGCCGCGGCGGTGCTGAATACGCTCACTGCCGTCGCGGTAGAACAGTAAACCGTCAGATCGTCACAGCATCAAAGCGGCGCGCGCCCAGCGGCCACTCCTCATTTCCTTAAAAACGGATTCCTGAAAATGTCGCTAACGTTTTCAACCTTGTTCGACTTCGAGCCGTTCGAAGGACAGAGCGAACACCACGTCGACCTCATCAAGCGCTTTGCCGCCGCGCTGCCGTTCCGTAGCGCGACCGTGGACGAACTCGTGCTCGACGGCCAGTATCACCGCCGGCCGCTGCGTCCCGAGGACTTCGAGTTTCTCAAGTTCCGCAAGCCGGTGCGCACGCACAACGTGAGCCGCCTGCCTTCGCTGGCGTCGAATCGCACCTTGCTGTCCATCTATGAACTCGACGTGGCGAACCTGCCGCAGCAGACGAACGCGGACGCGTGGCAGCACTTCAGCGCCTATCACGCCGACGAAGTGCGCGCGCTCGGCGCACAGATCGCACCGTTCCTCGAAGCGTACGCATTCGACTACCTGAGCCGCGACACCGACGCCGCCACGCAAGGCGATGCCGCCGCGGCGCGCCTGACGCGCCTGATCGGCGACGAACTGGCGTTCTGGGAAGACAACTTCGCGCGCCTCGTGCGCAACGATTATCTGCAGGACGGTCTGCGCTTTATCGCCGTGCAACGTTGGGCCTTGCTGCCCTCGAAGCGCCGCGCGCTGCGCCGCGCGCAGGCCAGCGGCTTCTTCGACGCGTTGCCGGCCGCCTTGCATCCCACGCTCGAGCTCGACGGCGGCAGCGAAGACCTGCTCGCACGCGTGGCGTCGGCGGCGGAGATCACGCGCGACGCGCATTCGTACTGGCAGTTCTATCTGCCGACCAGCCTCGCCAAAACCAATCTGCTGTATGCGCTTGCGCGCCGTCCCGATCGCGCCTTCGGTCTGATCGGTGCGGCGTTCGCGGCGCAAGCCGAGCAACTCGCGTTTGTCGCGGCGTTGACGCGTGCCTGCCCGCATCTCACGCATCGTGGCGCCGCGCCCGACGCCGGCCCGGACCGCCAGCGCGAACTCGCGCGCCGCTTCGCCGACGCACTGCGCGAACTCGAAGCGCGCTACGGCGAAAGCGCACGTGAACAATGCATGCAGGGCTTCGCGGCGGCCGAACGTCTGACGGAGCGCGCGCGCTGGGATCTCGGCGAACAGTTGCGCTGGCTGTCGGCGATCGAACGTTTCTGCGAATTCGCGCAGCGCATCAGCACGCGCATCTATGCCGAGTTTCCCGACATCGATCGCGAGACGTTTGTCGAGCCGCACGAGATGTGTTCGACGACCCACGTTCACAACGATCACCGTCTCGTCACGATCGAAGCGGGCGAAATGCTGTTCTGGGGCAACGTCGGCATGCAGTTGAAGATGAATGAAGGCGACATGGTGCTGATTCCCGACGGCCGTTTGCACGGCTCGACGGTGGTGTCCGGCGAGTGTACGTATCACCAGCCGATCATCCCGGACGACTGGGTCAACGCACTCGTCGTCGAACTCGACGCGCCGCAGCCGGCCTGACGTAAGCCGTTCGCGCGTTGCTGCAGCCCTGCAACAGCGGCGCGCGCGAACCGGACTGAATGAAGCCCGGCACTACCAGACCACTACCAGGCCAATACCAGGCAGCTAATTGGCCACTAACCGGCCGCCACCAGGCAAGCGCCGCGAAGCCGTACCCATGCAACATCGCAGTCGATAGACAAACCCGCCGTGCGCGGCGGTCCATGTCTTCAGAATAAAGACGCTCATCCCGAAGCGTCGCGATTCTCCCCACGAAAACCCAGCTAAATCAGCGTGGCCGCGAGCGGCACGCATGGCGGGCGCGCGTCGGCGCGCGTCCGGTCGACGAAATCAAGGGAGCATGATGGAACCGAATCAATCTCACGGCACGCCGGGCGATGCCGCTTTGCCGTTGTCGCTGGAAGCGCGCGCGAGCGCCTGCAATGCCGCCGACTGGACCAGCCGCGTGATTCGCGGCGAGGCGATCGGCGCGCAGGTGGAACTGCCCGAGTGGCTCGCGTCCTCTTACGCGACGCTGCGCGAGCAGGTGATGCACCCGGCCTATCCGTGCTTCTTCGGCACCGTCGCGGAGAAGCGCGGCGAGATGTTTTACGCGTTCGTGAACGGCAAGGACACCACGGATCTGGCGGGGTCGATGGAAACCTTCGCGCGACTCGCGGCCATGCCCGACTATCGCAAGAACAATATCGCGGTGTTCTTCGAGCCCGATGCCGAACCGCTGTCGCACGACGAGTATCAGCGTCAGTTCTGGCGCATCCTGCAGGCGTTGCACGACGTCGACCCGCATGCCGCCGCCGATGCATATCCCGATCCCTCCCACGAAGACTGGGAGTTCTCGTACGCCGGTATCGAAATGTTCGTGGTGTGCGCGTTACCGTCGTTCGCCACGCGTCATAGCCGCAATCTCGGGCCGGGCATGGTGCTGCTGTTCCAGCCGCGCGCGGTGTTCGTCGACACCATCACCAACAAGGTGATTGGCCGCGAAGCGCGCAATCAGGTGCGCCAGCGTCTGCTGAAGTGGGACGCGGTCGATCCGCACCCGGACCTCGGTTTCTACGGCGACCCCGGCAATCTGGAGTGGAAACAGTACTTTCTCGGCGACGACAATGCGCGCGCCGGCGACGTCTGCCCGTTCCTGAGCCGCAAGTCGCGGCTCGCGCGCGCGGCGCATGACGCGAGCGCCAACGGTCCGGCGACTCACGACGACATCGTGTCGCGACTCGTCGACCACGCGTATTACCGTCCGCATGCGATCGCACTGCGCTATCTGGCCGACGGCGTCGCCGACGAACGCGCGCTCAGCTATACGCAGTTGCTCGAACGGGTGCAGCGCGCCGCCGCCGGGTTGCGCGAGCACGCCGCGCCGGGCGAACGCGTGATGATCCTGCTGCCGAGCGGCCTCGACTACGTCGTCAACTTTCTCGCGTGCCTGTATGCGGGCCTTGTCGCGGTGCCGGCCTATGCGCCGCAACCGCAACATGCGCAACACCTCGAACGTTTGCGCGCGATGCAGGCGGATTGCTCGCCGCGTATCGCGATTGTCGGCGCGGAGCAGCAGGTCCAGTGGAGCGCGCTCACCAGCGATTCGCAGGACACCGCCTGCATTACGCTCACGCCGGAGCAAACGCAACACGCCGCGCCGCTCGCTTTCGAGCGTCCGCAGGCCGAAGCGCTCGCGTTCCTGCAGTACACGTCGGGCTCGACCTCGGAGCCGAAGGGCGTGATGGTCAGCCACGCCAATATCGCCGCCAACGAACACGCGATTCACGCGGGCATGTCGATCGACGCGACGCGCGACGTCATGCTGAGCTGGTTGCCGCTCTATCACGACATGGGCTTGATCGGCGGGCTGATGTTGCCGCTGTATTTCGGTTTCGAACTCGTGCTGCTCGATCCGCAGCACTTCCTCGAACAACCGGCGCGCTGGTTGCGCGCCATCTCGCGTTATCGCGCGACCGTGAGCGGCGGTCCGAATTTCGCGTATCAGTTGTGCGCGGACCGTGTGCGCGACAAGCAGTTCGACGGTCTCGATCTCTCATGCTGGCGCGTAGCCTTCTGCGGTGCCGAGCCGATTCAGGCCGCCACGCTCGACGCGTTCGCGCGCAAGGCTTCGTCGGCGGGTTTGCGTGAAGGCGCGTTGTACCCCTGCTATGGGCTCGCCGAAGCGACATTATTCGCGAGCGGCGGTGTGGCGGGCGAGGGCGCGCTCGCGCCTTTGTTCGAGGTGAATGCACTTGCGCAAGGCGCGGGGCGTAAGGCCGAAAGCGAAGACCGCGCGGCGACGCCGCTGGTCGATTGTGGCCGCTCCACGCCGGATCATTCGCTGAGAATCGTCGACCCTGCAACCGGCGAACTGCTGCAGGATGGACGCGTCGGCGAAATTCATCTGGGCGGCCCGAGCATCGCGCAGGGCTACTGGAACAAGCCGGCGGCGAGCGCGGCCACGTTCGTTCCCGATGCCGTCGACGGCACGCGCTGGCTGCGCACCGGTGACCTTGGTTTCGTCAACAACGGCCGCCTGTTCGTCACCGGCCGCGTGAAGGATCTGATCATCCTGCGCGGTCGCAACGTCTATCCGCAGGATATCGAGCGCGCGCTCGCGCAGGTCGATGGACTGCGCAGCGGCCGGATCGCGGCCTTCGCCGTGCGTGACGCGAACGGCGCGGAAGCAATCGGCGTGGCGGCGGAACTGGCGCGCGCCGCGCAGCGCGACGGCGCAGAGCAGACCGTGATCGATGCGATCCGGCGCGCGGTGGCCGCCGCGATCGGCGAGCCGGTCGGCGCTGTTCTGTTGCTCGAAGCGGGCGCGTTGCCGCGCACGTCGAGCGGGAAGCTGCGGCGCGCCGCTTGCGCGACGGGTTTCGCGGATGGCTCGCTCGCGTGCGTCACGCGTTACGTGCATGACGCAAACGCTGAACTTGAGAGCCACGCGCAACACACAGCAGCGACGCCGTTCGAAGGCGACGCGCTGGAAGAGCGCATTGCCGCGTTGTGGCACGCGTTGCCGTCGCTGCGCCACGTGCAACGCGACGACGACTTTTTCGCGAGCGGCGGTCAGTCGATCGTCGCGGGCCAACTGGCCGCCGCGATCAACGCGCGGTTCGACACCGCGTTGCCGATCGCCTTCGTGTTCGAACATCCCACTATCGCGGCCCAGGCGGCGGCGTTGACGCGTTTGGGCGTGGCGCAATTGCGCGACGTCGCTCAACGGATTACGCAATCCGCCGACGAAGCGGACCGCCTCGCCTCGGTCGATCTCCATGAGCCGGCTCCGCTGAGTGCCGGCCAGACGAGTCTTTATCTGCTTTGGCAACTCGACCCGCAAGGCACGGCGAATTCGATTTCGGCGAGCGTACGGATCGGCGGCAAGCTCGACGAAGCCGTTTTCGAAGCGGCGCTCGGCGATATCGTGCAGCGTCACGCGATCCTGCGTACCCGCTTTGTCGAGACCGACGGCGTGCCGGCTCAGATCGTCGACGACGTGCGCGCCGCGCAATGGCGCCGCGAGGACTTCTCGTCCTTCGACAGCGGCGTGCGCGACGCGCGCCTCTATGCCTTCCTCGGCGATCTTGCTGCGCAACCGTTCGATCTCGCGCACGATCCGCTGTTGCGCGTCGCGCTCTGTCGCGTGAGCGACGACGAACATGTCGTGCATCTGCACGTGCATCACATCGTCGCCGATGCGCAGTCGCTCGCGTTGCTGCTTAACGAGTGGTGTGCCGCGTATGACGCGCGCGCCGACGGCGTGCCGTCGGCGGCGCTCGACTCCGCGCCGTTGCAATATGCCGCCTACGCGCGCGGCGAGAACGACGCCGCCCATCGCGCGGCGCTCGATACGCAGCTCGCGTGGTGGCGTGCACGGCTCGCCTCGCCGGTTGCCGAACTCGCGCTGCCATTGGACCGTCCGCGCGCCGCGCAACGCAGCGACGTAGGTGAGCGGGTCTCGCTGCACGTACCCGCGGGTCTCGTGAAACGCCTGAACGCACTCGCCCAGGCGGCGCGTGCGACGCCCTTCATGGTGCAGTACGCCGCGTGGACCGCGTTGTTGCATCGCTACAGCGGCCAACGAGAATTCCGCGTCGGCGTGCCGGTGGCCGGCCGCGAAAGCGCGGCGAGCCGCGGCGCGCTTGGCTATTTCGTCAACACGCTGGCGCTGCCGGTGTCGATCTCCGGTCGCCTGACGTGTTCCGGGTGGCTCGATCAAACGCGCGCGGTGTTGCTCGACGCGCTCGCCAATCAGCAGGCGCCGCTCGCGCGGGTAGTGGCCGCGCTGGGCGGCACGCGCGACGGCTCGCACGGCGGGCTGTTCCAGACGCTCTTCAACTACGAGGGCATCGATCGCGCGGCGCTCGCGCATTCGCGCCATCTGCGCCTGCGTGACATCGAAAACCTCACGCGCGGCGCGCAGTTCGATCTGGCGCTCAACGTGGCCGAACAGAACGGCGCACTCGAACTCGCGTTCGACTACGCCTGCGACGTCTTCGACGAATCCACGATCGAACGTCTGGCCGCGCATTACCTCGAAGTGCTCGAACAATTCGCCGACGCGGGCGCCACGCCGCTCGCCGGCCTGCGTCTGTCGCGCGGAACGGGGCAGACGGCGCTTACGGCCTTCGCTGCCTCGGCACAAGCCGGGGCGTCGACGTTTGAACCGGTCTGGAAGGCGATTGCCGCGCAGGCGCGCACGCGGCCTACCGCCGTGGCGGTGAAGTGCGACGGCAACGCGATCGACTACCGCTCGCTCGAACGGTGGTCGAATCAGATCGCGCGCCGTTTGCAGCGCGAGCATGCCGCGCCGCTCGCCGATGTCCGCGTGGGGCTTTGTGTCTCGCGCTCGGTGGCGCTGCCGTGCGCGTTGCTCGGCATCCTCAAGGCCGGTGCCGCCTTCGTGCCGCTCGACGCCGATTATCCGGCCGCGCGTCTCGCCACGATGCTCGACGACGCGGGCATTGAAATCGTTCTCGTGGATCGTGCCAGCGCCGAACGCGTGGGCAGCTTGCTCGACGGTCGACGCATTCTGCAAGTGGAGGACGTGAGCGCCGAAGACGCCGCGCCGCTCGTTACCGCCGTGCATCCTGAAGCGCTGGCGTACGTGATCTACACGTCGGGTTCGACCGGCCGTCCGAAAGGCGTGGCTGTGTCGCATGCGGCGCTTGGGCGCCACCTGAGCGACTTCGTGCGCGCCTACGGGATTCGCGACACCGATACGCAGTTGCAGATCTCGACGATCAACTTTGACGTCGCCTTGCACGAAATGCTGCCCGCGCTGATGCAGGGCGGCCGCGTGCTGATGCGTGGCGCCGCGCAATGGGACCTCGCGACGCTCAACGCCGCGCTCGAAGACGAGCACGTGAGCTTCGCGCGCATTCCCACCGCGTTCTGGCAGCAATGGTTGCGCGAACCGGAGAAGCGTCGCTTCGAGTCGCTGCGGCAGATCACGGTCGGCGGCGAAGCGTTGCCGGGCGATGCGCTCGCCGCGTGGCAGCGCTCGCCGCTCGCGTCGATCCGCGTCGACAACCTGTATGGCCCGACCGAAACCACGGTGGCCTGTTTGCATCGCGCGACCGTCGCGGCGGATGCCGCGTACGCCACCGCACCGATCGGCGTGCCGTTCGCGTCGCGCACGCTGGCCGTGATCGACCCGGATGGCGGTTCGCTGCCGCAAGGCGGGCAGGGCGAGTTGTGCATTGGCGGCACCACGCTCGCGCGCGGTTATCTCGGCCGGCCGGCACTGACCGCCGAGCGCTTCGTGCCCGATCCGCACGGTGCGCCGGGTAGCCGCGTGTATCGCAGCGGCGACCTTGGACGCATCGGTGCAGAGGGCGAGGCGCATTTTCTGGGGCGTCTGGACGAACAGATCAAGCTGCGCGGTTTCCGTATCGAACCGGGCGAGATCGAAGCTGCGCTGCGCAGTTGCGATGGCGTGCGCGATGCGCTCGCGATGGCGCGCGACGACGGCGGCAATGGCGGTAATAAGCGACTCGTCGCGTATTGGGTTGGCGAACTGAACACAGCCGCGCCGGCTCCCGGCAATACGCAGGACGAGACCGCCATGCTGCGCGTGGCGCTCGAAGCAAAACTGCCGGCGCATATGATTCCGTCGGCGTTCGTGCGTCTCGACGCGTTGCCGTTGATGCCGAACGGCAAACTCGACCGCGCCGCGTTGCCGGCCGCGCCGGTCGCGCCGACCGCCAGCGTCGCACCGCGCGACGCGCGCGAACGCATCGTGCTGGCGGTGTGGCGCAAGGTACTGCAACGCGACGACCTCGGCGTCACCGACGACTTCTTCGAAGCGGGCGGCGACTCGATTCTCACGCTGCAAGTGGTCGCGCGTCTGCGCGACGCCGGCTATGCGGTCACCCCGCGCGAAGTGTTCGACGCGCCGAGCGTCGCGCGACTCGCGGCGTTGATGCGCGAGCAGACCGGCAGCACGCGCCAGTGGAACGAGCGTCGCGCGCCGCTGCCGCTGACCGCCGCACAGCGGCATTTCTTCGAGCGTCATCCGCAGGCGCCGGCGCACTGGAATCAGGCCGTGTGGCTGGACGTGCCCGCTACGCTCGACGCGAAACTGTTGCACACGGCGTTGCGAGCGCTGGTCGAACGTCACGATGCGCTGCGCTTGCGCTTCGTGCGCGACGAGGCGCACGCCTGGCATCAGCAGGTGCAAGGCGCGGGCGAAGTGCGCTTCGAAGTCGTCGAGGCGGGCGATGCAAGCGCGCAGGAGCAGACGCAGGCCGATGCCGCCGCGCGCCTGCAACGCGGCTTCGATCTCTCGCACGGACCGTTGTTCGGCGCCGCGCTCGTGCGTCGCGCCGCGTCGACGTCGGACCGTCTGCTGCTCGCCGCGCATCACCTCATCGTGGACGCTGTGTCGTGGCGTGTGCTGATCGCCGAACTCGGTTTCGCGTGCGAGCGTCTGGCACGCGGTGAGGCGCCGTTCGCCGAACGCGTGTCGATGCCGTGGAGCGTGTGGGTGGATAGCGCACGCGTGTCGACGCCGTCGGCGCTTACGAATGTGAATGCGCATGCGACGGAGGCCGCCAGCGACATAGCGTGGTGGCGCGAGACCTTGCAGGCTTCGCGTCCGCTGTGGCCTGCCGAGGCTTTGCAAGGCCAGCGCGTGTGCGACGCGCGCACGCTGACCACGACGCTCGATGCCGAGGCGACGCGCGTCCTGCTGCAAGGCACCGCGCATGCGTTGCGCACCAGCGTCGAGGACATGCTGCTCGCGGCGCTCGCGCTTTCATGCGACGGGTGGGGCGGCGTGCTGGTGTCGATGGAAAGTCACGGCCGTGCACTGCATCGCGATGACGTGGACGTATCGCAAACGGTCGGCTGGTTCACGCAGCGTTATCCGCTGTGGCTGAAAGCAACCGACAAGGCGACCAGCAACGCAACGGACAAAGCGGATTCCGCCGAGGCCCGCATGGCGACGCTGCGCGCCACCAAGACATTGCTGCGCGCCGCGGCCTCTCATGCCGCCGGTTGGGAACGTGCGGCCACCGCGCTGCAGAGCCTGAGCGCGCCGCAAGTCAGCTTCAACTATCTCGGCCAGTTCGACGGCACGCCCGGCGCGGCGGGTATCGCATTGCGTCCGGAACTGGTCGACGACAGCACCGATCCGGCCAGCGCGCTGCACTACGCGCTGGACCTGAACGCGATGGTCGTGGCCGGTGAATTGCGGGTGCAGTGGCGCTACGCCGGCGGCCTGCTCGACGACGACAGCGCTCAGGCGCTCGCGGATCGATTCAATGCGAGCCTGCGCGAACTGATTGCGCATTGCGCGCAAGCCGGACCGGGCGCGACGCCCGAAGACTTCCCGCTTGCCGGACTCGACAGCGCTGCGCTGGCACGGCTCGCGTTGCCGTTCCAGAACGTGGCCGATCTTTACCCGGCGACGCCGGTTCAGCAAGGCCTGTTGTTCCACGCGCTGGAAGGCGCGGCGCAGGGCGTTTATGTGAATCAGAAGCGCCTCACGCTGGCGGGTATGCTCGACGGCGACGCGTTGCGCACGGCCTGGGAAGCGGCGCTCGCGCGTCATGAGGTGCTGCGCGTGTCGTTCGAATGGGCGCATGGCGGGGTGCCGTTGCAGGTGGTGCAGCGCACGCTCGAACTGGATTGGCAGAGCCACGATTGGCACGCGCAGGGAACGGGCTACGACGCACGCCTCGACGCCTGGCTCGCCGCCGATCGCGCGCGTCCTTTCGATCTCGCGCACGCGCCGCTCTGGCGCCTCGCGCTCTTTGCACGCCCCGACGGCGCGCACGACCTCGTGTGGACCACCCACCATTTGCTGACCGACGGCTGGAGTGCCGCGCAACTGCTCGACGAAGTGCTCGCGGACTACCACACCGTACGCGCTGGGCAACGCACGGCGCTGGACACGAAGCCGCGGGACGGCGCACCCGCATGGCGCGATTACGTCGCGTGGCTGCAGGGTCGTCACGGCGACGAGGCATGGTGGCGCGCGCATCTTGCGAGCGACGACACGAAGCCGCCCGCATTGCTGCTGGATAGCGCGCCAGCGTTGCTGTCTTCGCCGAGCGATGCGGATGCAAACGCAGATGCAAACGCGAACGCACACGCGGCCGCCACGCCCGCGCTGCGCTTGCACCGCGTGCTCGACACCTCGTTCACCGCGCAACTCGCGCAGACGGCGCGTTCCGCTCGCGTCACCGTCAACACCGTGTTGCAGGCTGCGTGGGCGCTGCTGCTCGCGCGCCGCGCCGACCGCTCACGCGCCGCGTTCGGCGTGACCGTATCGGGACGCGGCGTTGCGCCCGAAGGGATCGGCCGTACGGTGGGCCTCTTCATCAACACATTGCCGCTCGAGACGGATGTGCCGTCCGCGATGGAATTCGGCGACTGGGCGCGCGCATTGCAAGGCGCGAACGCCGCACTGCGCGAACACGAGGCCACGCCGCTCGCACGCGTGCAGCAGTGGTCGGGACGCAGTGGCGACGCGTTGTTCGACAGCGTGCTCGTGTTCGAAAACTATCCAGTGAGCGCCGCCTTGCGTGCCGGCGACGCACCGCTGCGCATCATGGCGGTGGACGCCAGCGAGCGCAGCCACTATCCGCTGACGGTGACGGCGCTGGTCGGCGATACGCTCGAACTCGGCTGGACCGCCGACGCCGCGCGCCTCGACCGTTCGACACTCGACGCCCTCGCCGAGGGTTACGTCGCGCTGCTTTCGCAGATCGTCGCCGCGCGGGCGCAAGGGCCGCTGCGCAACTTCGCGTTACCGGCGCCGACGGCGGCCTCGACCTGGGCCGAACCGCGTACATCGTTCGCGTTTGAAAGCGTGCTCGCCCGTTTCGCCGAACAGGTTCGCAGCCGGCCGGACGCTCGCGCGCTCACCTGCGGCACGGACCAGCTCACGTATGGCGAACTCGACCGCTGGTCGGATGCGTTGGCCGCGCGTCTGGTGGCGCAAGGCGCGCGAGCGGAAACGCGTGTCGGCCTCTGCGCGCAACGCGGCAATGCGCTGGTCGCGGGTGTGCTCGGCGTGCTGAAGGCGGGCGCGGCGTATGTGCCGCTCGATCCCGACTATCCGCATGAACGCCTGAGCTATCTGCTCGCCGACGCCGGTATCCAGACCGTATTGGCCGACGACGACAGCGCCGCGCGTCACGCAACGCTGTTGCGCGATCTCAACGTGCTGTCGTTGCTGAATTCAGGCACGGCGGATCGGGCCGCGAACGAGGTTTCGCCCGCGAACCAGGCTGCCCAGCCTCACCCCGAACAACTGGCGTACATCATCTACACGTCCGGTTCGACGGGTCAGCCGAAGGGCGTCGGCGTCACGCACGGCAACGTCGCTCGCTTGCTCGACGCGGCGGCGCAACGTCATCCGGTTCATGCGGACGACGTCTGGACGCTGTTCCATTCGAGCGCGTTCGACTTCTCCGTCTGGGAGATGTTCGGTGCGCTGTGCACGGGCGCGCGGCTCGTCGTCGTGCCGTATTGGATCACGCGCGACACCCCCGCATTTCACGCGTTGCTGCGCAATGAGCAGGTGAGCGTGCTGAATCAGACGCCCTCCGCGTTCGGCGCGTTGATGCAGCACGATCTTGCGCCTGACGTCGACGCGACGCCGCTCGCTTCGCTGCGCCTCGTGATTTTCGGCGGCGAGAAACTTGAACCGGCGGCGCTGGCGCGTTGGCATCGCACGCGTGCGCCGGCCGGCCTGCAACTGGTCAACATGTACGGCATCACCGAAACCACCGTCCACGTGACCACGTATCTGCTCAACGCGAGCGATCTCGGCGATACGTCCGCCGCAAAAATGGGCTCGCACGCGCAGTCGCCTATCGGTGCGCCGTTGCCCGATCTGGGCCTCGCGGTGCGCAACGCGACCGGCGAGATGTCGGCCGCGGGCGAGTTGTGCGTAGGCGGCGCCGGGGTGGCGCGCGGCTATGTGGGACGTCCCTCGCTCACGGCCGAACGCTTCGTGCCCGATCCGCTCGGCGCGCCGGGCTCGCGGCTGTATCGCTCCGGCGATCGCGCCCGCGTGCTCGCCGACGGCGCTTTCGACTACCTCGGCCGCGACGACGCGCAGGTGAAGCTGCGTGGCTTCCGCATCGAGTTGGGCGAAGTCCGTCACGCGCTGCTGGCCGATCGCGACGTCAGCGACGCCGTTGCGCTGGTCCGCGACGACAGCGCGCAACTGGTCGCCTATGTGGTCGGCACGCCAGGCGCCACGTTCGACGCTGCCGCGTTGCGCGAGCGTCTGGCTAGCCGGCTGCCCGCGCACATGGTGCCGCACGTGCTGGTGGCGCTCGACGCGTTGCCGCTCACGGGCAACGGCAAACTCGACCGCGCCGCGTTGCCCGCGCCGGTGCTGACCGGCGAACGCGTGGATGCGTCGAGCGAGGCGGAACGCAGCCTGCTCGACATCTGGCGCGCGGTACTCGGTCGCGACGACCTCGGCGTTACCGACAACTTCTTCGAAGCGGGCGGCGATTCGATTCTGAGTTTGCAGATCGTCGCGCGGGCGCGTCAGGCCGGTTTGAAGATCAGCACGCGCCAGGTGTTCGAGCATCCCACGGTGGCCGCGCTCGTTCCGCTCGTGCAAAGCGCCGAGCCGCACGCGGCGCTCGCCGTGACGCATGAACCGCTTGGTCTCACGCCGATCCAGCGCGCTTTCTTCGACCAGTTCCCGCACGGCGAGAACCACTGGAATCAGTCGACCCTGCTCGCGGTTCGCGGCGAACTCGACGAAACCGCTTTGCGCGTGGCGCTCGATACGCTGATCGCGGCTCACGACGCCTTGCGCCTGCGTTTCTTCCGCAGTGAAGGCGCGTGGCAGCAGCAGGTGGGTGAAGCATCGGCCTGCGCGCTGCAGGTGTTCGACTGGCGCGAGCACGAGGCCTGGCAAGACGCACTCGCGCAAGCCGGCGAGCATCTGCAATCGACACTCGATATCGCCCACGGACCGCTGGTCCGCGCGGGTTACTTCCGTCTGCGTGGCGAGGGGCGTTTGCTGATCGCGGTTCACCATCTCGCCGTGGATGGCGTGTCGTGGCGCGTGCTGCTCGACGAATTGCAATCGGCCTATGAGCAGGCGCTCGCCCGGCGCACGCCGACGTTGCCGGCGAATCTGCCGTGGAGCGCATGGGTGCAGCGCGCGATCGCGCATGCTCGACGCGACGAAGTCGGCAACGAAGCCAACTGGTGGCGCGACGCGCTCGCCAACGCGGAGATGCCGCACACCGCGAGCCCGTCGTTCGCGGTGCCGTCGCGGCTGCCGCGCATGGCCGACACCGAGGCGGTCACGCTCGAACTCGACGAAGCGGCCACACGCCGGCTGTTGCAGTCAGCGCCGAAGGCCTATCGCGCGAGCGTCGAGGAAGTGCTGCTGGCCGCGCTCGCGCAAGCGCTGCGCGAATGGTGCGACGCGCGCGGCGCGCTGGTGTCGCTCGAAGGACACGGCCGCGAGGCGCTCGGCGACGAGGAACTCGATCTGAGCCGCACGGTCGGCTGGTTCACGACGCGCTATCCGCTGTGGCTCGATGCGCACGACGACGCGCATCGCGCGCTGGTCGATGCGAAAGAGCGCCGCCGCGCCGTGCCGCACAACGGTCTGCATTGGGGCCTGCTCAACGCGCACGGCAGCGAGACGGTTCGCGCGACGCTGGCCGCGCTGCCGGCGCCGCGAATCAGCTTCAACTACCTCGGCCAGTTCGATCCGAGCCTCGACGCCGCGAGCCGCTGGCGCTTCGCCTCTGAACACGCGGGCTGGCCGGTCGCGGCGGATGCGCCGTTCACGTGGGCGCTCGACATCAACGCCAAGGTCGCGCGCGGCAAGCTCGCGATCAGTTGGCGCTTCGCCGGCGAGCAAGTGGCCGCGCCACGTGTGCAGGCGCTGGTCGATGCGTTCGCCGCGCGGCTCGACCTGCTGGTCGCGCAGTGCGATCGGGCCGCGCCGCAGTACACGCCGTCCGATTTCGGCAGTCAGATCGATCAGGACGATCTCGATAATTTGCTGGAGAGCTTCGATGCGTGAATTCATTTTGTGCCGTTCCATTGCAGGGTTCGCGTCATGACGTTTCGCCTGAAAGACAACATCGAGAAGATCGCGCCGCTCACCGACATTCAGGCCGGCATGCTCGCGCTTGCATTGCGCGGCGACGCGGATCCGTATTACGCGCAGAAGGTGCTGGAATTCGCGGGGCCGCTCGACGTCGACGCACTCGGCCGTGCGTGGCGCACGGTGGTCGCGAAGCACGCGATGCTGCGCACGGACTTTCGCTGGAACGGGCTGAAGTCGCCGTTGCAGGTGGTGTATCGCACGAGCGACGCTACCCTCGCGCTCGACGATTGGCGGGCACTGTCGTCTGTTGAACAGCGCGCAAAACTGGCAGAGGAGTGGCAGGCTGCGCGCACGCGCGGCTTCAACTTCGAACACGCGGCGAGTCTTGAACTTCAACTGCTGCGAGTCGGGGACGCGCGTTACTGGTTCGTGTGGCGGCTGCATCACATTCAGATCGACGGCTGGAGTATGGCGGCGGTGCTGGCGGCTTGCGTTGCTGCTTACGATCGTCATCGCACGGGCAGTGCGAGTGTGGCCGATGAAGCGGCCGAGCCGCCGTTTCATCGCTACGTGGAATGGCTGCAAAAGCGCACGTTCGATGACACCGCGTTGCCGCCGCTGCTCGCGCACGATGGCTGGCCGACGCCGTTGCCGGCGAGCCGGGCGCGTGGTGCACATGCCGCACCGGACACCGCCGCTCGCGCGCCGTTCGCCGAGCAAACCGTCGTGCTGGACGCAACGCGCACCGCGACGCTGGAGCGCTTCGCGCGCGAACGCCGCGTGACGCTGAACACGCTGGTGCAGGCGGCGTGGGCCTGGCTGCTGTCGCGTCATGCGCGCACGCGCGAGGTGTGCTTCGGAGTGACGGTGTCGGGACGACCCGCCGAAGCGCCGGACGTCGCGCGCATGGTCGGCATGTTCGTGAACACGTTGCCGCTCGCGCTGCGCGTGCCGCCGCAGGCGAGCGTCGGCGCATGGCTCGACGAGGTGCAACAGGCGAACCACGCATTGCGCCCGCTCGAACACGTGCCGCTTGCGAAATTGCGCGCACGTGCCGGGCTGGATGCGGACGCGGCGCTGTTCGACAGCATCGTCGTGTTCGAAAACTTTCCGCAGCACCTGAGTTCGGCCGCGCGTGAGGACGGGCTCAGGATCAGTCGGCTGGATCAGGATGCAGAGGGCGAGGCCGTGCCCGATGCCGACGCCGAAAAGGACATCGACGCGCAGACCTACGGCGCTGCCTACAGCAGCGGACGCAATCACTATCCGCTCAGCCTGATCGCCGTCCCGGGTGAAACGCTGCGGCTGGTCCTGTCATACCGCTGCGCGCAATTGGCGCATCGCGACGTGCGCGGGCTCATCGGCACGCTCGCGGCGGTACTCGACGCATTCGCCGCCGATCCGGAACAGCGCGTGGGCGAACTCTCGCTCGGCGTCCCCGCAGCGCAGGCGCAATCGAGCGGACAGGACAATCCGGCCACCGTGCTCTCGCGAGTTGCCGCGCGTGCGGCGCACGACTCGTCGCGACGCGACGCGATTGCCTGCGTCGAAGAAGATGCAGCCGGCAACGCACAGACGCTCTCATGGGCTGAGTTGTGGGCGCGTGCCGGTTGGCTCGCCCAGCGCTTGCGTGGACTCGGTGTGCAGGCGGAGACGCCGGTGGCGCTCGCATTGCCACGCAGCGCGGCGTTCGTCGCGAGCGTGCTCGGCGTCTGGCGCGCGGGCGGCGTCTATGTGCCGCTCGATCTCGGCGCGCCCGACGCACGTCTGATCTGGCAATTGAAGAACAGCGGCGCACGCTGCGTGATCTGCTCGGCCGACGACGCAGCGCGCATCGCCGCGCTTGCCGCCGAGGCGGCTTGTGAAACGATCGTCGCGGATCACGCTTTTGCAAGCGTCGAAGCCGTCGCTACCGAAACCGACGCACATACTGCCCCCAACGAACCCGCTCATCCGCAGCAAGCGGCCTACCTGATTTATACGTCCGGTTCCACGGGCGAGCCCAAAGGCGTGACCGTTTCGCACGGCGCTTTGGCGAACTACACGCACGCGGTGCTGCGCCGTCTGCCTGAAGGTATCGAAAGCGCTGCTTACACGTCGACGCCCGCCGCCGATCTCGGCCATACCATGCTGTTCGGCGCGCTGGCGGCAGGCTGGCGTCTCCATCTGTTCAGTGACGCCGACGTGCGCGACCCGGACCGCTTTGCCGCCGCGATGACGCGGCATGCGGTGGACGCGCTGAAGATCGTTCCCGGCCATCTGGCCGGCCTGTTGCACGCCGCCGATGCGGCGCACGCATTGCCGCGCCGCGCGCTCGTGCTTGGCGGCGAGGCGGCCGGTCCCGCGCTGCTCACGCGGATCGCGACGCTCGCGCCCGATTGCGCGGTGCTCAACCACTATGGGCCGACCGAAACCACGGTCGGCGTGCTCACGCAGCGCCTCGATCGCGCCGAGTTCGCGCGAGGCGGCGCAGCGGCCACGCTGCCGCTCGGTTTTCCGCTCGAAGGCGCAAGCGTCTATTTGCTCGACGCCGACGGCAATCCGGCTTTGCCCGGCGCGAGCGGCGAAATCTGCGTCGGCGGCGCGACGCTCGCGCGCGGCTATCGTGGCCGCGCGGCCGCGACGGCCGAGCGCTTCGTGCCCGATTCGCACGGCGCGCCGGGCGCGCGTCTTTACCGCACCGGCGACCGCGCATATCGACGCGCGGACGGCGCTCTGGTCTTCGAAGGACGGCTCGACCAGCAGGTGAAAATACGCGGCTACCGCGTCGAACCCGCCGAGATCGCTGCTACGCTGCGCGCGTTGCCTGGTGTCGTGGACGCCGTGGTCATCGCCCACGCCGACGAGCATGGCGCGCTTCAGTTGAGCGCTTTTGCGGCGGGCGTTTCGCTCGACGCCGACGCATTACGTGCCGAACTCGCAGCGAATCTGCCCGCGCATATGGTGCCCGCGCGCGTGAGCGCGCTCGCGACGCTTCCGGTCACGGCGAACGGCAAGGTGGATCGCGCGGCCTTGCTGGCGCTCGGTACGGCGCCGCAAGCCGGTGACGGCGACGGTGACGGCTCGTCGCTGGCAGCGAATGAGGCACAGGGCCCGGTGGAACCGCGCAATGAAGCGGAAGCGACGCTGCTCGCCGTCTGGCGACGCGTTTTGCGGCGCGACGATATCGGGGTGACGGATCACTTCTTCGAGATCGGCGGCGACTCGATTCTCAGCCTGCAGGTGATCGCGCAGGCGCGTCGCGCGGGTTTGCGTTTCACGCCCAAGCAGATGTTCGATCATCCGGTGATCGAACGACTCGCGGCGCTGGCGGTCAAGGCCGCTGCAACGGCAACAGCAACGGCGGCATCGGGCGGCGCAACGCAAGCCGCCGCGCAACATTCGCGGACAAGCCAGACGCGCTTCGAGACCACACCGATTCAACGGGCGTTCTTCGAACGTTTCGGTGGCGCGCAGCATCACTGGAATCAGGCGGTGCTGCTCACCGTGCCGGATACGCTGGATGAGACCGCGTTGCGCGCGTCGCTCGACGCAGTGATTCGCACGCACGACGCGTTGCGGTTGCGCTTCGCGTTGCATGACGGGGTCTGGCAGCAGCAGGTCGGCGAGGTGTCGGCGTGCCAGTTCGAAGTCTTCGATTGGCGCGATCGCGCGGACTGGCTTGTGGCGCTCGAGCAGCAGGGCACGTCGTTGCAGAAGTCGCTGGATATCGAAGCCGGTCCGCTAATTCGCGCGGCCTGGTTCCGCCTCGCGCAGGGCGGCCGTTTGCTGATCGCGATTCACCATCTGGCGGTGGACGGCGTGTCGTGGCGCGTCCTGCTCGACGACCTGCAACGTGCGTATGCGCAGGCCAGCGCGTCCACACCGATCGAACTGACCGCGAGCGCGCCGTGGAGCGTGTGGGCGCAGCGCCTGGCCCAGTACGCGCGACGTAGCGAGCTTCGCAATGAGTTGTCATGGTGGCGCGGCGCGCTGTCCGCTGCACGCGCGGACGTGCGGGGTTTTGTTGCAGCGAAGGAAGCAGCGGCGCCGACGGTCGCTTCGGTGCAAACATTGGAATCGTCGTTCGAAACGGCTTTCACGCGAACGCTGGTAGAGCGCGTGGGCGCGACCTATCGCACGAACGTCGAGGAGACGCTACTCGCGGCGCTCGCGCAGGCCGTCGGCACGCAGGGCGGTGTGTTGCTCTCGATGGAAAGTCATGGCCGCGAAACGCTGGACGCGTTCGATCCGCAGAGCGACACGGACCTCGATTTGAGCCGTACCGTGGGCTGGTTTACCGCGCGCTATCCGCTGTGGCTCGAAGCGCAAGCCGACGCGCGTCTCGCGCTGATCGACGCCAAGGCGCGGCGTCGCGCGGTGCCGCGCAACGGTTTGCATTGGGGCTTGCTGAGCACGTACGGCGACGCGGAGACCAAAGCGTCGCTCGCGACTTTGCCCTTGCCTCTGGTCAGCTTCAATTATCTGGGGCAGTTCGACCGGCATTTCAACGAGCGCGGCGGCTTTGCGCTCGCCGACGAGGCCATCGGCGAGTTGACTGATCGCGCGGCGACGCTGGCTTATCCGCTGGATATCAACGCACGGATCGTCGACGGCAAGCTTTGCGTGAGCTGGCGCTATGCGCCGCAAGTTCTGCCGGAGCAGGAAGCGCAGGCGCTGAAGGCTCGCTTCGAGCGCAGTCTCGAACGTCTGATCGACCATGCGGTGAATGCGCGGGCCGAAGCGACTGCGGCGGATTTTGTGCTGGCGGGACTGAGCCAGGCGCAATTCGAGTCGCTGAAACTGGACCTCGCGCGTGTCGAGGATATCTATCCGGCCACGCCGGTTCAGCAGGGCTTGTTGTTTCATAGCGCGCTGGAGAGCGGTAGCGGTTTGTATGTGAACCAGCGTCGTTTGACCTTGCGCGGCGAGCTGGATCGCGCGGCGTTGCGCTCGGCGTGGACGCATGCGGTTGCGTCGCACGCGATTCTGCGTACGCAGTTCGAGACGCGACATGGTGGCGACGCGTTGCAGGTCGTGCTGCGTAATGTTGATTTGCCGTATGTCGAGCACGACTGGTCGTCGCTCGATACGCAGGCTTATGAAACACGGCTTCACGCATGGATGCGGGAGGACGTGCAACGTGGCTTCGATGTCGAGCGTGCGCCGTTGCTGCGCATCGCGTTGTTCATTCGCGCGGATGGTGCGCATGATCTGATCTGGACCGATCATCATGTGTTGCTCGACGGCTGGAGCAGCGCACAACTCATGCGCGAAGTGGCAGACGCGTATGAAGCTTTGCGCGCCGGTCGTGAACCGGTTAAGAACGCGCCGCCGTACCGCGACTACGTGCAATGGCGTCTGCAGCAGGACGAAGGCGAAGCATGGTGGCGCGAGCAGGCCGCACGCGTCGACGAACCGGCGACGCTACTCGAAAGCCTCGGCTTGACCGATGAGCGCAAGGCGGATCGTGTCGTAGAAGAAGCCGCGCCGCTCGAACATCAACTCGACGAAACGCTGAGCGAGGCATTGCGCGACACCGCGCGACGTCATCGCGTGACGTTGAATACGGTATTGCAAGGCGCGTGGGCGTTGCTGCTGTCGCGCTACGGCAATCGCGGCCAGGCGGCATTCGGCGTAACCGTATCGGGTCGCCCGGCGCATCTGCCGGAAGTGGAACGGATGCTCGGGCTGTTCATCAACAGCCTGCCGGTTTGGGTCGACGTGCCGCAAGAGACGCCGCTATCGAACTGGCTCGAAGCGCTTCAGCAACACAACGGCGCGCTGCGACAATACGAACACACGCCGCTTTCGCGGGTTCAGCAATGGACTGCACGTAGCGGCGATGCACTCTTCGACACGCTGCTCGTATTTGAAAACTATCCCGTCGATGCCGCGCTCAAGGGCACCGGCCTCACGCTGGAAGGCATCGAATCCGCAGGCCGCGCGCACTATCCGCTGACGCTCGTGGTGCTGCCGGATCGCGAGACCACGCTGATCTGGAAGTACGACGCTGCCCGGCTGGATGCCGCTCGCGTCGCGCGGATTCACGCGCATTTCACGCAACTTTTGCGTCTGATGGTGGCGCAGCGGGATCCGCTGCTACGCACGCTGACGCTCGACGTGCCGCAGCCCGCAACGGGCGACGCGCGTCGCGCTGAGGGCGCGATGCTGCCGCACATCGCGGAGCATGCACGCCGTCGCGGCGACTTGCCGGCGATCGTCTGCGAAGGGCAATCGTTGAGTTGGAGCGCGCTCTGGCAACGCGCGGGCGAACTGGCGACGCGTCTTCACGCCGCGGGTCTGGTCGCCGATGACATCGTGGCGGTCGCATTGCCACGTTCGCTCGATCTGGCGGTCGCGCTGGTCGGCGTATGGCGTGCGGGCGGCGTGTATCTGCCGCTCGATATCGCCGCGCCCGCCGAGCGTTTGCGTGCGCAACTCGCCGATAGCGGTGCGCGTCATCTGATTGCCGCCGCGTTGCCGGCGGGTCAATCCGCGCTGAGCGACACCCTCACCTGTATCGATCCGACGACGACAGCGGCGAATACCAATCCCGCCACATCGTATGACTTTGCCGCCGACCACGCCGTCCCGCATCCCGCGCAACCCGCGTACGTGATCTATACGTCGGGATCGACGGGTGAACCGAAGGGCGTGGTGGTCGGGCACGGCGCGATGACGGCCTACGTCGGGGCGATTCTCGAACGTTTGCCGGCCGGCATCGGCAGCGCGGCGTATGTGTCGACGCCCGCCGCCGATCTCGGCCACACCACGCTGCTCGGCGCGCTGTGGTCCGGCTGGACGCTGCACATGATCGACGACGCCCGCGCAACCGATCCCGAAGCGTTCTCGCACTACATGGCAGCGCAACGCATCGACGCGCTCAAGATCGTGCCGAGCCATCTCGGCGCGTTGCTGCGCGGTGCGTCCACTCCCGCCGACGTGCTGCCGCGCCGCTGTCTCGTGCTGGGCGGCGAGGTGGCCGAAGCGGGGCTCGTCGCGCAAATCCGTTCGCTCGCGAGCGGTTGTGTGCTGTTCAACCACTATGGGCCGACGGAGACGACGGTCGGGGTGTTGGCGTATGAGGCGCATGAGGCGGATCAAGCGCTAGAAGCGCATCACACGCAGCAGGCCCGTGAAACGCGCATGCGCCTGCCGCTCGGCACACCGCTCGCGCATGCAAGCGCGGGTATCGTCGACCGTGCCGGCGAGCCGATGCCCGACGGTTGCGCGGGGGAACTGCTGATCGGCGGTCCCGCGCTTGCGCTCGGCTATCTGGGCCGTCCGGCGCAAACCGCCGAGCGTTTCGTGCCCGATCCGAACGGGCCCGCTGGTGCGCGCGCGTATCGCAGCGGCGACCGCGTACGGCGTCAGGCGGACGGCGCGTTCGTCTTCGCGGGACGCATCGACGATCAGGTGAAGATTCGCGGCTTCCGCGTCGAACCGGCGGAAGTGCGGGCGCATCTGCTCGCGCATCCGTGGATCGCCGATGCGGCGGTGGTCGCGCAACGCGTCGCTGTCGCCGCTGCGAACAAAGACGGCAGCGCCGATACCACCGACAGCGCCGACATCGCTAACGCCACCGACACCACCGACCTCCGTCTCGCCGCCTACGCCGTCCTGCACGCCGACGCCCCGACACCCGTGGCCGGTATTGCGCGAGTGGCTCGCATCGCGTGTCAGCGCGCACCTCGTGCCGTCCGCGTTCGCGTGTCTTGACGCATTGCCGCTCACGCGTAACGGCAAGCTCGACCGCAACGCGTTGCCGCCGATTACACCTGTCGCCGACAGCGCGCCGCTCGCGCCGCGCACGTCGATGGAAACGCTCGTCTTCGAGGTCTGGCGCGAGGTGCTGAACCTCGACGCGTTCGGCGTGCAGGCCGATTTCCTCGAACTCGGCGGTCATTCGCTGCTCGCGGTGCGGATCGCGACGCGGCTCACGGCGCGTCTGTCGCGCAAGGTCGCGCTCGCCGACGTGCTGCGCCATCGCACGGTTGAACGGCTGGCCGCCGCGCTCGACGACGCGCAGGCCGCGCAAGCCGTCGCCGTGGGCGCGTCCGCCGAACAGGCGGGCAGCGCGCGCGTCGATGCGCTCAACGACCTTTTCGAAACACTGGATTGACGGGTCAGTCCCGTTGCTGTTTGCCATCGGATACCGGATTTAGACAATGAACAATATTGCTCAGGACATGCTGGCCGTTTCCCGTCGTTACGCCGACCTCACGCCGGAACGGCGCGCGGCGTTCCGGCAGCGGTTCGCCGCGGGAGGCCACGATCTGTCCGATCTGCCGATCGTGCGTTTGCGCGAACGCGGCGAGCGTCTGCCGCTCTCGCATGCGCAGGAGCGCCTGTGGTTCCTGTGGAAACTCGAGCCGCACAGCGCGGCGTACAACATGGTGGGCGCCTTGCGTCTGGCGGGCGAACTCGACGTGGTGCGCCTACGCGCTGCGCTCGATACGCTGGTCGCGCGGCATGCGAGTTTGCGAACCCGCTTTGGCGAAACCGAAGGCGTCGCGTGGCAGCACCTCGCCGAATTCGCGAACGCGGACGAAGCGCATTACGGCTGGCGTGAAGTGGATCACGTCGAAGGGAGCGATCTCGACGTCATGCTGCAACAGTTGTCGCGCGCGCCGTTCGATCTCGAACGCGGGCCGCTGTTCAACGTCACGCTGTTGCGTCAGGGCGATCGCGAGCATGTGCTGCATCTGGCCTTGCATCACATCGTGTCGGATGGCTGGTCGCAGGCGATTCTGCAGAAGGAACTCGGCGCGCTGTATCGCGCGGGCGGCGAGGCGAACGCGCTCGACGCGTTGTCGATCGAATACGGCGACTACGCGCTGTGGCAACGCGAATGGCTCGAAGGCGCCGCGCTCGACGCACAACTCGACTACTGGCGCGCCACACTCGGCGATAGTCACCCGGTGCTGGAACTGCCCGCCGACCGTGTGCGCCGCGGGCTCGACACTCCGCTCGGCGGCAGCGCGAGCCGCACGCTCGGCGCCGCGCAGCGCGAGCGGCTCGGCGCGTTGTCGCGCGAACTGGGCGTGACCTTGTTCGCCACGTTGTTCGCGGGCTGGGACGCGTTGCTGTATCGCTATACCGGCCAGCGCGATATCCGCATCGGCACGCCGGCGGCCGGGCGCGACCGTCTCGAGACGGAAGGCGTGGTGGGGTTCTTCGTCAATACGCTGGTGATTCGCGCGGACTTGCACGGCGGCGACACGTTCGGCGCGCTCGCGCGGCAGATCGCGCAACGCGTGCTCGACGCGCAGGCGAATCAGGACGTGCCGTTCGCGCGTGTGGTCGACGCGCTGCAACCGCCGCGCAGTCTCACGCA
Source organism: Burkholderia sp. 9120 (assembly GCF_000745015.1). Classification (NCBI taxonomy): domain Bacteria; kingdom Pseudomonadati; phylum Pseudomonadota; class Betaproteobacteria; order Burkholderiales; family Burkholderiaceae; genus Burkholderia; species Burkholderia sp. 9120. The sequence goes on along the minus strand of NZ_JQNA01000002.1, from coordinate 5,575,625 downwards.
TACGCCGCTGTTTCAATCGATGTTCAGCTACGCGCCGGGCGACGCGGCAGGCACGCTGACGTTGCCGGGTCTCACGCTCGACGCGCTAGACGCCGATACCGGCGCGGCCAAGTTCGATCTGATGCTGCATGTGGTGGACGACAACGGCGCGTTGCGCGCGCAGATCGACTACGCCGCGGATCTGTTCGACGCGGCTACGATTGACGCGTTGCTGGACGACTATCTGACGCTGCTCGAAGGTGCGCGCGTGGAGACGTTGTTGCGCGATTTGCCGCTGCATACGCGTGGCGCTTCGAGCGAGCCGTCTGTCGCGCGGCGTGCTACCGGCGACGCACAAGCCAGCGTAATCGAATTGTTCGCGGCCCAGGTCGCCGCGCGCGGCACGCATGACGCGCTGGTCTGCGAAGGTCGCACGCTCGACTACGCGAGCCTCGACGCATGGGCGGCGCGGATCGCCGCGGCGCTCGCACAGCATGGCGATGCGACGGATCGCACCGTGGTGCTGTGCACGCGACGCACCCCGGCGCTGGTCGCCGGTTTGCTAGGCATTCTGAAGGCCGGCGGCGCGTATCTGCCAATCGATCCCGACTATCCGGACGAACGGATTACCGTGATGCTGGCCCGTTCAAATGCGCTCGCCATCGTCACCGACTCGGTGTGCGCCGCGCGCTTCGCGGACCGTTTCGGCAACGCGCCGGTGGTGCTCGCCGACACGCTCGAAGCCGCAGACGATGCCGCGCAAATCGCAACGCAAGGCACGCAAGCAACGGGCGCAACACAAGCAACGCAAGCGCAACCAACGCAAGCGCAAGCAAAACCCCATCCACAACAACTCGCCTACACGATCTTCACCTCCGGATCGAGCGGCGAACCGAAGCAGGTCGGCGTTCCGCATGGCGCGCTCGCCGCGCATCTGCGCGCATTCGTCGACGCCTATTCGCTCGAACCCGCCGACCGTATCCTGCAGTTCGCCACCATCAGCTTCGACGTCGCCACCGAACAACTGCTCGCGCCGCTCGTGGCCGGCGCGACCGTCGTGATGCGCGGCGACGCGCTGTGGGACATGGCCACGCTGAACACGGTGTTCGAGCGCGAACGCGTCACGGGCGCGGATTTGCCAACCGCCTACTGGTTGCAATGGCTCAATCATCTACCGACCCAAGCTTTCCCGACACTGCGCTGGATTTCGGTCGGCGGCGAACCGCTGCCCGGCGACGGCCTGCGCCGTTGGCACACCAGCGCGTTCGCCGGCGTGCGCTTCGACAATCAATATGGTCCGACCGAAGCGGTGATTTCATCGCTCTATCGCACCACTCGCGCAACCGACGCTGACGACACGATCGTCTCGATCGGCCACGCGTATCCGCAACGGCGCCTTGCCGTGCTCGACGCGGAAGGCAACCTCGTCCCGCTCGGCGGCCTGGGCGAGCTGTGCCTGGGCGGCGACGAACTGGCGCGCGGCTATCTCGGCGCGGCAGCGGCAACGGCGGATCGCTTCGTGCCGGACCCGCACGGCGAACCGGGCGCACGCCTGTATCGCACGGGTGACCTCGTGAGAATCCGCCGCGACGGCCGTGTCGATTTCATCGGTCGTGCGGATCAGCAGCTGAAACTGCGCGGCTTTCGCATCGAACCCGGCGAGATCGAAGCGGCGATGCGTTCGCAACCGGGCGTACGTGAAGCGCTGGTGGCGCTGCATGGCGAAGGGACGAGCCGGCGTCTGGTGGGCTACGTCGTGGGTTGCGAGGACGAGGCCGCGTTGCGTGCCGCGCTCGAGCAGACCTTGCCCGATTACATGGTGCCGCAGGCGTTCGTCCATCTCGACGCCTTGCCGCTGATGGGCAACGGCAAGGTGGATCGCCATGCATTGCCGGCGCCGGACATCACGCTGGCGCGCGTCGCGCCTTCTACGGCGGCGGAGCAGGCGTTGCTCGCCATCTGGCGCACGGTGCTGGGTCGCGACGATCTCGGCGTGACCGACAATTTCTTTGAAGCGGGCGGCGATTCGATTCTGAGTCTGCAGATCGTCGCGCGGGCGCGGCAAGCGGGGTATGTCCTCGGTCCGCGACAGGTGTTCGAGCAGCCTACGGTGGAGCGACTTGCGCGGGTGGCCGAAGCGGCTACAACGCAGACCGTGCTGACCGAGTCCCGTGAACCGTTGGACCTCACGCCGATTCAACAGGCGTTCTTCGAGCAGTTCCCACTCGGCGAAAACCATTGGAATCAGGCCGCGTTGCTGCGTGTGGAAGGCGAACTCGACGAGACGGCGTTGCGCGCCGCGCTCGACGCGATTGTCCGCACGCACGATGCGCTTCGTCTGCGCTTTTTCCAACGCGACGGTGCGTGGCGTCAGCAGGTGAGCGCGGCGTCGTCGTGTGCGCTAGAGGTGTTCGACTGGCGCGAGCGCGACGCGTGGCAAGCGGCGTTGGAACAGGCGGGCACGCGTTTGCAGGCCGGGCTCGATCTCGCGAACGGACCGTTGGTGCGCGCGGGCTATGTCCGTTTGCGCGACGAAGGGCGGCTGCTGGTCGCGATTCATCACCTGGCCGTGGACGGCGTGTCGTGGCGCGTGTTGCTCGACGATCTGCAAACGGCGTACGCGCGAGCGCTCGAAGGCCACGCGATCGAACTGCAAGCGGGCACGCCGTGGAGTGTCTGGGTCGAACGTTCCGTCGCGTATGCCCAGGAGGGTGGTGTGCGTCGCGAGGCGCAGTGGTGGCGCGACGCGCTGTCGGCGGCGCGAACCGATGGCGGCGCGCCGGCCGCGTTCGTCGAGTCTTCGCAAGTGATGCGTATGGCCGACACGCTGACGCTCGAAACCGCGCTGGACGCGACGACGACGCGGCTGCTGGTGCAGGACGCGCCGAAGGCGTATCGCACGAATGTGGAAGAGGTGTTGCTCGCCGCGTTGGCACAGGCGGTGCGGGCGTTGAACGTCGCGCGTGGGGTTGGCGGACGCGGCGTGTTGCTGGCGCTGGAAGGGCACGGCCGCGAAGCGCTCGGTAACGACGCGCCGGACCTGAGCCGCTCGGTGGGCTGGTTCACCACGCGTTATCCGCTGTGGCTGGAAGCGCACGATGACGCGCGCGACGCGCTGATCGATGCCAAGGCGCGACGCCGTGCGGTGCCGTACAACGGCCTGCACTGGGGCCTGCTGAGCGCGTATGGTGACGTGGACACGAAGGCCTCGCTGGCCGGTTTGCCGATGCCGCGTGTCGGCTTCAATTATCTGGGGCAGTTCGATTCGAGCCTCGACAAAGCGGGGCGTTTCGGTTTCGCGGAGGAATCCGCAGGCGAGTCGATTGCCGCGGACGCGCCCGTCGACGAACCGCTCTCTATCGTTGCACGTATCGCGAATGGCGCGTTGAGCGTGACGTGGCGCTACGCGCCGCAGATTCTCGCCACGAGCGACGCGCAGGCGTTGAAAGCGTTGTTCGAGCGCAGCCTCGAAGGCTTGATTCAACATGCGCTCAAAGCACAGCCGGAAGCGACCGCCGCGGATTTTGTATTGGCGGGACTGAGCCAGGCGCAATTCGAGTCGCTGAAACTGGACCTCGCGCGTGTCGAGGATATCTATCCGGCCACGCCGGTTCAGCAGGGCTTGTTGTTTCATAGCGCGCTGGAGAGCGGTAGCGGTTTGTATGTGAACCAGCGTCGTTTGACCTTGCGCGGCGAGCTGGATCGCGCGGCGTTGCGCTCGGCGTGGACGCATGCGGTTGCGTCGCACGCGATTCTGCGTACGCAGTTCGAGACGCGACATGGTGGCGACGCGTTGCAGGTCGTGCTGCGTAATGTTGATTTGCCGTATGTCGAGCACGACTGGTCGTCGCTCGATACGCAGGCTTATGAAACACGGCTTCACGCATGGATGCGGGAGGACGTGCAACGTGGCTTCGATGTCGAGCGTGCGCCGTTGCTGCGCATCGCGTTGTTCATTCGCGCGGATGGTGCGCATGATCTGATCTGGACCGATCATCATGTGTTGCTCGACGGCTGGAGCAGCGCACAACTCATGCGCGAAGTGGCAGACGCGTATGAAGCTTTGCGCGCCGGTCGTGAACCGGTTAAGAACGCGCCGCCGTACCGCGACTACGTGCAATGGCGTCTGCAGCAGGACGAAGGCGAAGCATGGTGGCGCGAGCAGGCCGCACGCGTCGACGAACCGGCAACGCTGCTCGAAAGCCTCGGCTTGAACACAGGCCGCGCACTGGAAGTCGCCGCCGAAGCAGACTTGCCGCCGCACGAATCGCGTCTCGACGAAAGCTTGAGCGAAGCATTGCGCGACACCGCCCGACGTCACCATGTAACGCTGAATACGGTATTGCAAGGCGCGTGGGCGTTGCTGCTGTCGCGCTACGGCAACCGCAACCAGGTGGCATTCGGCGTGACCGTATCCGGCCGTCCGGCGCATTTGCCGCAAGTGGAGCAGATGCTCGGGCTGTTCATCAACAGCCTGCCGGTTTGGGTCGACGTGCCGGAAGCAATGCCGCTGTCGGCGTGGCTCGACGCGCTGCAACACCACAATGGCGCGCTGCGCCAGTACGAACACACGCCGCTGTCGCGCATCCAGCAATGGACCGCGCGGAGCGGCGACGGCCTGTTCGACACGCTGCTCGTGTTCGAAAACTATCCCGTCGATGCCACCTTGCGTCACGGCGCGCACGGCGTGGCCATCGAACAGACGGCTGCCTTCGAACGCACGCATGTTCCGCTGACGCTGAGTGTCATGCCGGACGCGCGGATCGGGTTGCGCTGGTCGGCGGAGTCGACGCGCGTGGACCGCGCAACGATCGAACGGCTCGACGCGCACTTTCTTGAACTGCTGACGCAGATCGCGGCGCACGGCGATCCGCTGCTGCGCACGCTGACGCTCGCCTCGACGCTCGCGCACGTCGCTGCGCCGCGCGAAACCTTCGCGTTCGAATCGGTACTCGAACGGATTGCCGCGCAAACCCGCGCACGTCCCGACGCGATCGCGCTCACCGACGGCGACACCGCCTACACCTACGACGCGCTCGACCGCTGGTCGAACCAGATCGCGCATCGCCTGCTCGCGGCGGGCGTGCGCGCCGATGAATGCGTGGGCCTGTGCATGGAGCGCTCGGCGGCGCTGGTCGCGGGCGTGCTCGGCATTCTCAAGGCGGGCGCCGCGTATGTGCCGCTCGATCCGACCTATCCGGCCGAACGGCTGGCGTACATGCTCGACCATTCGCGCGCCCGCCGCGTGGTGGCCGACGCGCCCAGCGCCACGCGCTGGGCGGACCTGCTCGACGGCTGCGAACTGTTGCTGGCCGACGCGGTGAGAGATCAGCCCGAGCACACGCCGCCACTGCGTCTGCATCCTGAACAACTCGCTTACGTGATCTACACATCGGGCTCGACCGGCCGGCCGAAGGGCGTGGCGATCACGCATGCGAACGTGGCGCGCCTGTTCGCCGCCACCGACGCGTGGTACGGCTTCGGCCCCACCGACGTGTGGCCGCTCTTCCATGCCTATGCATTCGACGTCTCGGTATGGGAACTGTTTGGTTGCCTCACGCACGGCGGCCGTCTCGTGATCGTGCCGTACTGGACCGCGCGCGATCCGTCCGCGTGTCATCGACTGTTACGCGACGAATGCGTGACCGTGCTGAACCAGACGCCGTCGGCCTTCATGCCGCTGATGCACGTCGACCTGGAAAGCGACACGCCATTGCACACGCTTCACACGGTGATCTTCGCCGGCGAGAAGCTGGAGCCGGCGAGCCTGCACGCGTGGCTCGAGCGGGGCGGCGCGCGCGCGCCGCGCGTCGTCAATATGTACGGCATTACCGAAACGACGGTGCATTCGAGCTATCGCCCGTTGAGTCTCGCGGACACCCGCGGCGCCGCGCCGCGCAGCGTGATCGGCGTGGCAATCCCCGATCTGTCGCTGCCGATTCTCGACACCGCGCTGCATCCAGTCGCCGATGGCGCGGCGGGCGAATTGCACGTGGGCGGCGCGGGTCTGGCACGCGGCTATCTGCATGCACCGGGTCTGACGGCCGCGCGCTTCGTGCCCGATCCGTTCGGCGCGCCGGGCAGTCGCATGTATAAATCCGGCGATCTGGCGCGGCGGCTGCTGGGCGGTGAACCGGAATACATCGGCCGTAATGACTTTCAGGTGAAGGTGCGCGGCTATCGCATCGAACTCGGCGAAATCGAGGCCGCGTTGCTCGGCGCGCCGACGGTGCGCGAGGTCGCGGTGCTGGCGCGGCCCGACGCGAGCGGCGCGATGAGCCTCGTCGCGTATATCGTGCCGCGTGCGCCGGAGAGCGGCGCGGGCGGTGACATCGCGGCGAACGCGTTCTTGGGCGAAGCGCTCAAGCATTGGCTCGACGCACGTCTGCCGCCGCATATGGTGCCCACCATTTTCGTCGCGCTCGACGCGTTGCCGCTCACGTCGAACGGCAAGCTCGACCGGCGTGCATTGCCGGAGCCGCAATCGCTCGATGCGAGCGCCGCGTATGTCGAACCGCAAACGGACGACGAACGCGCAATTGCGCAAATCTGGCAGGATGTGCTGGGCGTGGCGCGTGTCGGCCGTGACGATCACTTTTTCCTGCTGGGCGGTCATTCGCTGCTGGCTATGCGGGCTGTGGCTCGCACGCGGGAAGTACTCAAGCGCACGGTTGCGCTGCCGCTGCTGTTCACCCAGCCGGTGCTGAAAGATTTCGCGGCGGCGCTGTCGGCTGTGCTTCAAGACAGCACGGCAAACGCGGATGCTGTGCCGTCGCGTATCGAACCACGGCCCGCGAGTTTGACGCGCGTTCCGTTGACGCCCGCGCAGCAGCGTCTCTGGTTCCTGTGGAAGCTCGACCCCGCGAGCCCCGCCTATACGATCAACGGCGCGGTGCGTCTCGAAGGCCAATTCGACGTGACGGCGGCACGCGCCGCGCTCGACGCGCTGATTGCCCGGCACGAGAGCCTGCGCATGCGGGTCGAAGAAACGGAAGGCGCCGCGCTGCAATCGTTCGATGCGCAGCCCGGCTGGCAGACCCTCGATCTCGAAGCGCAACCGGAGCAGGAGCGCGCGGCCACGCTGGCGGCGCTCGGTGCGCAGCCGTTCGATCTGTTGCGTGGACCGGTGCTACGCGTCAGCGTGCTGCGCTTGCGGGCGCAGGAACATGTGCTGCATTTTTCGATGCATCACATCGTGTCCGACCGCTGGTCGCAGGACATCGTGCTCGCGGATTTTGCGGCGCTGTATGCCGCGCAAACCACGCGACAGGCGGCGCAGCCAACGCAACCGCTGGCACCGCTCGCCGTGGCATTCGGCGACTACGCGTTGTGGCAGTCGCAGGAAACCGACGCCACCGCGCTGGCCGCTCAACTCGACTACTGGCGTCACGAACTCGGCGACGAACATCCTGTCCTCGAATTGCCGTTCGACCGCGCGCGCAGCGATGCACGAGGCAGCGCGGGCGCCGCCTGGCGCGTGCCGCTCGACGGCGCGCTCGGCGCGCGCGTTCACGCGCTGGCCGCGCGCCGTCACGCGACGCCTTTCATGGTGCTGCTCGCGGCATGGCAAGCGCTATTGCAGCGCTATAGCGGACAACACGAGATTCGCGTCGGCGTGCCGGTTGCGGGCCGGGACCGCAGCGAGACGCACGAACTGGTTGGCTGCTTCGTCAATACGCTGGTGGTGCGGGCGAAATTGCGCGGTTGCGAGCCGTTCGCGGCGGTGCTCGACGCCGCGCGCGAACGGGTGATCGCCGCGCAGGCGAATCAGGACGTGCCGTTCGCGCAACTGGTCGAAGCCTTGCACCCGCAACGCAGCTTGCGTCACACGCCGCTTTTCCAGGCGATGTTCAACTACGCGAAGGCCGATCGCGCCGCGCCTGCGTTGCCGGGTCTCACGATCTCGAACGTGGACGCAGCCGAACAGACCGCGCGCTTCGATCTCACGCTCAATGCCAACGACACGCCGGACGCGCTCACGCTGTCGTTCGGTTACGCCACCGATGTATTCGACGAGGCGACCATCGCGCGGCTCGCGGCGCATTACGTCGAGTTGCTGGAGCAGGTGCTCGTCGACGACACGCTCAAACTCGGCGACATCGCGCTCGCGGATGCCACGCCGGGCGATGCCGCGCCGCGTGCGCGTTCGTTTGCCGCGCCGTTTGCGGCGATCGATGCGCAGGCGCAGCGTCAGCCCGAGGCTGTGGCGATCGTCTGCGAAGGGGCGGAACTGCGTTATGGCCAATTGCGCGCGCGTTCGGATCGGTTAGCGGCGCGGTTGCGAACGCTTGCGGTGGGCGTGAATGCTGCCGCCGCGCAGCGGGAAGTCGACAATAAACCGTCAGCGGCAGGCCTGCGCGAAGCGCGTGTTGGTCTGTGCGTGGCGCGTTCGCCGGCGCTGCCGGTTGGATTGCTCGGCATCATGAAGTCGGGCGCGGCCTTTGTACCGCTCGACCCGGCGTATCCGCCGGATCGTCTCGCCTACATGCTCGCGGACGCGGGTGTGCAGCGCGTGGTGGCCGATCGCGCGAGCGCCATGCAACTCGCCGACGTGCTGCGGGACTGCGAAGTCCTCACGCTGGACGCACAAGGCTCACTCGACGACGACGCCACCTACAACGACGAAACACTTGCGCCGCTCGCGCTGCATCCATCGCAACTCGCGTACGTGATCTACACGTCGGGCTCGACCGGTCAGCCAAAGGGCGTGGCGGTCGATCATGCCGCGCTCGCCGAACATCTGGCGGACTTCATCGGCACCTACGACATCGCCGCGACGGACACGCAATTGCAATCGTCGACGATCAACTTCGACGTCGCGTTGCACGAGTTGCTGCCGTCGCTGATGCAGGGCGGTCGCGTCGTGATGCGCGGCCCCGAGATGTGGGACCTCGCCACCATGAGCCGCACGCTGATCGAGCAGCAGGTCAGCTTCGCACGCATTCCTACCGCGTACTGGCAGCAGTGGTTGCGCACGCCGCCCGCGCGCAGCGATCTGGCGCGCTTGCGGCAGATCACCGTCGGCGGCGAGGCGCTGCCTGGCGACGCGCTCGCGCAATGGCGCGACGGTCCGCTCGCGGGCATCGCGCTCGACAATCTCTATGGTCCGACCGAAACCACGGTCGCGTGTCTGCATCGGCGCACCACGGCGGCCGACGCGCAAACCCCGGTGGTGTCGATCGGCACGCCGTATCCGTCGCGCACGGCATGCGTCTACGACGACGCGGGTAACGCCGTGCCCGCGCTGGGCGTCGGCGAACTGTGCATCGGCGGATTGACGATGGCGCGCGGCTATCTCGGCCGCGCCGCGCTCACGGCCGATCGCTTCGTGCCGGATCCGCGCGGCGAACCGGGTTCGCGCATGTATCGCTCGGGCGACTTGTGCCGCGCGCGTGCCGACGGCCGTATCGATTTTCTCGGTCGACTCGACCAGCAGGTCAAGCTGCGCGGTTTCCGTATCGAACTCGGCGAGATCGAGACGGCCATGCGCGAGCAGCCCGGCGTGCGCGAAGCGCTGGTCGATCTGCGCGGCAGCGGCGCGCATAAGCGGCTCGTGTGCTATCTGAGCGGCAGCGCCGATATCGACGCCGTGCGCGCCGCGCTCGACGCGCGTCTGCCGGAGCACATGGTGCCGGCGGTGTTCGTCGCGCTCGCCGCGTTGCCGATGATGCAAAACGGCAAAGTGGATCGCCGCGCATTGCCGGACCCTGACGAGGCGGCACTCACGGCGCGCTCGCACACGCCGCCGTCCACGCCGCGCGAAGCCGCGCTGCTGGCGATCTGGCAGCGCGTGCTCGGACGCGACGCGCTCGGCGTACACGAGAATTTCTTCGAGGTGGGCGGCGATTCGATCCTGAGTCTGCAGATCGTCGCGCGGGCGGCGCAGGCGGGTTTGCGCATCACGCCGCGTCAACTGTTCGAACAGCCGACGGTGGCACGGCTCGCGGCGGTTGCGCTCGACGTGTCGGCGGACGACGCCGACGCCCAGAGCCGGCACGCCGAACGGCATGACGCGTTGCCACTCACGCCGATTCAGGCCGACTTTTTCCGGCGTTATCCGCACGGCGAGTCCCACTGGAATCAGGCGGCATTGCTGAGTGTGGCGGGCACGCTGGATTCGCAGGCCCTGGAGGCGGCGGTGCGCGCGCTGGTGTCGCGTCACGACGCGTTGCGCGTGCGCTTCGAGAAGACCGCGGACGGCACGTGGGTTCAACGTGTGACGCCCGCCGCGGATTACTTCGCAACGCTGCCGACGCTGGTGGAATCGATCGATCTGAGCGGCGAAGCCGACTGGCGCGCGGCGCTCGAACGCGAGGGCGAGCGCCTGCACCGCGACCTCGATCTGCAAGCCGGACCGCTGATGCGCGCGGCGTGGTTCAAGGTCGGCGCGGACGAAGGGCGTTTGTTCGTCGTGATTCATCACGCGGTGGTGGACGGTGTGTCGTGGCGCGTGTTGCTCGACGAGTTCGAAACCTTGTATGCGAGCGCGGCGCGTGGCGAAGCACCGGACGCAGCCTTGGCCACGCCGTTGCCGTGGAGCGCGTGGGTGGAACAGGCGGCGCGTTATGCCGCCGCGCTGCCGGCGCAGAGCGAGGCGGAGAAATGGTGCATGGGGCTAGAGGGCGCGAGCGCCGTGCTGCCGGTCGAGCGCGACGAGTCGCAGGCCGACATGCGGCTCGCGGCGAGCCGCGTTCATACACTGACGCTCGATCGCGCGCTGACCGAGGCGCTGTTGCGCGAACCCGCGCGCGCTTACCGGATGGGCACGGATGAAGTGCTGCTGGCCGCGCTCGCGGACGCGGTGGCGTCGTGGAGTGGCGCGGCTGGCGCACTGATCGCACTTGAAGGCCACGGCCGCGAGGAGATCGATGCGCAACTCGATCTGAGCGGCACGATCGGCTGGTTCACGACGCGCTTTCCGGTGTGGATTCCGGCTGGCGTGAACGTGGATGCGAACGCGAACGCGCAGGGGAACGCCGGACGTTCACGGACGCGCGACGCATTGCGCGCCGCCAAACAACGTCTGCGTGCAATCGAACACAAGGGCCTGCATTGGGGCATGCTCACGCAGCTTGCCGCCGATCCGGCCGTGCGCGCGGAATTGTCGGCATTGCCGGCGCCACGCATCGGCTTCAATTATCTTGGGCAGACCGATCAGGTGCTTGAACGCAATGGCCGGTTCGGCTTTGCGAGCGAGTCGACCGGTGCGCCGATGTCCGGCGATTCGCGGTTGAAATATGTGCTCGACCTGAACGGTGCAGTCGAGAACGGCATGCTGGCCATCACCTGGCGCTACAGCCCGGATGTGCTTGCCGACGCGACGGTCAGCGCGCTCGCCGATTCATTCCGCGCGTCGCTCGCGGCGTTTGTCGAGCATTGCTCGCGGGCGGCCGCCGGTGCGACGGCGGAAGATTTCCCGCTCGCGCAACTCGACGCCGCGCAGCTCGATGCGCTCGATCTGCCGCTCGGCGATGTCGAAGATATTTATCCGGCCACGCCGCTCCAGCAGGGCTTGCTGTTCCACAGTCTGTTGCAGCAGGGCGCGGGCGTTTATATCAATCAGAAGCGACTGACCTTGCGCGGTACGCTCGACCGCGACGCGCTCGCCGCCGCATGGCGCATCGCGCTCGAACGGCATGCGATTCTGCGCACGCACTTTGAATGGCGGCACGGCGGCGAGGCGTTGCAGATCGTGCGTCGGCGCGTCGAGTTGCCGGTTACGTTGCACGACTGGCGCGCGCACGACGACTATGAAGCCGCGCTTGCACAGTGGCGCGCGGAAGATGTGACGACGCCGTTCGATCTGCGTCATGCGTCGCTGATGCGTCTGAATCTGTTCGCACGCCCGGACGGCGCTCACGATCTCGTGTGGACGGATCATCATGCGCTGCTCGACGGCTGGAGCGCCGCGCAACTGATGGGCGAAGTGATCTACGCCTATCGACGCGAGACGGCGGCGCTGGACGCAATCGATGCGCCGTTGGCGGCCGCTACGCCGTATCGCGAGTACGTGCGCTGGCGTCAGAATCAACCCGCCGCGCAGGACTGGTGGCGCGGGCAATTGCAGGCACTCGACGAGGTCGGGCTCCTGATGCCGTCGCTGCGCGGCAAGCCCGCCGGCCGGCAAGCAGGCGACACCGCGCCGCTTGGGAACACGGGCGTGCATCGTCTCGCGCAGCCGCTCGGCGTCGCGTTGAGCGAGGCGCTGCGGGCGGCGGCGGTGCGTCATCGCGTGACGCTCAATACGCTGATCCAGGCCGCGTGGGCCGCGTTGCTCGCGCGTCACGCGAACCGTCGACGGATCGCGTTCGGCGTCACCGTGTCGGGGCGTCCGCCCGAACTGCCGGGTATCGACGGCATGCTCGGCCTGTTCATCAACAGTTTGCCGGTCTGGACGGCGCTGCGTTCGGACGAACCGCTCGGCGACTGGCTCGCCAGTCTGCAGCAACATAACGCCGCGTTGCGCCAGCACGAACACACGCCGCTGCGCGAGGTGCAGCGCTGGGCCGCGGAGAGTGCGGGGCGCGAGTCCGGGCCGCTGTTCGACACGCTCGTCGTGTTCGAGAACTATCCGATCGACGCCGGCCTGCGCGAAGGCGAGACGGGGCTGGAGGTGAGCGCGTCGGAAACGCTCGAGCGCACGCACTATCCGTTGACGCTCGCGGTGTCGCCCGGCGAAGCACTGTCGATTCAATGGAACGCGGACGCCGCGCAACTCGACGCGGCGGTGCTCGATCGTCTGGCCGCGCAGTACGCGGCGCTCCTTGAACAGATCGCACGCCCGGCCACGCGTTGGGTGGGCGATCTGCAGGTGCCGCGCGGCGTGTTGCCGTTCGAGGGCGGTGATTTCGCTCAGGCCGCGCCGGTCGATCATGCGTTCGTGTCGCTCGCGGCTCGCTTCGCGACGCAGGTCGCGCAACGGCCCGACGCGCTGGCGGTCGTCGCCGGCGATGCGCGCGTTACTTACGCGGAACTCGACGCGTGGTCCGATCGCATCGCCGCGCATCTGCTCGCGCAGGGCGTGGGACGCGAGGAGCTGGTCGGCGTGGCATTCGAGCGGTCCGCGGCGCTGATCGCGGCGCTGCTTGGCGTGTTGAAGGCGGGTGCGGCCTACGTGCCGCTCGATCCGTCGTATCCGCGTGAACGGCTCGACTATCTGCTTGGCGATGCGGGCATTGTGCGGGTGCTGGTTGATAAAGCGGGTATTGGCGCGCTTGCGCATGCTGGTGCGCGCATCAGCATGCTCGACATCGGCGTCGTGCCGCCCGCCCCGGCGAACTGGCGCGTCGCTGCGCCGGTCGCGTTGCCGGAGCAGCTCGCCTACGTGATCTACACGTCGGGCTCGACGGGACAACCCAAGGGCGTCGCGATTTCGCAGCGCAGCGCCGCGCGTCTGTTCGACAGCACCGGCGAGACATTCGGCTTCCACGCCGATGACGTCTGGTCGATGTGCCACTCGTACGCGTTCGACTTTTCAGTGTGGGAAATCTTCGGCGCGCTTACCACCGGCGCGCGCCTGGCCGTCGCGCCCGCCGCGCTCGCGCGCGACGTGGAAGCGCTGCACCGCTGGCTCGGCGAACAGGGTGTGAGCGTGCTGAATCAGACGCCTTCGGCCTTCATGCCGCTGATGCGCGTCGACATGCAGAGCGACGCCGGTCTTGCGCGTCTGCGCGTGGTGATCTTCGGCGGCGAGAAGCTCGAGCCGCAGGCGCTCGCGGGTTGGGCGGCGGCGCGCCGCGCACGCGGCGTCGAAGGTACGCGGCCGATGCTGGTCAACATGTATGGCATCACGGAGACGACGGTGCACGTCACCTGCCGTCCGCTCGCCGACGACGATCTGCGCGCGGCAGTCGGCACGACGGCGCGCAGCGTGATCGGCGCGCCGCTCGACGACCTCGCGCTGCGCGTGCTCGACGACGACCTGAACGTCGTGCCCGAGGGCGCGACCGGCGAGTTGTGCGTGGGCGGCGCGGGTCTCGCGCGCGGCTATCTGGGCCGCGCCGCGCTGACCGCCGAGCGTTTCGTGCCCGATCCGTATGGCGCGCCGGGTGCGCGTCTGTACCGTTCGGGCGATCTCGCGATTCACGACGCCGACGGCGAAATCGACTACGTCGGCCGTAACGATTTCCAGACGAAGATTCGCGGCTATCGGATCGAGACGGGCGAGATTCGCGCGCGGCTGCTCGCGCATCCGGCCGTGCGCGACGCGGCGGTGCTGGCGGTCGGCGCGCCGTCGACCGACGGCGTCGCGAGCGAAAGCCTGCGTCTGGCGGCGTGGATCGTGCCCGATCCGGCGCATACCGCGCCCGACGACTGGAGCACGGCGCTGCGCGCGCACCTGCGCGAGCAGTTGCCGGACTATATGGTGCCGTCTTTGTTCGCGACGCTCGACGCGTTGCCGCTCACGGTCAACGGCAAACTCGACAGCAAGGCGCTGCCGCTTGCGACGGCCGCCGGCGCGACCGATGCCGCAGCCCAGGTTGCCGCCGACGAAGCGCCGGCCACGCCGACCGAGGTGCGGCTTGCCGCGATCTGGCAGACCGTGCTGGGCGGCGTCCCGGTTGGCTCACGCGCGCATTTCTTCGAGCAGGGCGGCGATTCGCTCGCGACGCTGCGGGTGGCGGAACTGGCGCGCGCCGCTGGCTTTGCGCGGTTCGCGGTGGGGATGCTGTTCGAGCATCCGGTGCTCGCCGATCTGGCTGCGGCGCTGGATGCGTTTGCTTCGAACGCTGTCGACGAGGCCGCCGCGCCGCGTCATCTGGTGCGTCTGAATGCGGGCGATGCGCCGCATCGGCTGTTCGCGATTCATCCGGGCTACGGCCTGGTGGCGGGCTATCGCGCGCTCGCGCAGATGCTGGTGGGGCAAGTGGAAGTGGTCGGCGTCGAGTATCCGGCCTTTAGCGACGAGTCCTGGCGTTTCACCGGACTGCAAGCGCTGGCGCGTCAGTATGCCGACGCGATCCGGCGCGCGCAGCCGCGTGGTCCGTATGCGCTGCTCGGCTGGTCGTTCGGCGGGATGATCGCGACGGAAGTGGCGCGTGTGCTGGAGGACGAGGGCGAGCAGGTCGCGTTCGTCGGGCTGCTCGATGTGTCGATTCATCCGGACGCGGCGGCTGATGCGGTTGGCTCGGCCGAGGTGGCGGGGGTGAACGGGAAGACGGTTGCGGCATCTGCGGCGGTCACAGTAGCAATGGCGGCAACGGCGGCTGAGGCGGCAACGATGGCCGCGCAGCCCGCCTGGCGGGAACAAGCCACGCCGGAAGAAGTAGCCACTTTGGCTGCCCGCGTTCCGGCATGGCTCGCTCAAGCCGACGACGGCGCGTTGCCGTCCGCCTCGGCCTCCACTTTGGTCGAACACGCGGCGCTCGCGCAAGCCAATGCCGCGCTCGCGTTGCGTCGGCACTGGCCGGCTGCGCCGCGCGCGCCGTTGTCCTTCTGGTGGGCGGCGCGCGGTGCGTCGCGGTCAACGGCCGAGGATCTCGCGCGCTGGCAGAGCAGCGGTGTGAAGCTCGCCAGCTCGGTCGAGGTGGACGCGGCGCACGACGACATCGCGTGGCATCCCGCGCTGCTCGACTCGCTAGGTGCGACGTTGCGCGAGGCGTTCGACGACGCGGCGCGCTAAGCGGGCCGGGGCGGTGCGCGCGAGTCCGGACGCTCGGACGGCGCGCGCCGCTCAGCCCTGCAGCGCGTCCAGCGGCGCGGTCGCGGGGTTCATCATCGATTGATATTTCAACGGAGTCATATGCAGGACGCGCTTGAACATCACCGCGAACGTGTTGGCGTCCGCGTAGCCGAGGTAGGCGGCCACCTCGGTGATCGGCGTGCTGGTCGACAGGCGGCACATCGCTTCGGACGCGCGCATCTGCTCGCGCCATTTGGCGAATGGCATGCCGGTCTCGCGTTGAAAGTGCCGCGCCAACGTGCGCGAACTTGCGCCGATGCGGTCGCCCCAGTATTCCAGCGAGTCGCTGTTGGCCGGCTCGTCGATCAGCGCCTGGCAAATCTTGCGCAAGCGCGGATGCTGCGGCAACGGCAGACGGGCAGCCTGGTCGAGGATCGAGCCGAGGTCTTCGGTGGCGGCCGCGCTGAGCAGATGGACGATCAGTTGGGCGAGCACGTCGGCGAGACTGCCCGGCGGCGGGTTGCGCGCGGGTTGCGTGACCAGCGCCAGAATCGCCTCGCGCAGCAGGGCGTTCACCGCCAGCAGGCGGCCTTCCTCGTCGCCGCACATCGGGCACGGGTCGACATAGACCGTGCGGAACGAGACTTTGCCGACCATCTCCAGTTCATGCTCGACGCGCGGCGGCACCAGCAACGCGCGGTCCGGCGTGACGACCCAACTGGTGCCGGGCGTGCGCACGCGAATCACGCCGTTGGTGGCGTACAGGAGTTGCGCGCGCGGATGCGTGTGGGCGATTTCGCGCGCGCCGGATTCGTATTCGATCGCCTGGCCGAACACGATCGGCAGATCCGGCCGGCTGTCGGTCGACGCTTTAACAGTGGGATTCGCCAATGCGGCGGAATTCGTCACGGTCACGGGACTGCCGACCGGGCTGGCATGCGCAACGGGCTTCACGAGAGATTTGTCCATTCGATTCGGTATTTTCGATATTATCGTCTGGATCGGTCATTTAGTGTCCATGTGACGCATAAAAACGTCCGCCTCTGCAAAGGACATGTCTGTATCATCCGAAATCGACAGGTGTGCGCGGAAACTGGCCGTGCTTTCCCGGACGCAACGCCTGATTAAAATCTAAATAGTCCATCCCCCAAGCCCGCGCATTGCGCAGTCCCACGGCGTTGTTTTGCCGTGGGACAAATCGCTGTTGCATAAGAAATAAGACTCATTATCATTAACATTCAATGGTGAATCGACGATGAAGGGATGTAAGAAAAACAAAAGTACGGGGCAGCGCGGACTTCCGGTGAGACTCGTTTTGCTCAGCATGCCGCTGGCGCTTTCCTCGATTGCGCATGCGCAATCGTCGGGCGCCGCCGACAGCGCGACTCGTCAGAGCGCGCCGGTGGGGCAGGCCAGCGGCACGAACGCGGCGAGCAGCAATACGCTGCCGGCCGTGAGCGTGAACGCTTCGCGTGAGTCGTCGGCGACCGGCCCGATCGCGGGCGTGGTGGCCAAGCGTAGCCTCACGGCGACCAAGACCGACACGCCGATTGTGCGTACGCCGCAATCGATCTCGGTGGTGACGCGCGATCAGATGGATCAGCAGGGCGCGACGACCATCGACCAGGCGCTGCGCTACACGCCGGGCGTCTATTCGCAGGACTCGACCGACTTCCGTTTCGACCAGTTGCGCGGCCGCGGCTTCGACTACTCGACCTATCTCAACGGCCTGATCCTGCAGCCGAGCGCGTATTACGCGAATCCGCGGATCGACCCGTACTTCCTCGAGCGTATCGACGTGATGCGCGGCCCGGCTTCCGTGCTGTACGGCGCGGGCAGCCCGGCGGGTATCGTGAATCTGGTGTCGAAGATGCCGACCGAAGACTCCGTGCACGAGTTGATGCTGCAGTTCGGCAATCACGACCGCTATGAAGTGGGCTTCGATATAGGCGGCAAGGTCGACGAGGCCGGCACCGTGCTGTACCGCGTGACCGGTCTCGGCCGCGATTCGGATACTCAGGTGAACGGCATCAAGGACCAGCGTCTCGCGATCGCGCCAAGCGTCACGATCCGTCCGACCAAGGACACCTCGCTGACGCTGTACGCGCAATACCAGCGCGACCCGGCGGGCGGCCTGTTCGACTCGCTGCCGGTGAGCGGCGTGGCCACCTTCAACCCGAACGGCAAGATCGGCACGGGGACCTACGTCGGCAATCCGAACGACGATTATTTCCGCCGCACGCAGTACGCCGTGGGTTACCAGTTCGAACAGAAGATCAGCCCGATTTTCACGTTCCGTTCGAACGCGCGTTACATGCACGACGACATCGACTATCACCAGACCTTCTTCGGCAACTCGGTGGCGGGGTCGAACAAAGTGCTGACCATGAACGCGTTCCTGGACCGCGAGCATCTGAGTCAGTTCGATATGGATAACCAGATCGAGGCGAAGTTCTCGACCGGCGCCGTCAAGCAGACCGTATTGTTCGGGCTCGACTATCAGCGCCTGTTGAACGGTGCGAACTCGGGGACGGGGGCGGTCGGTACGCTCAATCCGTTTGCGCCGGACTACTCGACGCTCCGCCAGATCACGGCGACCACCAAGCGCGTCGACACGGCCACCGATCAGGTCGGCGTCTATATCCAGGATCAGATCGAATACGGCCGCTGGCTGCTGACGCTCGGTGCGCGCAACGACTGGAGTTCGACCAACATCCAGTCGGTCACGCCGACCGCGGCTTCGGTGCAGAACCAGACGCCGCACGCGTTCACGTGGCGCGGCGGCCTGTCGTACCTGTTCGACTCGGGTATCGCGCCGTACTTCGTCTACGCGAAATCGTTCCAGCCGACCACTGGCGTGAACTTCGCGAATCAGGCGCTGGTGCCGACCACCGGTCAGGAATACGAAGTCGGCGTGAAGTATCAGCCGAAGAACTACAACGCCTTGTTCACGGCCGCGCTGTTCAACCTGACGCAACAGAACGTGTCGACTACCGACTCGCTGCACCCGGGTTATGCGGTGCAAACGGGTGAAGTGCGCTCGCGCGGTCTCGAACTCGAAGGCCGCCTGCAACTGTCCGACAGTCTGTCGGCGATCGCTTCGTACACGTATCTGAATCAGGTGGTCACGAAGTCCAACGTGGCATCGCAGCTCGGCAAGCGGCCCACGTTCGCGCCGCGTAACCTGGCGTCGATCTGGGCCGATTACACGCTGCATACGGGTCCGCTGCGTGGGCTCGGCTTCGGCGGCGGCGTGCGCTATATCGGCATGTCGGCGGGCGACACGGCCAATTCGTTCGACGTGAGCAGCGTCGTGCTGCTGGATGCCGCCGTGCACTACGACATCAGCAACTGGAAGTTCGCGCTGAACGGCACCAACCTCGCGAACCGCAAGTACGTGGCCTATTGTTCGGGCGGCGCGTGCTACTACGGTTCGACGATCGGCGTGCTCGGCACCGCGAAGTATCAGTGGTAAAACTGGCATGAGCATCGAGCCCGCTACGCGTCGACGACGCGTAGCGGGCTCGCTTTGGTTTCACAGGAGAAAAGGATTGGCAACGGCGTTGATGGAATCCGCTCGCGAAGGCCTGCAACGCGAGGGCGAAGCGCTTTACGAAGCCGAGGGTCTGAGCGTGGAAGCGGGCGGTCGTACGCTGCTGGCGGACGTGAGTCTGCGGCTCGCGCGTGGTCGTGTCTGCGGCCTGATCGGCCACAATGGTTCGGGCAAGACCACGCTGCTGCGCGTGCTCGCGCGTCAACAAACGCCGACGCGCGGCACGCTGCGCTTCGCGGGCCGCGCGCTCGACGCCTGGGAGTCGCGCGAATTCGCCCGCAAGGTCGCCTATCTGCCGCAACAGCCGCCTGCCGCCGACGGCATGACGGTGCGCGAACTCGTCGCACTCGGCCGTTATCCGTGGCACGGCGCGCTCGGTCGTTTCACCGCGAAAGACGCACAAACCGTCGATGAGGCCATGGCGCTCACCGACGTGCAGCACTACGCGCAGCGTTACGTCGACCAGCTCTCGGGCGGCGAGCGTCAGCGCGTGTGGCTCGCCATGCTGGTTGCGCAGGACAGCGACTGCCTGCTGCTCGACGAACCGATCTCGGCGCTCGACATCGCGCATCAACTCGAAGTGCTCGGCCTCGTGCGGCGTCTGAGCGAGACCCGCGGACTCGGCGTGGTGGTGGTGCTGCACGATATCAACATGGCGGCGCGTTTCTGCGACGAGATGGTCGCGCTGCATAGCGGTCATCTGCTGGTGCGCGGCACGCCCGCTGAAATCTGCCGTCCCGAGGTCTTGCAATCCATTTACGGCGTGCCGATGGAAACCGTGCAGAACACGCGCGGCGGTGTGCCCGTGTGTTATCCGAGTTGAGGAGAGCGCACATGCAACGACGTCGTATGCTCGGCCTCACGGTGGCCGGGCTGGCTTGCGCGCTGACGGGCGCGTCCGCACGGGCGGCTGCCGGCGCGGCGAGCGCTGCTTCGGCGGCGCGGGTTTCCGCTTCTGGCTCCGCTTCTGGCGTGAATGCGCGACCGGCGGCCGTGCCGTCGCGCATCGTGGTGATGGACTTCGGTCTCACCGAAATGCTGCTGACTCTCGGCGTGACGCCGCTCGCCACGTCGGTGCCCGACTGGTATCGGCGCACCAACGTCGCGCCGCCGCTGCCGGCGGGCGTGGTCGACATCGGACTGCTGTATCAGCCGAATTTCGAACTGCTCGAACAGTTGCGGCCCGATCTGATGCTGGTGACGCCCGCGCATCAGCCGCTACTTGGACAACTGCACCGGATCGCACCGACCCTCACGATCGCTTTATCCGCAGCGGGTGTCGAGCCGTGGAAACAGATCGGCAATGAAACGCGGCGTCTCGCGCGAATTCTCGGACGCGAGCCGCAAGGCGACGCGGCGCTCGCGTCGGCCGATGCCGCGCTCGAGGCCGTGCGCGCACGTTTCGCGTCGAATGCGGCGAGCAGCGCGTCGATCGCACGACAACCGGTGTTCATGGTCGAGTTCGTCGACGACCGTCATCTGCTCGTCTACGGCAAGGGCAGTCTGTTCGGCGACGTGATGGAGCGCGTGGGTCTGCGCAACGCCTGGACTCACGAGACCAACGCGCGCGGCTACGCCGTGACGGATTTCACGCGCCTCGCCGATGTGGCCGACGCGCGCCTCGTCTATATCGAACCGCTGCCGGAAGCGGCCCGCGCCACGCTCGCCGACGGCGTGCTGTGGCGCAGTCTGCCGTTCGTGCGCGCGCAGCGCGTGGCCGGCATGCCCAAGGTGTCGCAGGGCGGCGCGCTTTTCAGCGGCGCGCGTTTCGCGCGCCAATTGGCCGATGTGCTATTGCCGGAGGCGCACGATGCATGATCTTTCCCTCGGCCGCACGCCGGGCGTGTGGCATGCGCGCCGTCCGTTGCTGGCCATGCTCGGCCTGTTGGTCTTCGCGGCGGCCTTGACGTTGCGCGGCCTTGCGTCCCACTTGCCGCCATCCGACTGGCTGCGGGCGATTTTCGCGCCCGACGTCGACAATATTCGCGCGATGGTGGTCCACTACAGCTGGCTGCCGCGCCTCGCGTTGTCGCTGCTCTGCGGCGCGGCGCTGGCGCTCGCCGGCGTGGTGTTGCAGCAGGTGTTGCGCAATCCGCTCGCCGAACCGATGACCGTGGGTGTGTCGGCAGGCTCGTATCTCGCGTTGTTGCTGGCCACGTTGTGGGCACCCGCGTGGCTGCTGGCCTGGCGCGAAGGCGTCGCACTGGCCGGCGGCTCGCTCGCGATGCTGTTCGTCTTCGCACTGGCTTCGCGGCGCGCGTTCGCGCCGACCACGCTGGTGCTGGGCGGCATGATCGTCAACCTGTATTGCGGCGCGATCAGCCTCGCGCTGTCGATCATCTACGAACGCTCGCTCACGGCGATGTTCATCTGGGGCGGCGGCGCGCTCGCGCAACAGGACTGGCACACCACGCTGTGGCTGCTGCCGCGCGTGGTGGTTTGCGCGGCGCTGTGCGCCGCGCTCGTGCGGCCGCTGACGCTGGCCGGTCTCGACGACGCCGGTGCGCGCAGTCTCGGCCTGTCGCTCACGCGCACACGTTTTCTCGCGCTCGCGGCGGCGGTCGCGTTGACGGCGTTCGTCGTCGCGGCGGTCGGCGTGATCGGTTTCATCGGACTCGCCGCGCCGGCTATTGCGCGAGCCTGTGGCGCGCGTCGTCTGCGTGACCAGTTGACGTGGGCGCCGGTGATTGGCGCGCTACTGCTCTGGGCCACCGATCAGGCGATCCAGCAGGTCGGCGGACTGGCCGGCGAATTGCTGCCCACCGGCGCGGCCACCGCGCTGTTCGGCGGTCCGTTGCTGCTGTGGCTGGTGCCGCGCCTGAAAGCGCGCGCGGCGCCGCCGCACGCGGAGCGCATGCACCACTTCGCCACGCCGCAGGCGCCGCGCACGACGCGTCGTCTGCTGATCGGCGCGGCGCTCGCGTTGGTGGTGGCTGTCGTAATCGCAGCGGGCTTTGGCCGCGGCGTGTCGGGCTGGCATTGGGCGACGTCGACGGAATGGGCCGGCTTGTGGCACTGGCGTGCGCCGCGGATCGAAAGCGCGTTGGCCGTCGGCGCGCTGCTCGCGTTGGCCGGCACGTTGCTGCAACGCCTGAGCGGCAATCCGATGGCGAGCCCCGAAGTGCTCGGTATCAGCGGCGGCAGCCTGCTCGGGATGATCGCGCTGGTATTGCTGGTGCGCGCGCCCGGTGCGCCGCTGATGTTCGTCGCATGCGGCATCGGCGCGCTCGCAACCTTGCTGGCGATGCTCGCGCTCGCCAAACGCAGCGGCTTCGCCACGGAGCAACTGCTGCTCGCGGGTATCGCCGTCGGTTCGCTGTCGCAGGCCGTGTTCGGGCTGGTGATCGCGGGCAGCGGGCCGTATGCGCCGATGCTGCGCAATCTGCTGATGGGCTCCACGTATCTGATCGATGCCAACATGGCGTCCGCGGCGGTGGCGCTCGCCGTCGTGCTGTTCGCGCTGGCGCTGTTGTGTACGCGCTGGCTCGATATCTTTCCGCTGGGTGCGTCCGTGTCGGCGTCGCTCGGGGTGGCGGTGCGGCGCGCGCGGTTTCTGATTCTGCTGCTCGCGGCGTTGTTGAGCGCGGCGGCGGCGATGATCGTCGGGCCGTTGTCGTTCATCGGACTGATGGCGCCGCATATGGCGAGGCGCATGGGATTTCGCCGTGCCGCCACGGAACTGGTGGCGTCGACCTTGCTCGGCGCGCTGCTGATGGTCGTGTCCGACTGGCTCAGCCGCAACGTGCTGTTTCCGCAGCAGATGCCGGCCGGTCTGCTCGCGATGATCGCCGGCGGTCTTTACCTGATGTGGTCGCTGGGCCGCTGAAGCCGCGCGGCGTGACACGAATTAAGGAGAAGTACGATGAATCAGGCGAAACAGAAGGACAAAGCAAAGGCGGCGTCGACGCTGCCCGCGAGCCACGCCATGCGCGAGGCGCTGCGGCTGATCGGCGGCTTCTGGCCGCTCACCCTGTTCGCTACGGTAATGGGTTGTATCGGCGGTTTTTCGACGGCCTGGCTGCTGGCCGCCGTCAACGATGGACTCCATGAGCCTGGCGGCGTGAGCGAGCGCACCGCGTGGGCCTTCGCGGGACTCTGCGCGCTGACCGTGGGCGGCAACCTGATCGCGGGTCTCGCGAACAGCGTGGTCGGACAGAAGGTCATCGCGGCGTTGCGCAAAGACATCTCGTCGCGCATCGTCTGCGCGCCGCTGGCCGCGATCGAACAGCATCGCGTGCACCGGCTGCTCGCGACGCTGAATGGCGACATCGATACGATCAGCGTGTTCACGTTCAGCTTTTCGAGCTATGCGATCGCGTTTGCGCTGACGCTGGGCTGCATCGTGTATCTGCTGTTGTTGTCGCCGGTGCTGTTCGGACTCGCGGCGTTCGCGATCGTTGCGGGTCTGTTGATGGCGCGTTGGGCGCGGAGCCGCTGGAACACCTATTACGATCAGGTGCGTGACGCGCAGGACGATCTGCAGAAGCAATATCGCTCGATCACCGAGGGCGCGAAAGAACTGCGCATGAATCGCGGCCGCCGTCGGCGTGTCTATGACGCGCAGCTCGGCGGCGCGATCGACATGATCTCGCAACTCAAGACGAAGGCGATGAGCCTCTACTGGCTGCACGAGAGCACGTCGTCGGTGCTGTTCTTCGTCGTGATCGGCTTGATGGTGGCGCTGCAGCATCGGCTTGGCGTGGCGTCGTCGGTGGTGAGCGGCTTCGTGATCGTGCTGCTGTATGTGAAGGGACCGGTGCAGCAGTTGTCGAGCGCGTTGCCCGCGCTGGGCCAGGCGCAGGTGTCGTTCCGGCGCATTGCCGAGCTGTCCGCCGAGTTCGCCAATCGCGAGCCGGATCTGCTGATCGACGCGCCGGCTGCGGCCTTGCCGGAATTCGAGCGGATCGAGCTGCGGGGAGCGTCGTATGCGTTTCCGGCGCCGACAGGCGCGCCGGGTTTTGCGCTGGGGCCGGTCGATCTCGACGTGCGGCGCGGCGAGATCATTTTTATCGTCGGCGAGAACGGCTGTGGCAAGACCACGCTCATCAAGCTGTTGCTCGGGCTGTACGCGCCGCAGGAAGGCGAACTGCTGCTGAACGGCGAGCCGGTGCGGCATGACAGGGTGGACAGCTACCGGCAGTTGTTTTCAGCGGTGTTCGCCGATTACTACCTGTTCGACGACTTCGTGACCAATGATCCGGGCGATGTGCAGCGCGCGCGTGAAGCGCTCGAGCGGCTCGAGATCGCGCATAAGGTTCGTGTCGAAGATGGCGCTTTCAGTACGACCGATCTGTCGACCGGGCAGCGCAAACGCCTCGTGCTGGTGCAGGCCATGCTCGAAGCGCGGCCGATCATCATGCTCGACGAGTGGGCCGCGGATCAGGACCCGACGTTCCGCCGGGTGTTTTACCGGGAGTTCCTGCCCGAACTCAAGCAGATGGGTAAGACGATTATTGCCATCTCGCACGACGACCGGTTCTTCGACGCGGCCGACAGAATCGTTCGCGTGCGGGACGGGAAAATCGTCGACGTGTCCGATGAGCGCAGCGGTCGGCCGGTGCAGGTGGCGTGAGGGAGATCGCCGGACGGGGCAATGTCATTACGTTGATGACATTGCCCCGGCGTCATGCCTTCACACAGCGGAACCCGGCATAGACATATTGGTAATGCGGTTGAAACCAGTTGCGGAAAGCCGGCCGCAACATGCACTGCGCGGTGCGTGCCGATCCGCCTTTGATCACGAAATGCTGGCCGTCGAAGAAATTCGCCGAGTAGCCCAGGTAGAACGGAAACGCTTCGAATCCCGGCAACGCGTCGAACAATGTCGACGTCCACTCCCAGCCGTTGCCGAACTGACCTTCCACGCCGAATGCGCTGACGTTGTCCGGATAGGCGTCGACGGGGCGCGGGTCCCAACTGCGGAAATCGAAATTGCCGGACGCGGCGTGCGGCGCGCCGTGCGCCGCGCGTTGCCACTGCGCTTCGGTGGGCAGCGTTTTGCCGGTCCAACGCGCGTAGGCGCTGGCTTCGGCGTGGCTGACGTAGGCGGGCCAATCGAGCGGCAGCGGCACGTCATCGAACATGGTGCGTAGCGTCCACGCGGGTTGCTTGCCGTTTGCGTCTCTCAGTTCAGTTGTATCGTGCGCGTCATGCTCGTGGCGTGGGTCGCGCTCGTCGCGTTGCGACCAGCAGGCGGGGTGCTCGATCCGCTCGGCTTCCTTCCACGCCCAATCCTTGTCGGACCACCATTGCCGTTCGCGATAACCGCCTGCGTCGATGAAGGCGAGAAATGCGCCGTTCGTCACCATGTGGCGATCGATCTCGAAGGCGGGGACGTCCACGTGCATCTCGCCGAATTCATTGTCCCAACCGAATTGACCAGCGTCGCGCGACATGCCGAGCACGGCCGTGCCGGCCGGCACGCGGACCATCGACGCTAACGCCCCCGTGCGCCCAGGCTGGGTTGCCACGGGCTCATTGAGCCCGCTGACTTTTTGTTCGAGCGGCAATTGATGAAGCATGTACGCGAGTGTTTCCGCGTGCATCAGCCGATGCTCGATTGCAACGTTCAATAGCTGTTCCGCTGCGGCCGCTTGCGTACTATCGCCGCCGCCTCCACGACCTGCATGGCCGGGAGGCGTCTTGTCCGCAAGCGCACCGACCTCACGGTCGATCTGCTCACGCGCGCGCAGCGCGTAATCGCGCACCGCGTCGCGCGACGGCCAGTCGCCCGGTTGATCGGTGGGAAAACCGCCGTCGACAGGATCGATACCGAACGCGAAAAGCTGGTCGAGCTGCGGGTCGAACGCCGGGAGATCGCACAGGCGTTGATCGAACAGATTACGATCGAAAGCTTCTAGATGGCCGATATAAAACACGATGCGATGACGCTCGCGGATCGGCCGTTCATACAGAAATTCGGGTTTGACGATAGCAAACAGATCGTCGGTGATTCGACGCGCGTCGATCAGGCGCTGGACGAGCGGGTGATGCGGGGCGGGGTCGCGGTTCATTTCGCCGGGTCTCCTTGCGGGGGGACAGACTCAAGACTGTACCCGAGTCGCAGGAGCCGTGCCAGGATGACTACGCGTCGACGGAAACCGGCGGAACCTGGGAGAGACGTAAGCGACGAACGGCTGCGCTGCGCGGCTGTACAGACCGCTCGATCAGAGATGCCGCAAACCGTCCAGATCGACGATCCGAATGTGCTTACCCTGTATATCGATCAGTCCGCGTTTTTGAAATCTTGACAGGGTGCGGCTCACGGTTTCGAGCGTCATGCCGAGATAGCTGCCCATGTCCTCGCGCGTCATCCGTAAGTTGAATTCCGCCGACGAATAACCGCGTTGCGCATTGCGATCCGACACGTCGAGCAGGAAGGCCGCGACCCGCTCATCCGCCGACAGCGAGCCGAGCACCATCATCTGCGCGGCCTCGCGAACAATCTGCTCGCCCAGCAGCTTATGCAGACGTTCCTGCATCGAGCCGATTTCGCGGCACAGCGATTTGAGCGCGGTGTACGGAACGATGCAGACGGTGCTGTCTTCGAGGGCGAGGGCGCTGCAGGCATGCACGTCTTCGCTGATGCCGTCGAGTCCGAGCGCCTCGCCGGCGAGACGCAGACCGGTGACCTGCTCGCGGCCGTCGCGGTGCGCCATGACGGTTTTCATCGAACCGGAACGCACGGCGTAGATGCTGTCGAAGCGATCGCCGCTGCGATACAGCGCTTCGCCGCGCTGCACGGAGCGCGCCGAACAGATGAGCGTTTCGAGCTTGGTCAACTCGTCGGGCGACAAGCCTTGCGGCATGCAGAGTTGACGCATCGCGCAACTCGAACAGCGGGCGGCGCTGCGCGTGCTCGGACGAAAGGTCGTCGCACGGCGGCCGCTGCGCACCGGCGTGGAGCTTGCGATGGAATCGTCGGCGTGAGCGACGGGCGCGGCAGTGGTAGGAGTCAGCATGTTCTGCAGCCAGTTGTCAGGGTAATGACTGATTGTCCCACCGGCCACGTTGCACATTTAGCGGCAAAATGACGCGCGCGAACAGTTAGGCATCTTGAGCGATATCAGGTCCGTGCGTATGACTGACGGATTGCCAGGCGACGGGTCCGGCTAACCGCGATTTGTCACGCGGCTTCGCTATCCTTGCCCGCGGCGGATGGAATCAGCAGCACCGGCAAGCTCGCCTGACGCACGCAGCGCTCGGCCACGCTGCCGAGAATCATCCGTTGGACACCGCGCCGGCCATGCGTGCCCATGACCAGCAGATCGGCGTTGAATGCGGCGGCGGCCTTCAGCACGGTCCCCGAAACGTCGTCGAGCGACGACGCTTCGCCCACCACGAGTTCGCCCTTCACACCTTGCTCTAGCATGGCCTTGGCGAATTCCGCGCCGAGTTCCTTGCCTTCTTCGACGAGACGGTTGCGCAATATGGACGGGTCGTAGCCGGGCGCCTCGAAATACAGCGGCGTGTTTTCGACGACATAGAAAGGCTGCAGCACGGCGCCGTTAGACTTGGCGAGCGCGAGCGCTGCTTCGAATGCACGGCGTGAGGTATTGCTGCCGTCAACCGCGACAAGGATGCGTGTGTACATATCGACTCCGCGTCTGAAAGAGGGTTTGGCGATTGTTTGCCGATGCGAGCTTAAATGATCGCTGAAAAAGATGCAGGCAGGCAGGATGTAAATCAAAGACTTGTCAAATTTCGCGATGACAATGCAAAGCGCACCCTGTCCTTCAGCCTTAGCGCCGACGGTTTACGCAGAGATATGAGACGCATAACCCAATCAAGATAGCACCGGGTTTGCCTTACAATTAAGACCTACTCAGACAAGCTGCTTCAGCCCGCTGATGAACGAGCGCAAAACCACAGGCCTCCCCGACAAGATCTACGGCGATATTCTGAATCGCATTGTCGAGGGCGAGTACAAGGAAGGTGAGCGCTTGCCCACGGAGCACGCGCTGGCGGAACGCTTTGCGACGTCGCGGCCGACGGTGCGGGAAGCCCTGGCCCGTCTGCGGGCGGACGGCATCATCATGACGCGGCATGGTTCGGGCACGACCGTCGCGCGTCGACCCGATCCGGATGTGCGACGTTTCGCGCCGCTCGAGACGCTGTCTGACATCCGCCGCTGCTATGAATTTCGGATGGTGACGGAAGCGGGCGCGGCCGAGCATGCCGCACTAAAAGCCGACGCCGACGATATCGCGGCGATCCAGCATGCATTGGATCAACTGGAACGAATCGGCGAAACCCAGGAAATTGGCGCGAATGACGACTTCATGTTCCACCTGGCGGTGGCGCGCGCGTCCAAGAATCCGTTTTTCATCACGGTTATGTCGTTTATCGAAGAACAGATCCTGTTCAGCATGAATCTGTCGCGCAATCTTTCGTTGGTGAAGACGGTGGAGCGGCAGCGCTTGGTGCAGGACGAGCATCTCGCCGTGTTCGACGCGATTCGCCGGCAGGACCCGATGGCGGCCGGCGCGGCGATGCGAGCGCATCTGGGTAATGCGCTGGAACGGATGTTCGGTTCGTGAACGGTCAGGTGGCGGCCGTCCCGCCGCCGCAGCGTTGGTGCCGCCGCGGCAGCGGTAATAGCGGTAATAGCGATGAAGCGGGTAAAGGTGCTTAAGGCGGACGCGGGTTAAGCCGCCGCCGCCATCGGCCCAAACAGCGCGAAGCGGGTCTTCTCGCTAATGGCCACGTCCAGCGCCACCGCCCGCTCCACGCCGATCTGCACCGGCGGCCCGATCCGGCTGATCTCCATGCCGGTCTTGCGCAGCATCCGCTCGATCGCCGTGGTGGTCACCGTGACATAGCTCGTGAAGCCCATCTGGATCGCGTACCGGATGACCTCCCGGATAGCGTGCATGGTCAGGTCGGCGAAACCGAACGACTGGTCTTCGCCGTTGGTTTCGATCGCGAACCGGCTCAATTCCCAGATGGTCCGCCCGGCGGGCGCCGCTTCGCCGTGCAGCAATTGCGGGAACGTGTCCCTCAGCATATTCGGACCCTCGGTCGGCATCAGGCGCCAGCAGCCTCGCACGCGGCCGTTTTCGTCCTGAATCAGCATGTAGAGCGGCCCGAGGGCGTCGTAGCCGTCGACCTCCATGCCCGCGATGGTCGGCGTTTCCCACCCTAGTCGCCCCTGAAATACCCGGGCTCGCAGGCGGTACATCTCGTTGATGTCCTCGTTGTCAAATTCCTGACGCATTCCAATCCGGATTACTGGTTGCATGACGTTCTCCTGAACGTGTTGGGGGTAGCCAATACGCAGGAAAACTTATGCATTATGAATCGCTCTGCCACCTACCTACCTAGGTAGGTGTGAATGCTTATCGGGTAACGCAGAATTCGAGACAGGCATCCGTACTTAACCGACAGGACAAGAAAATGGAACTTCTCGAAAATCATTGGCAACCGCAAACCGGCCTGCAAACCCGTGCAGCCGAGCCTTCCACGGCGGTTGATCGCGTGCTGATCATCGCTTACCGCAAAAAGAAGAAAGAGAGCCAGCGCCGTTTCTGGGCTCGTTTTGGCGTGACACAGTCGCGCGGCAGCCGGTTTGAATCGGGCGCGGAAATCCCGGCGCCGGTGTCGATTCTGCTGGGTCTGTATTTCACCAAGACCGTTTCCGACGCGGACCTGGGCCGTGCCGAACGCGTGCTGTTCAGCCGCGACGCCGCCGCGTTGCTCAACCCGGGTCAATAAGTCCGAGTTGTGCGGCAATCACGGCCGCCGCGCGCCGCGAATTCACCCCGAATTTCGTCCTGATGTTCTTCATGTGGAAGTTCACTACGGCTTCCGAGCAGTTCAGGATATGGGAGATCTCCCAGGTGGATTTGCCGCGCGCGGTCCATTTCAGGCATTCGCGTTCGCGCGGCGTCAGCTTGGGCAGTAAAGTCTGAGCGTGCGTATTCAAATGCTTCTGACTGGTATCGATTACCAGATCGCGCAATAACAGCAAATTCGGCAGTGCCACGTCAATATGACGCCAGAACGCCTCGTTCGGGTTGGTGTCGTTGACGAAGCACATCATGCCGGCTTCCTGATTCGGGCCATGAATCGGCAATGTCACGCCGGCGCGTAGCCCATGCGAGCGCGCTTCTTCAAACATGGCCTGCTGCGCGTCGGTCTCGAAGATATCCGGCGACCAGATCAGCGGCGTGGAGCGCGTCATGGAATGCGCAACCGTCGGGTCGATATGGACCATCCCCTGTTCGTCATAGGTACGGCGCCAGACCGGTGCGTACGTGCTGCGGATATACGCGTCTTCAAGCCGGATGGTCGGACGCGGCAGCATGGCGATCAAAAGCTTGTCGAAGCCCCACGTCTCGGCAAGGCCCGTGATTGCACCGAACCATTCCGCTTCGTCGGCGGCGTTCAGTAGCGGTGCCATCTGCTCGATAAAATGTAGCGACAATTTTGGCTCTCTCAGACTCGCAAGCAGCCCGCAGCGGTTAATTGCGGTAGGGCATGGCCTGCGGTTGTTGTTATCTTCACAATCTATCACCAAAAATTATTTTGCAAAGCCGGGTGAGATTCTCGAAGGAAACATCATTTCCGTGATTCTGCGAAGCGGCGAATGAACGGCTCTGTCTACCTGAATCTCTGATCCAATTGGCATTCATCGATCATTTGAGCGGGAGATTCTCGCGTTAGCCGCCATTTTGATGCATGGCATTGGCAGCATAACTGCGAAACCCATTCTAATCGGCCATTTTTTGCCGAAATTTAAGGCAAAAGCACGCTAAATGCCAAATAACCCCATTTTTAAGGGCCTGCGTGTGCCGCGATGCCCCGGTGTTTTGCGCGCCAGTCGCTATTGTCATACAAAATAGGTGGATTGCTGCCCCTAATCTTCTGCGTCGTTTCCCTGGTGTTCGACACGGCGCCGCGAGTATCAGGTTGTTTGACAACATTGCGAGCCCGGTGCTACCTTGAATGCGCCAATTCGCGCGCACGCGCAATTTCCGCCATTGGGCCCGACTACGGAAAAATGCAGGGCCCGGCGCGGGCTCTCACATTCACCCGTGACGCCTTCGCATCAAGCGCTGAAATCGCCGCCACCTCGTCCCCACTACGCCCTTACTCACGCCCCATCCACGCACCACATGACCGACACCAGCCGACGCTATCCCGATCCCTCCATTCGCGTGTTCGATCCGCGCTTCAAGGCGCTGATGCTGGCGTCCGCTTCCGTCGAGTGTCTGTATCAGGGCGCGCGCTGGTCGGAGGGGCCGGTCTGGTTCGGCGACGGCCGCTATCTGCTGTGGAGCGACATTCCGAACGACCGCATTCTGCGCTGGGATGAAACGAGCGGCGCGGTCAGCACGTTTCGCCAGTCGTCGAACAACGCGAACGGCCATACGCGCGACCGCCAGGGGCGCCTCGTCAGTTGCGAGCATTTGACGCGACGGGTCACGCGCACCGAATACGACGGGTCGATTACCGTGCTCGCGGACCGTTATCGCGGCAAGCGCTTCAATTCGCCGAACGATGTGGTCGTGAAATCGGACGGCTCGATCTGGTTCAGCGATCCGACCTTCGGTATCGACAGTTTTTATGAAGGCGAGCGTCAGGCGTCGGAGTTGCCGGCTTGCGTGTATCGCATCGACGGGCAATCGGGCGAAGTGAGCGTGGTCGCCGACGACGTGCTGGGCCCCAACGGCCTCGCGTTCTCGCCGGACGAAACGGTGCTGTACACCGTCGAATCGCGTGGCGAGCCGCGCAAGATTCGCGCATTCGACGTCGCCGGCCATGGCGACTCGCTGTCGAATAACCGCGTGCTGATCGACGCCGGTCCCGGCACGCCGGACGGCTTTCGCGTCGACGTTCACGGCAATCTGTGGTGCGGCTGGGGGATGGGCAGCGACGAACTCGACGGCGTGCGCATCTTCACGCCGCAAGGCGAAGCGATCGGCCACATTGCGTTGCCGGAGCGTTGCGCGAACGTGTGCTTCGGCGGACGGCATCGCAACCGGCTGTTCATGGCGGCGAGCCACGGCTTGTACTCGGTCTACGTGAATACGCAGGGCGTGCAGGGCGGTTGAAAATCTCACGCCGCCACCGCCGCGAAGCAACGCGGCGTTTGGCTAGCGGACGGCGTCGCGATGCGGCGTGACCGCATCGCCGCTGTCTCGGCCGATCAGGATCAGTAACCGACGCGATACACGCGGCCCGTCTCCGCGCCTTCCACGCTGCGCACATAAGCGAGCGCCGCGCGCTGTGCGGTCACCGGCTCGAAGCCGCGGAAGAAGGGCGCATAAGCGTCGAGCGCTTCGGTCAGCACTGTCGGGCTCACCACGTTGATACGGATGCCGCGCGGCAATTCGATCGCCGCGCCGCGCACGAAACCTTCGAGCGCGAGGTTGACGGTCGTCGCGCTCGCCCCGAGGCGAATCGGTTCGTCGGCGAGGATGCCGCTCGTCAGCGTGAACGAACCGCCGTCGTTCATGTAGTGCTGCGCGGCCAGCACCACGTTGACCTGGCCCATCAGCTTGTCCCGCAGACCAACCCAGAACTGTTCGACGCTCATGTCCGGCAGCGGCCCGAAATGCACCTTGCCGGTTGCGGTGACGACGCCGTCCACTTTGCCGATCTCGCGGAAGAGCTGCGCGACGCTCGCCGGGTCGGTAATGTCGGCACGATACTGGCCGCGTGTTGCGCCGACTTCGATCACTTCATTGCGCACCTTCAGTTCCGCGCTGACTGCCTGGCCGAGCGTACCGGTGGCGCCGATCACGACGATCTTTTTCATTTGCTGTCCCGTTGAGTGTTGATGTGCGCCTGATTGTGCCGAGGTTCGGAAAAGCGAAAAAGGCGCGACGGCGCGTAGGTCCTGCAACCTGGAGTTTCTAATCGCTGCGGTGCAATAGGCCGAGAGCGGCCGGGAGCAAGGTAAACCCGAGGTAAATCCGAAACAAAACGCACACCGCTATTCAAACGGTGTGCGCTTCAAGACACGTGATTTAATCGGGCCGCGCGTGCGGATTCAAACAGACATAAAACATGCGCGAAATGCGAATGCTTATTTCACCCGATGTAATTCGATCACGCGCGCCGGCCGCAGATGATTGAGCGCGTAGTGAATGCGGCCGCGATCCTGGCGGCTGCCGACGGGGCGCGGATCATCGAACTGATGATCGGCGGAATAGCCCTCTTGCGGCGCGACCATGCCCCGATCGATCACGGTGTAACCGGGCTCAAGCGCCAGCAGCAGATGATTGCCGCCGACCCGGCTGTCGAATCCGGCCATGCCGTCGAGCGCCTCCGGCACGCTGTTGACGAGCGTCGCGTTGGAGGTCGTGATCTCGTCGGGGGCGATCGGGCTGTGGCCCGCGATACGCGCGGCTTCGAGGTTCTTGCCGTCGGTGTCGACGGTGCTGTCGTGCGTGCGGTCGTTGTGCAATTCGGTCGTGACGGGGCCGCTCGTAAGCGGTTGCGCGCTGGTGTCTGCTGGCTTGTTGATATCGCTGTTCATCATGCATTCTCCTTGGAAGAGGACATGGGTGAAGTGCAGCAAAACCCGTTCCGCCCGGCAAAAAAGTTGGCGCGCGTGACTTGCACGGCGCTTGCGCCGCCCTTACGTACGGCGCGCATTTCGCCTGGCGATTACGCGCAGAATTCTTTTCATTTTTTTAATGGACGCGTATTTTCTACAGAGTATGATCTTACTCCGACGAGCGCAGCGCGGTTAAATCGACGAGATTCGTCCGGCCATTTCATCGTGGCCGGTAACACGCCGCTAACAGGCAACCGTGCGCTACTGAAAACATTTATGGGGCCGTCAGGGCGGGTGACACATGCACTTTGATGCTGCATTCACACATCGCGGCTATTTGCTAAATTGCGCGCCTGCGCGCGCGGGCGATGGCTCCTGGCAACCCTATGTGGTCATCTCGCGATCGAGCGACGGCGAACTGGTCGCCAACCGTTTTTTCCCCACCGACTTACGCTTTCCCGATGAAGGCGCGGCCATCGCGCATGCACGCGACTGGGCCGTGCGCTGGATCGACGCGAGCAGTGTGACCATCTGAATCCGCCGCGCTACGTCACGCCGCGCGCCGCGCGCCGCCACATGCGCGAGCCGTATTCAGCAGAGCATCCCGTAGAGAAGAGCCTGAGCCCGCCCTGCGCGAGCTGCGGCAAAACGCGGTAATCTCTCGGGACAATCACTCTGAACCGCGCCCGCGCGCGGCGCTGTCTTTTATGCCTAATGTGCCTGCCCATAGCTGGGGTCTCGAACAGATCGTCGCGGACCTGCGCGCGTCGCGCGAAGAATTGCATCGCACGCGGCATCCGCTCGGTATTCGCGAACTGCCGTCGCGCGACGCGGTAATCAACATCGTTGCTGGCTTGCGTGCGGCGTTGTTTCCCACGCACTACGGCGCGCCCGATCTGACAGATGAAACCGTCGACTACTACGTCGGCCACACGCTCGAAAGTACGCTGCGCCTGCTCGCGGAACAGATCCGCCGCGCGCTGCGTTTTCTGCCCGAGTTCGGCGCGACGCCGGACGCCGAACTGAAGGCGCGCGCGTTCAACGTGGCGCGCGAATTCGGCACGCAGTTGCCGGGCATTCGCGCGCTGCTGGTCAGCGACATTCAGGCGGCCTTTACCGGCGACCCGGCCGCGCAGCACATTACCGAAATTCTGCTTTGCTATCCCGGCGTGTGGGCCATGACGCACCATCGGCTCGCGCATGCGTTGCATCGGCTCGGCGTGCCGTTGCTGGCGCGCTTCATCAACGAGATCGCGCATTCGGCGACCGGGATCGACATTCACCCTGGCGCGACCATCGGGCCAAGTTTCTTTATCGACCACGGCACGGGCGTCGTGATCGGCGAGACCGCGATCATCGGCGAGCGCGTGCGGGTGTATCAGGCGGTCACGCTCGGCGCGAAGAGCTTCGCGGCCGATCTCGACGGCACCCTGATCAAGGGTAATGCGCGTCATCCGATCGTCGAGGACGACGTGGTGATCTACGCCGGCGCGACGATACTCGGGCGCGTCACGATCGGACGCGGCTCGGTGATCGGCGGCAATGTGTGGCTCACGCATAGCGTGCCGCCGGGGAGCAGCGTGTCGCAAGGCAAGATCCGCGAAGGCGAGCGCAGCGACGAGGGGCGCGGGTAATGTGCGCGTCTTGTAGCGAACGTCAGCGTCAGCTTCGGCGCCTGGCGTCGCCGCGCTGCTGAGGCCGCCAATCATGTCACGCGGCCGCGTCCACATGCCTCGTTGCGCGCTGGCCGGCGTCGAAGCGACGGTGGCCGAAACCGCGCACGCGTTTCCGCGTCATTCGCATGATCGCTTTGGCGTCGGCGTGATTGTCAGCGGTGGGCATCGGTCGGCGAGCGGGCGCGGCGTCGTCGAGGCGCGCGCGAATGACGCGATCATGGTCAATCCCGGCGAAGTCCACGACGGCAGTCCGCTCGACGAACGCGGCCGCGCGTGGCGCATGCTGTATTTCGAACCGTCGATGTTGATCGGCGTTGCCCATGAACTCAACGGCGTGGCGGCGCACGAGATCGAGCTGACCCAGCCGGTCGCGCGCGATCCTCTGCTGAAGCGTCGGTTCGACAGGCTGTTCGCGGTCTCGGTAGAGACGCACGCCGTGCTTGACGATCTGGTCCGGGAGGAAGCGTTGCTCGACCTGCTCGGACATCTGGTCCGCGCGCATGCCACGCAACCGGCGCGTGTGTCGTCGGCGAATGCGTTGGGGCCGATTGCGCGCGCGAAAGCACGTATCGACGACGATCCTTCCGCCTCGCTCACGCTCGCCGATCTCGCCGCCGATACCGGCCTGAGCCGCTTTCAGTTACTGCGCGGTTTCGCGCACGAAATGGGATTGCCGCCGCACGCTTACCGGATGCAACGGCGCGTGGGACTCGCAAGACAATGGATCGCGCGTGGCGTGACGCTCGCGGATGCGGCGGCCGCTGCGGGCTTCGCCGATCAGAGTCACATGACGCGCGCGTTCGTGCGCTTGCTGGGCGTGACACCCGCGAACTACGCCGCCGCCGTCCGCTGATTCGCGAGGCTTCGCGCAGCCGTTACCCGGCTCGCAAATAGTGCAGCATCGTGAGCCCATGCACGCCATGCAGCCAGACGTGCTGGCCGACGAACCACGCCGCGACCCAAGAAGCCGCCACCACGATCAGATCGCAGTGTCCGCTGTTCCACAGATTCAACGAATGCCGGCCTGCGATCCAAGGCACGCCGAGCGGATTCGGCCAGTCGGCGAGCAGGTGCATCAGACCGCCGCATGCGAAGCCGAACGCCGGCGCGGCATAGACCGAATGGCCGAGCCAGTGATACGACGCGGCGAGCAGCGCGAGCCAACCCACGCCCCAATGCGTCAGCGTGCGATGCGTAATCCACAGACGACGCGCGCGCGACCACCACGCCACTTCGAGCCAGTCCGGCGCGGTACTGCCCGCCACGCCCGCGATAAAGCTCAGCAACACACCGAGATGAAATGAACCGCCGCCGCCGACACGCGCGACCACTGCCGCCGCGATGACGCCGGCCGCAAACCCGGTTGCATGATGTGCTTTGCTGGATGCCATCGAAACTCGTGCCGTCTGGAAGAACAAAGGGCGGCTATGTTCGCAGAAGCGCGGATAAAAAAATAGCCGATCCGCGAGTTAAAAAAATCGCGTATCGGCGTGGCCTTCAAACGGCAAACAGGCGACTCGAATCTCAGGTCGCGCAGCGTGCAATATCGAAGCGCATTTCCGGTTCAGGTGGATCGTCCGGCGCGTTCGCGGGATGCATCACCTTGATGACCGAGCCGGCGTTGTACGGCGTCAGCGTCACGAAATACGAGTTGTTCGAATCGGAGCCGACGGCGATCTCGGTCGCGCCGCCAACGTTCGACATGCGCATGCGCGACAGGTGGCTTTCGAGGCAATCGGCGATATAGGCGGGAGCACGTTGCGAAGACACGTACATCATCGGCTGGGAGGCGTCGCGGAGGGGACCGCTGGAGGAACCGCAGGCAGTGAGGCAAGCCGTCACAGCAATAACAGGCACAAGCAGGAAAAGTCTTTTCATGATCCGGTCGTCGGCGTCCCCGGTCAGGCACGGGAACTTGGGGCGCGGGCGAAGCGCGGCGCGATACAACGTGTGCGTCATGCTTCGCGACGAAGCCGCCGTTCAACCGCAACGACATTGCGGCAGGCAAGGCAGCCGGGCTCAGTATACCCACCGCATGGCGACGCCGTCACTATCTGCCTGCGTCATACGCCGATCCGTAAGGCCTATGAAAAAACCCGCGCGCGATCGTGTCGCGCGCGGGTTCGGCTGCAAAGCGGATGGATGCATCCGCTCCACAAAGTACCGCTGAAAAAACTTAGAAGCGGTGACGCAGACCGACGGCCGCGGCCACCTGGTTGCCGGTCGACGACGGCGCCAGCGTGTTGATCGACGCGACGTTCGCGCCGAAGTTGCCGAGTTCGCCCGACGCATGCTGATACACGCCTTCGACGTACACGTCGGTGCGCTTGCTCAGCGAGTAATCGCTTTGCAGCGAGACCGTGTGCCACTTCGGATCGCCCGAGCCGTTCGAGCCCGACATCTTGCCGTCGGTGAACGTGTACGACGCCGCGAGGCTCAACGCCGGCGTCAGCGCGTATTTGCCGTTCAGCTCGTAGTTGTCGAGATGCAGGTTGGTGCCCGAGACGCCCGGCAACGTCACGCCGCCGACGTCCACGCCGGTGATGCCGTCCAGTTGCGTGTGCGTGTACACGAAGCCGGCCGTTGCCGGGCCGTACGTGTAGTTGATGCCCGCGCCGAAGGTGCGCTGCAGGTTCGCCGCGACTGCGGCGGTGCCGTCGCCTTGCGACACGGCGCCGCCCAGGTTCGAGCTGCCCGACTGGTTCAGTTGCAGGTAAGCCGCCGCGACGCTCAACGGGCCGTTGTCGTACGAAGCACCGGCGCTCCACGCGCGGTTGTTCGAGAACTGGCCGGCCGAGTTGCTGAAGCCGTACAAGCCGCCGAATTTCAGGCCCGCATAATTCGCGCTCGTGTACTTCACGGCGTTCTTGATCGAGAACGAGTTGTCCAGATTGTCGTTGTCGAACGGGTGAGCCGCGAGGTTGTTGCCGTAACCCGCGCCGGCTTCCGACAGCGGGCCGAGATAGTCGACCACGGAGTCGTATTGACGGCCGAGCGTCACCGCACCGTACTGGTCGCTCTTCAAACCGACGAAGGCCTGACGATTGAACATCGTGCTGCTTTCCGTGTCCTGGCCGTTGTTCAGGTTGAAGCCGTTTTCCAGCGTGAAGATGGCGTGCAGACCGCCGCCGAGATCTTCGCTGCCGCGCAGGCCGAAGTACGTGTTCGACACCGAACCGCTGCCTTGCTGCCAGTTGTTGTGGCCGCCCTGGTTGTTCGAGTAGACGAGGCCGGCGTCCAGCGTGCCGTACAGCGTGACGCTGCTTTGTGCGTGAGCGCTGATGGCGAACGCGCCCATGAGACCTGCTGCGATGAGGGTTTTTTTCATGTTTAGATAACTCCGGGACTGTGCATAGAGAATCGCATTCCAGTGCTGACCGCCGATTCCGCCGGCTGCCTGACGATCCGCAGCGAAGTGTATTCCTGCTATTCCGATCTTTAATCGCATATGACACAACAATGAATTTTCAAATTCGTAATGGCGGATTGAAATCGGGTAAGTGATGGTAAATAAAGATGAATTGTTTTGCGCGGATAATTCGTGAATGACTTGTCAATGCCGCGGCGTTGCTCAATCGCGACGCCGCCCGCCAGGCGTTACGGGGAAGGGATTCGAAAGGGATGGGCGCTAGCCCAGGGATTCATTGCGTTTTCTGCAACTCACTCTTCCTGTTGAGATGATCTATCCCGGAGAATTACGCATCTACAATTGAGTCACCCTTTGACCAAGGGTGTCTTTTTCATCTTTTATACGCGGCCCACGGGCCGCGTTTTTTTATAAAAATTTTATAATAGATTTATAAGTTCCCGCGAATAAGGAAACGGAATATTTCGAGTGACGCCGGGCTTATGCCGGCTTGTCCGATCGTCAGAGGGCCACATTGGGCGCGAGCCGGGCAGGTAGAATCGTGTGCTTCAGATGTGTTTCCGCCCCGCGAACGTGAGTAAACCTGTAATGACCGACACCCCCCTTCCATCGTCCGACAACGCTGCCGATATCACGACGGAAGGCTCGTCCGAACTGGACGAAACCGTGCACGAACCACGCTTGTGGCGCGACGACGGCTGGACCGCGCGCGTCATCAAGAACGAAGACGACGAAGGCTGGGCCGTCGCCATGATCAAAGACGGCGAAGCGGAGCCGGCGCTCGTCGGGCCGTGGACCATGGGCCGCAACAAGAAAGATCCGAAGCCGCTCGACACCTCGGCGTTCAATACGCTGGTGAAGACCGCGTCGGAAGTGCTGCGCCGCCACGAACAACAGCTGCGCGCGCAACTTCATAAAGAAGTGCGCGTGTCGAGCGCCGACGGCAACGACGAACTCGACATCACGCTCGACATCGTCCCCGACGAAATCGAGCCGTACGCGCTGCTGACCGCGCTCGACCAGTTCGGCGAACAGCTCGCGCAGGTTCAGGTCGCGCCGAACTTTAAACTCAGCAAGGCGAGCGCCGTTGCGTGGGTCGAAAACGAGTTTCGTCGGCCGGGCTAACGGCAGGGCGAGCGACGCAAGGCGCAGGGTAGGGCGGTTTAGCTAACAGAAAGCTAAATTAAACATTACCAATAGCTGTCAATATACTTTCACATTCACTTCATAGAATCCTCGCGTCATAGCGGCGCGAGCGTGAGCCATGCGGTTTTGGGTCTGAGTGCGTGCCGACTGTGCATTCACCCACGCTACCCGAACCCTGGATCACAACAACATGGCAGAGCCGTTCGACCTTTCCCGCCGCAAGGCCCTGAAACTCCTGGCCGGCGCGCCGATGCTGCCGTTAGGCGGCCTCGCCACGGCGTCGATGCTGACCGCCTGCGGCGGCGGCAACGATCTGGCGGGCCCGGTGGCCACGCCCGTCGCGAATTTCACGTCGGCTTCGTTTGCCAGCATGCCGGCGCCGTCGCTGGCCAATCCGGCGCTGATGGCGACCACCACGGTCGGCTCGAGCCTGACCGTGTCGTATTCCGATGGCTCCAAACGGGCCTACAAGCTTGCCTATCAGCCGTTCTTCATGACCGGCGACATGGTGCCGGACGGCAAGGGCGGCACCGTGCTGGCGGGCGGTTACTTCGACATCAACAATCAGCCGATCTACGACAACACGGTGCCCGCGCAACGGCGCCAGTTTTTCTCGGATTCGCCGGACGGCACGTCGCTGCTGAAGATCGACGGCGCGAAGGTGGCCGGCGTCAAGGGCAACACGGTGTTCGCCGTGGTCCAGTTCGAATACACGACGCGCTCGCAGTCCGGCGCGGATATGTACGGCCGTCTGCCTTCGCCGATCGCCGTGCTCACGCTGGACCAGGATCCGGCCACCGGCAAGCTGACGCTCGTCAAGTATCACAACGTCGACACGTCGCCCGCGAATGGACTGTGGATCACGTGCGGCGCGAGCCTGTCGCCGTGGAATACGCATCTGTCCAGCGAGGAATACGAGCCGGACGCGTTCACGACCAGCACGAGCAGTCTCGCGCAATACAAGGCGTACAACGAGAATCTGTACGGCAACACGAACATCGCCTTCAACCCGTACCTTTATGGGCATCTGCCGGAAATCACGGTCAAGGCGGACGGCACGGGCAGCGTCAGGAAACACTACTGTCTCGGCCGTATTTCGCACGAGCTCGTGCAAGTCATGCCGGATAACCGCACGGTGCTGATGGGCGACGACGCGACCAACAGCGGCCTCTTCATGTTCGTGGCGGACGTCGAGAAAGATCTGTCGGCCGGCACGTTGTACGTCGCGAAAGTGGGCGCGGGCTTCTCGGTCGATCCGGCCGCGGCGGGCGCGGACCTGTCGTGGATCAAGCTGGGCCACGCAACGAGCGCGGAAGTCGAGGCCATGGCGAAATCGAACCGTCCGCAGGACGTGATCGACGTCAAATGGTCCGATCCGTCCGACGCCAGCTACAAGAAGATTTTCGCCGGCGGCGCCGCGCAATGGGTTCGGGTCGTGCCGGGCAAGGAAAAGGTCGCGGCTTTCCTCGAAACCCACCGTTACGCGTTTTTGGCGGGCGGCAGCATGGGCTTCACGAAGATGGAAGGCACGACGGTCAACATTAAAGACAAGATCGCGTACTCGGCGTTGCAGAACATTGTCGATTCGATGGTGAAGGGCAACACGGCGAAGGGGTGGAATGCGGAGAGCAACATTTCCGTCGATGCCGCCATCAACGCCGGCGGCGTGCTTCAGCACAAGCTCGCGGGCGGCCAGAAGGACAACGGCGGCGCGGCGATCAACAGCGAGTGGGTGCCGGTGCATACCAGCGCGCTACTGGTCGGCAAGGACATCGCCGCCGACGCGCTCGGCAACAAGGCCGATCCGGAGCGGGTCGCGAATCCGGACAATCTGAAGTTCTCCGAGAAGCTGCGCACGCTGTTTATCGGCGAGGACAGCGGCTACCACGTGAACAATTTCCTGTGGGCGTACAACGTCGACACGAAACAGCTCACGCGTTTGCTGTCGACGCCGGCCGGCGCCGAATCGACCGGCTTGCACGCGGTCGACGAGCTCAACGGCTGGACTTACATCATGAGCAACTTCCAGCACGCCGGCGACTGGGGCAGCCAGCATACGCAGTCGTTGCGGGACACGCTCGAACCGCTGGTGCGCGCGAACTATAAGGATCGGTTCGGCGCGTCGGTGGGGTATCTGACGGCGGATCCGGCAGCGGTGAAGCTTTAAGGGGAGTGGCTCGGCGTAGGGCCGACTGCCTGCCCTAGGCCATCCGGCCGAGGAGTCAGCGAGGGGGAATCTCGCGATAATTTGCGGTTTCCCCCTTGGCTGGCCTATGAAGTGGATTTCGATTTTGCGACAAGGTTATGTCGACGTGGCACGCGTTCGATATGACCTGTCGCATCTTGTCGCCAGCGCCTTCGCGCTGGACGTACCCGCTTCGGCGAAATTTCCCGCCGCCACGGCGAGGGTCCATGTCGAATATACGTCGCATTGCGTGTCGTTCGGCCCACGAGCGGAGGCGGCGCTCGATTTCGACGTGCTCGGCCGCGAGCGCAAGATAGTCGACCATCGGAATGTTGCGCGGGCATTCTGCGTATGTGCGCGACATCGCCAACGGAAAGCCGGGCGTTCCGCGCAATCGGCGAAGCATCGTGAGATTTCGTGTCATGGCGGCGAAAATTTTGAGAGGCGAACCCATTCGCGATCC
Organism: Burkholderia sp. 9120; assembly: GCF_000745015.1. Classification (NCBI taxonomy): domain Bacteria; kingdom Pseudomonadati; phylum Pseudomonadota; class Betaproteobacteria; order Burkholderiales; family Burkholderiaceae; genus Burkholderia; species Burkholderia sp. 9120. The sequence continues at coordinate 5,533,128 of NZ_JQNA01000002.1, read as the reverse complement.
GAGCCTCAATCGCCAGTAGCGCGATTTTCGTGCGCCAGAAACAGGTGAGGCCCCACGTGGGGGCCTCATAACTTCGCGGGTGCGCTTGGTCGGTGTGAACCGACGGTAACCAGCACGGCTGGACCCTGGCGAACCAGGAGGCAGATAGACGCCCTTTCAGGCCCCGAAAAATCCATCTGCGAAGATGATAACCCGCAGAATCCCGCATTTCCTATCTACCTATTGTCCAACCCGGCTAGCGCCGCACTGCCACGCCGCCTCAGCTTCGCTTGCAGAAAATCGCCGTGATCAGCGGCGCCACGCGATGCACGATCGCCGTGCTGCCCGCAGCCGTAATCGCGCTCTGCACTTTGGATTGGCTACCGAACACCACCACGCCGTAGGCGGAGCGGGCGAGCGGTTCGCCGTCGCCGACGCGGAACATCGGGTCGTCTTTTTCGTAGCCGACCACCGCGAAGATACGGAATCCGTAAGCGGTCAGGTCGGCGCCGGAGGTCGGCGAAAAGGCGTTGATCGAATTGCTCTCCACGCGCGTCGGCTTCGGGTCGATCAGTTGTTGCTGCGCGAGATCGGCGATGAACTGATGGCCGCTTTCATTGCACGCGAGCGGCGCGTCGAGCGCGACGGCATGGCTGGTAAGGGGTAGCGTGGCGGCCAGCGCAAGCGCTACGGAGAAAAAAAAGCGTTTCATAAGGTGTAACGGCAACCAGGGCTCGATGTAGTGTGTTCGCAACGGGTGGCGGCGTCGCGTCAGGCACGAAAAGACGTTGCGCATCGAAGGGTTCCCGCATGACAGGCGCAACTGGATTCGCACTTTATATCGATTTAGCAGATTCTGCTCATCCGCTAACCTATCGCGGTAATGAACCCACCTCAAAGAAACGGCCGGGAAGAAAGCAATCTTTCTCGATCCCGTATATATTTCCGGGTTATGAATTCGCGACCCCAAACTCCAATTAACGTTCCGCCGCCCAGAACATGGGACGCGCGGCTCGCCCGCCGACTCGTGACTCCGCTTGTGAACACCTGGGTCACGCCGAACCACCTCACTACGCTGCGCCTGCTGATCGGGCTGGCGGGCGCGCTGTGCCTCGCGCACGGCGGTTTCGCGTGGGCCAATGGCGGCGCTTTCCTGATCGTGCTGTCGAATTTCGTCGACCATACGGACGGCGAGCTCGCGCGCATCGGCGGGAAGTCCAGCCGAATCGGTCATTTTTACGACCTCGCTTGCGACGCGGCCGTCACCGTCATGCTGTTCATCGGCATGGGAATGGGTGTGGGCGCCGCGCACATCGGCGGTCTGAAGGTTGAGCCGGGCTGGCTCGGCGCGCTGGCCGGCGTGGCCGTCGCGCTGATTTTCTTCCTGCGCATGCGCATCGAGGAAATGGCGGGCAAGGCGGGCACCAAGCAGGCCTCGGTCGGCGGTTTCGAAACCGAAGACGTGCTGTACCTGCTACCTATTGTCACGCTGACGAGCGTCGTCATGCCGTTCGTCGTGGTGGCGTCGATTGGCGCGCCGCTGTTCGCCGCGTGGGTGGTGATCGACTACTGGCGCGTGGCGCGCCGCGCCGCTGCCGCCGTCGCACCGGCCGTGGCCGCCAGCGCTGCCGAACCCCGTCAGATGTGGGCCAGCGAATGAGTACGCAAGCCAACGACGGCGTGATCGCCCCCGTTTCAGCCGACCGCTCGCCAGTTTCGGCGGCGCCTTCGGCGGCCGCGCCGAACGCGGACCGCGCGGTGTCAGGCCGCACGCGTACGTTCGACAACCCGCGTCTGCGTAAGGATTTCGCGGATCAGGGCGCGTTCCTCTATCTGGAAGATTTTCTCGCGCCGGAAGTCACCGCGCAGCTCGCCCACAGCGCGCGCTCACTGCTCGACGAAGTCAATCGCAACTACCTGCCGGGTCACAAGCAGGGCGGCAGCGTCAGCCGTCATACGATCGACCGCCTCGCGCCGTTCATCGCCGAGCTGTACCGCTCGAAGGAACTGCTCGGCTGGCTCGAGCAACTGAGCGGCGACAAACTGCAACTTTCGCCCGCCGACGACCCGCACGCGTACGCGTTGTACTACTACACGCGGCCGGGCGACCACATCGGCTGGCACTACGATACTTCGTACTATGACGGCCGCCGCTACACGCTGTTGCTCGGCGTGATCGACGAATCGTCGTGCCGGCTCGACTACGAGTTGCACACGCGCAATCCGGACGTGCCGGATCAACCCGGCTCGGTGCAGATTCCGCCGGGTGGCCTCGTGTTTTTCGACGGCGACAAGCTGCGCCATCGCATTACGCCGGCCAGCGCGAATGAAATCCGCGTGTCGCTGACGTTCGAATACGTGACCGACCCGAACATGCGGCCGTGGCGCCGCTTCATCTCGAACATGAAAGACGCGATCGCGTACTTCGGTTTCCGCCAGGTGTTCCGTCAGATGACCGCGCGCGGCAAGGATCGGTCGTGAGTCGCGCGGCTCTGATTCTGCTGTCGATCGGGACGGCGCTGTTTGTCGGCTTGCTCGCGTGGCAGGGTTTCGGTTCGATTGCGTCGACGCTGCTCGCCGCTGGCTGGGGGCTCGCGCTCGTCGCGCTGTTCCACGTCGTGCCGCTCGTGCTCGACGCCGGCGCGATCTCCGTGCTGTTCCGTCGTCGTCACGACGGCGTGCATCACGATCTGTCGCTGCGCGACGCGCTGTTCGGGCGCTGGGTCGGCGAGTCGGTGAATAGTCTGCTGCCGGCCGGCCAGATCGGCGGTCCGGTCGTCATGGTCCGGCAACTGTCGCAACGCGGCATGCGTATGCGCGACGCGGCCGCCGCGATCACCGTCAGCACCACGGCGCAAGCGCTTGCGCAAATCATCTTCGCGCTGGGCGGCCTGCTGCTGTTCGGCGCATACGCTGCGCACGGCGCGTTGCACGATCTGCAAACCGCCACACTGATCGCCACCGGCGTGCTGGGCGCGATGATCGTCGGTTTCTACTATGCGCAGCGGCGCGGCCTGTTCGGCCGCCTGCTCGGCGTGGTGTCGAAAGTGTTCGGCAAGCGTGACTGGTCTTCGCTAATGACCCGCGCCGAAGCCGTCGACGCCGCCGTGCAAGCCATGTACCGCGAGCGCGGCCGGGTGGCGGCAAGCTTCGCGTTGAGTCTGGCGGGCTGGATCGTCGGCACGGTCGAAGTATGGCTCGCGTTGCGCTTTCTCGGTCATCCGGTCGACTGGGTCGACGCGTTGCTGCTGGAGAGCCTGGGCCAGGCGATCCGCGGCGCAGCGTTTATGATTCCGGGTTCGCTCGGCGTGCAGGAAGGCGGATATCTGCTGCTCGCGCCGCTGGTCGGTTTGCCACCGGACGCGGCGCTGGCGTTGTCGCTGGCCAAGCGCGCGCGCGAAATCCTGTTAGGCTTGCCGGGCTTGCTGGTTTTGCACTTCAGCGAACGAAGCTGGCAACGGCGGCGCGCCACGGGGCGCGTGCCGGTTGTCGATTAAACTCCGTATTTTTTCAAAGGACCGCGCATGCGTGCCATCATTCTCGCAGCGGGCCTCGGCCTGCGTCTCCAGCAACCGCCGCAAGCTCAGTTCCCGAAGTGTCTGTTGCAGTTCGACGGCATGAGCCTGCTCGAGCGGCATCTGCAAATGCTCGAAACCGCCGGCGTGACGGACGTCGTCCTGGCGCTCGGCTTCCAGCCGGAGTCGGTGCAGGGAGAACTGGAGCGCATCAACTGGCCGCACAAGGTGGAAACCGTGCTGAACACGCGTTTCGATCTGGGCAGCGTGCTGACGGTGCACACGGTGGCCGATGCGTTGACGCGCGGCGGCGACGTGCTGCTGATGGACGCCGACGTGCTGTACGACGAGCGCATCCTGAACGCGCTGGTCGCGGGCGAGACGGTCAACCGTCTGTTGATCGACCGTGATTTCGAAGCCGGCGACGAACCCGTCAAGCTGTGTCTGAAAGACGGCGTGCCGGTCGAACTGCGCAAGCAGCTGGCCGTGAATCTCGACTACGACACGATCGGCGAATCGGTCGGCTTCTTCCGCTTCCGCCAGGAAACCGCGCAGCGTTTCGCGGAGATCGTGGCCGGCTATGTCGAAAGCGGTCGTGCCAACCTGCCGCACGAAGAAGCCGTGCGCGATCTGCTGCTGGAACGCACTCAGGTGTTCGACACCGCGGACGTCACCGGCGCACCCTGGATCGAGATCGACTTCCCGAACGACGTTGCGCGCGCAAGCACCGAGATTCTGCCGCAACTGCAACCGCTGGTTAGCGCGTCGCGCTAAGTCTTCTCCCGCGTCTTCGCCGAGCGAAGGCGGCACGATCAAAGAGCCGGTTCGATACCGGCTCTTTGCCGTTTACGGCTCGCACAACAACATGTGTTGCCGATGCGATGCCATAATCGACGCTTTACATCGACGGCCTTGCAACCCGTCGCCATGCCAATGCCTCTCGCTTTAGGCACTTTCATTGTTCCGCTGATCGTCGCGTGTGCGATGTTCATGGAAAACGTGGACGGCACGGTCATCGTGACGTCGCTGCCGGTTCTGGCGCGCGATCTCGGCCAGGATCCCATCACCCTCAAGCTGGCCGTCACGGCCTATGTGATCGGTCTCGGCGTATTCATTCCCATCTGCGGCTGGGTGGCCGACCGCTTCGGTTCTCGCACGGTGTTTCGCACGGCCATCGGCATTTTCATGGCCGGCTCGCTGATGTGCGCGGCCTCCACATCGCTGGGCATGTTCGTGATTGCGCGCTTCGTGCAAGGCATCGGCGGCGCGATGATGGTGCCGGTGGGGCGCATCATCATCTTCCGTTCGGTGCCGAAATCGGACTTCATTCGCGCGGTCAATTATCTGACGGTGCCGGCGCTGCTCGGGCCGGTGGTCGGGCCGCCGCTCGGCGGTTTCATTACCACCTATCTGCATTGGCGTTTGATCTTCTTCGTCAATATTCCTATCGGGCTGCTGGGCATCTGGTTGGCCAACAAGCACATCGCCAACGTGCGCGAAGCGCATCCCGGGCGGCTCGACTGGACCGGCTTCATTTTGTCAGCGGGCGGTGCGTCGCTGTTCATGCTGGGGCTCTCGCTGGTGGGCGGAGAACTGGTGTCGAACACGGTGTCGGTCAGCATGTGCGTGATCGGCGTGGTGCTGATCGTGCTGTATGTGCTGTACGCCAGTCGCGTCGAATTGCCGGTGCTCGACTTGCGCCTGCTGCGCATTCCGAGTTTTCACGCGAGCGTGGTCGGCGGCTCGCTATTCCGTATCGGTCTCGGTGCGGTGCCGTTTCTGTTGCCGCTCGCGTTGCAGGAAGGCCTCGGCATGACAGCCTTCAAGTCGGGGTCGATCACCTGCGCGTCCGCGTTCGGATCGATCTTCATGAAGGCGGCGGCGTCGCGCATACTCGAGCGTTTCGGTTTCCGCACCGTGCTGATGTTCAACGCGGGTTGCGCGGGTCTGGCGATCGCGGTCTACGGGCTGTTCTTTCCGGGCACGCCGCACTGGTTGATCTGGTGTGTCGTGCTGTTCGGCGGGTTCTTTCCGTCGTTGCAATTCACCTCGTTGAACACGCTCGCGTATGCGGATATTCCGAGCCGCGACGTTGGTCGTGCAACGAGTGTTGCGAGTGTGATCCAGCAGATTTCGTTAGGCCTCGGCGTGACGATCGCGGGTATCGTGCTGCAAATTTCGCATAACGTGCAGGGTCATTCGAGCATCGTGTTCTCCGATTTCTGGCCTGCGTTTATCGTGGTCGGACTGTTTTCGTTCATGTCGATTCCGATCACCGCGCGCCTGCCGCAAGGCGCCGGCGACGAGATCGCGCGCGGCAGTCGGGGCCGCGCGTAACGCCGGATTTTGCGTGCCGCAGCGTCCGTACTAAGGATTTTCGCGGCTTCGCAAAGGGGCGACTTGCATGTTATAAGCCCAAGGCAGCTTTCGTTCTCGTCAGGTGAAAGAGTCGTCTTTGGGGGATAGTCAATGAGGTTGTTCCGCAACGCCAAATCGTCCGCCAGCGGATTCGCGCTGGTCGCGCTCGTTTCAGTTTCAACCGGGTTTCTCGAGGCTACGCCCGCGGTCGCGAAGACCGCCGCGAAGAGCCAGCCGGCCATTCTCACGGCCTCCGCCATCGCGGTCGCGGACAAGTACAGCGCCGACGCCGCCGAACAGATCTTCAAGGAAGGCGGCAATGCCGTCGACGCGGCCGTCGCGATCGCCTTTACGCTCGCCGTGACGTATCCGGAAGCGGGCAACATCGGCGGCGGCGGGTTCATGACGCTGTATGTCGACGGCAAGCCGTACTTCCTCGACTATCGCGAACGCGCGCCGCTTGCCGCGACCAAAAACATGTATCTCGACGACAAGGGCGAGGTCATCAAAGGCATGAGCCTGTTCGGCTATCGCGCGGTGGGCGTGCCGGGCACCGTGGACGGCATGTGGCAGGCGCAGCGCCGTTTCGGCAAGCTCAAGTGGAAGCAGGTACTCGCACCGGCCATTCACTACGCGACCAACGGTTTTGAAGTCAGCCAGCAATTGCAGGAACGCCGCGACGCGTCCGCGAAAGACTTCGCCGGCAAGACCAACTTCGATACGTACTTCGGTAATCTGAAGGAAGGCGTCAACTTCAAGCAACCGGATCTCGCCGCCGTACTGCAGCGTATTTCGGATCAGGGCGCGAAAGACTTCTATCAGGGCAAGACGGCCGATCTGATCGCGGCGTCCATGCGCGGACACGGTCTGATTACGAAGGCCGACCTGCAGCAGTACAAGGCTGTCTGGCGTACACCGATCCAGGCCGACTGGAACGGCTATCGCGTGTACACCGCGCCGCCCCCGAGCTCGGGCGGTATCGGCCTTGTCCAGTTGCTGAAGATGAAGGCCGACCTCGCGCCTGACTTCAAGGACGTCACGCTCAATTCCGCGCAATACGTGCATCTGATCGCGGAAATCGAGAAGCGGGTCTTCGCGGACCGCGCGCAGTATCTCGGCGATCCCGACTTCTACAAGGTGCCGATCGCGCAATTGACCGACGACGCGTATCTCGCCAAACGCGCGGCCGAAGTCAATCCGAACACCCCGTCTGACACGAAGAGCGTGCAACCGGGTCTCGGCACGACCATGCCGGAGAAAGCCGAAACCACGCACTTCTCGGTGATCGACAAGTGGGGTAACGCGGTGTCGAATACGTACACCATCAACGGCTATTTCGGTTCGGGCGTGGTGGCGGATCGCACCGGCATCGTGCTGAACGACGAAATGGACGACTTCTCCGCGAAGCCGGGCGTGGCGAATATGTTCGGCGTGGTGGGCAGCGACGCGAATTCGATCGAGCCGAAGAAGCGTCCGCTGTCGTCGATGAGCCCGACCATTCTGACCAAAGACGGCAAGGTCTCACTGGTGATCGGCACGCCGGGCGGGTCGCGCATCTTCACGTCGATCTTCCAGGTGATCAACAACATTTACGACTTCAACATGCCGTTGCAGGACGCGGTGGCGGCGATGCGTTTCCATCATCAACTGTTGCCGCCGAACACGATCTTCTGGGAGCCCTACAAGCCGATCGAGGGCGAACTCGCCCAGCAGATCGAAGCCAAGGGTTATACGCTGAAGGGTCAGGATTTCAGCGGCGACATTCAGGCGATCAAGGTGAACGGCGATACGCCGGAAGCGGCAGCCGACCCGCGCGGCCGTGGTGTGACGCGGGTGATTCCGTAAGTGTCTGAGTGACCTATGGCGGTGCGGTTTTGCTGATGCGCCGCTGGTCGAAGATAGAAGGCCTCGCACTCGATTGAGCGCGAGGCCTTTTTTGTTCACACCCGCAAACTCAACTCGTCTGCTCGACCGGCGTCAACGTCAGTTCAAGCCGCTGTGCGCCGCGCAATACCGTCACGTTCACCGGTTTATCGATCCGCGATGCGTCGAGCGCGCGCTGCAGACCATCCACGTCCTGCACGGCGAGCGCGTCGATCGCGACGATCGTGTCGTCGGTACGCAAACCGCCGAGCGAGGCCGGGCTGCCTTTGACGATTTCCATCACGTAGACGCCGCTCTCCGAACTCAAGCCGAAATAGCGCTGCACGCGCCGCACGAGCGGCGTCGTGGTGCCGGCCACGCCGATATACGCACGCCGTACCCGGCCGTGCGTAAAGATCTGCATGATGACCCACTTGGCGGTATCGATTGCCGTGGCGAAACAGATGGCCTGCGCGCCGGGAATGATCGCGGTATTCACACCGATCACCTGGCCGGCGGAATTGATCAACGGACCGCCGGAATTGCCGGGATTCAGCGCGGCGTCGGTCTGGATCACGTCATAGATCATGCGGCCGGAGTTCGAGCGCAGCGAACGGCCGAGCGCCGACACGACGCCGGTCGTGACGGTTTGCGCGAGCCCAAGCGGATTACCGACCGCGATCGCAATCTGGCCGACACGCAGTTTCGACGATTCGCCGAGCTCGACATGCGGCAACGGCTCCGGCGAGCCGATCCGCAATACGGCGAGATCGCTGTCCGGATCGTCGCCGACCAGATCGGCGTCGAATTTCGCGCCGTCGGCCAGCGTGACCTGGATGTGCGTGGCGCCGTGCACGACGTGGCTATTGGTGAGCAGATAGCCGTCGGGCGTGAACAGAAAACCTGAACCGGTGCCGCCGCGCGCGCCGCGCTCACGGGCTCGCCCGTGCCCGTGCCCGGATGCCTCGCCGGGCAGCCTGCGTTCGACGGAAATGAAGGCGACTGCCTGCTGCACGCGCTCCAGCGCGCCGATCACGGTGCGGGAATAGGCGTCGAGTAGCGTGTCGTCAGATAAAGGATTGAGTGGATTCGGCCCGGGGGCGTCGGAGGCGGCGCGCGACAGGCCATCGATGAAGCGTGGGCGGCTTCCCATGGCGATGCTCCGGATAAACGGGTACGCAGATGCGGGGCATCGCCAACGTTTTCAAGTCCATGCAGCAGGCGGCGCCGGACGACGCCGCAAAAGTCGCTATCATGGATGAGGACAAGGTGAGCCGGCCCCGCATGCCCCGCAATCGTGCGCCTGTGTGCCCAAGTGCCGCTGTGCGCCCGTATGTGCCCATTGGCACCCACAGGGCGCCGAACTGCGGCTGCGGCGGTAACACGGCTGACACCTCGCGCTTCGATAATCGAACGCGTTCGCGTCGGACTTCTCGCCGCGCGCTTAACCATTTCCGTTGCCAGGAGAGCCGCAATGAAAGAGCTGGATCCGAGACCTGAAGCCGAAGTGCTCGCAGAGCGGCAACGCCGTTTCGAGGAAGACCTCATCGACGCCTACGACGAAGAGCTCGAAATGGAAGTCGACGACCGCATTATCGACGGCGCGGAAGGCTTCACGCCCGAGCATCGCGAAGCCCGCAAGATGTACTTCCGCGAGTTGTTCCGTCTGCAGGGCGAGCTCGTCAAACTGCAGGACTGGATCGTGCAGACCGGCCACCGCCTCGTGGTGATTTTCGAAGGGCGCGACGCGGCCGGCAAGGGCGGTGCGATCAAACGCATCACGCAGCGGCTCAATCCGCGCGTGTGCCGCGTCGCCGCGCTGCCGGCGCCGAACAACCGCGAACGCACGCAGTGGTATTTCCAGCGTTACGTTTCGCATCTGCCGGCAGGCGGCGAAATGGTGCTGTTCGACCGCAGTTGGTACAACCGCGCGGGTGTCGAGCGCGTGATGAATTTTTGCAGCGACGAAGAATACGAAGAGTTCTTCCGCTCGGTGCCGGAATTCGAAAAGATGCTGGCGCGCAGCGGCGTGCAGATTCTCAAATACTGGTTTTCGATTACCGACGAAGAGCAGGAGATCCGTTTCCAGAACCGCATTCACGATCCGCTGAAGCAGTGGAAGCTGAGCCCGATGGATCTGGAAAGCCGCCGTCGCTGGGAAGCGTACACGCAGGCGAAAGAAGTGATGCTGCAGCGCTCGCATATTCCCGAGGCGCCGTGGTGGGTCGTGCAGGCGGTCGACAAGAAGCGCGCGCGCCTGAACTGCATTCATCATTTGCTGAGCCAGATGCCGTATCACGAAGTTGAACATCCCGCGATCGAACTGCCGGCGCGTGTTCATAACGACGAATACAGCCGCCAGCCGGTGCCGACGTCGATGATCGTGCCCGAGCTTTACTAAGCACTAAGCGACCGAGCGCTTCCCGGCGCTCGGCACAAAGAAAAAGCGCGGCCTGTGAGCCGCGCTTTTTTTCATTCAGACTCGCCGATCCCGCGAACGTCAACGCGGACCGGCGGCTTCTTCAGAGACGCTCTTTAGAACAGCATCCGGAACACCCAATACAGGCCGGCAGCGAGTGCGATCGACACCGGCAGCGTCAGTACCCACGCGAGGATCAGGCTGCGCACGGTGCCCCATTGCAAGCCCGAGCCGTTGGCCGCCATCGTGCCCGCCACACCCGAGGACAACACGTGCGTCGTCGAAACCGGCAGGCCGTACATGTCGGCCGCGCCGATCGTCAGCATCGCGACGACTTCAGCCGACGCACCCTGTCCGTACGTCAGATGCTGCTTGCCGATCTTCTCGCCGACCGTCACGACAATGCGCTTCCAGCCGACCATCGTGCCGAGACCCAGCGCAATCGCCACCGCGACCTTCACCCACGTCGGAATGAACTTGGTGGCGTGATCGGTTTGCGACTTGAAGTTGTCGATGGCCTTGGCGTCTTCCGGTGCGAACGCCGGCTGTTTGGCCTTCTCCATCAGGCGGATGGCTTCGGAGGCCACGTACATGTTGTTGCGCACGTTATCGACGATGCCTTGCGGCACGGCGCTCATCGAGCCCGATTCTCCAACCTGGTGCGCGATCTGTTCCGTAAGTTGCTGCAATGCCGGCAACGTGACCGGTGCCAACTGACGGGTGCGGACATAGGCTTCGACGTCGCCACGCGGATTGGTCGACGGCGCGGCGCCTTGCGTGTACTTGCCGAGCGTCACCGACGCATGCTGTGCGACCGCAAGGTACGTTTGCGTTTCAGCCGGCGTGACCGCCTTGTTCAGCGCATACGCGGTCGGCACCGTGCCGATCAGGATCAGCATGATGAGGCCCATGCCCTTCTGACCGTCGTTCGAACCATGCGCGAACGACACGCCCGTACAGGTCAGAATCAGCAGGCTGCGAATCCAGAACGGCGGCGGTTCTTTGCCCTTCGGCTCGGCATACAGCGCGGGAATCCGCACCACGGCTTTCAGCACCAGCAGCAGCAAAGCCGACGCGAGAAAGCCCACCAGCGGCGAAAACAGCAGCGACTTGCCGACGCCGAGCGCCTGGTTCCAGTCCACGCCGCTGGTGCCGTTCGCGCCGTGCATCAGCTGATTCATCAGACCAACGCCGATGATCGAGCCGATCAGCGTGTGCGAGCTCGACGACGGCAGACCGAAATACCACGTGCCGAGGTTCCAGATGATCGCGGCGATCAACAGCGCGAAGACCATGGCGAAACCGGCGCTGCTGCCCACCTGCAAGATCAGTTCGACAGGCAGCAGTTGCAGCACGCCGAATGCGACCGCGCCGGTCGAGGTCAGCACGCCGAGGAAATTCCACGTACCCGACCACACCACCGCGAGGTTCGGTGCGAGCGAATGCGTGTAGATCACCGTGGCGACCGCGTTGGCGGTGTCATGGAAACCGTTGACGAATTCGAAACCGAGCGCGATCAGCAGTGCGACGCCGAGGAGCAGATACGGTAGAACCGACCCCTCGCGGACAGGTTGCAGATCGTCCACCAGATGCATGGCGCAGTAAGCGGCGCCGATAGCGATAACCGCGAAGAAGATGAGGAGGCTGAGATTGCGGCCTTTAGCAGCGGTGCCCGGTTGCGGATACGAAAGTTCCGGCATGACTTGTGCCCCAAAAATTGTTTGTCGCGGAACTACCGATCCTGCGGGGCGAGTGTGTCGTAACGATGACAACGACATGACGCCCCGGTGGGACCTATATCGCGCGGGAAGGCACGCGGGTAAAGGCTGCGGGCCATTTCGATGAACGCTTGACTGAAAGCTGGCGAACATCGATTGTCAGATGTCCGAAAACAACTGCATGTTGTTTGCATGCATGTCACGCGAGTGACGGGCGCGGATTTTTTGCATTCGCGCGAGCGGTGACGCGTATGTTGAAGATAGTCGGTGATACGGCGTCGCGCTATCGAACGCGGTAAAAATATCTTCCTGTCTGGCGTAAGGGTCGTGCACTTTCTCCCGAATCGTGCCGCGGCGAACGCGCGCGCCAAGCCCCACTGGGTTCTTTTTTTGCTACGCTCCAGAGAGGAACGGAAAAAGGGGCGCCAATGAACCGAGAGCACCGGAAAATGGACAAGCACGCCGCCGACAGCGAAGCGGGCGGCGCGGAAACTTCGGCGCAGGCCGCTTTCACGGCCTACGCCGAGCCGCTCGTCAACGAAGCGATCGAAGAGGGCAAAGCGGTTCGCGAGGACGCCTCGCCCGAAGCGCTGCACAAGTTCCGCGTGTCGCTGCGGCGTCTGCGCTCCCTTTGGTGGGCCTTCCAGCCCTTGCTGGAAAAAGCCGAGAACACGCGCCAACGCGCGCTATATAAGTACCTGGCCACGGCCGCCGGCAAGACGCGCGACTGGGACATCCTGGGCGAGTTGCTGAGCCGCAGGAAAAGCGCCGCGAGCGGCCTCGCGCCCAGGCTTCAGCAAGCACGCGACGACGCCCTGGCCACTAGCCGGGAAACGCTATCGAATGCGGACGTCAAGCATTTGCTGCGCGAGGCGTTGAGCAGTGCCGCCAAGGAATTGAATACCGCGCCCGAGCGCGTGCCGCTGCAGGAATTTGCCAATCAACGCGTGGCGGCTTCCGAGCGCGCGTTGAAGAAGCGCATGAAGCGCGCGCGCCGGGCAAAGCGCGCCAACTACACGGCCTTTCACGATGTCAGAAAAGAAGGCAAGAAACTGCGCTATCTGCTGGAGTTCTTCGCGCCGGTGCTGAGCGGCGGGCATAAGCGCACGCTCAAGCGTTTGAAGCAGATTCAGAAACGCTTCGGGACGCTAAACGATATCGTCGCCAGCGAAATGCTGTTGCGTGACAACACCGCGTTGCTCGCCGACGTCGGCGACACCGACGCGGCGCTTCACTGGCTGAAGAAAGAACGCAAACGGCGGATGCGCTCGGCCGCCAGTCTGCTGCGCAATCGCTGAGACCGAGCCGCGCGGATTACGTGCTTTGACTGCGGCGCGGCGCGAAGCCGCGCAGCGTGATCGCGCTGCGGCTTTCGTTTTGAGTATCGTGCGTGTCCTGAATGTCCTGAATGTCGCAAAAGTTGCCGCGCGTGCCGTTGGCTTCGTCGCCGTGCGGCTGTGGTTGCGGTGGTCGTTTGCCGGTGCTCAATTCGTCGGGCGGCCCGAGCGGCTCGACAGGAAAACCGCGCCGTTGCCATGCATCCAGCCCACCTCTCAACGCACGAATCCGCGTATAGCCGCCTAGCCGCATGCGCTGCGTGATTTCCACCGCGGTCGCGCTGTCCGGGCAAATGCAGTAAATCACCATGTCGTACGCACGAAGCGCAACGTCGATCTGCTCGGTCGAGCGCGGATCGAGGGCGAGCGCGCCGGGAATCGTGCGCTGCGTGTCGAGTGCGAGGGCTTGCGGACGGGCGTCGAGTACCTTGGGCGGCACGATTCGCCGCCAGCCGCGAGGCGCGTCTTGCGCTGCCTCCGCCGATGCCACCCGCGCGAATCGCCGCCGCTCACGACGTCGCTGTTGCACCCGGTAGAGCAGATAGACGAGCGCGGCGCCCAGCAGAATATCGATCACCGTACCGCCGCGCGCCTTCACCAGGTCGAGCAGCATGTGCAACTGCCGTTCCGCCGCCGCGCCGCCGAGCAGCCAGAAGTTGGCCCACGCCAGCACGCCCACCAGATCCCAGACAGCATAGATACGCGTGTCGACGGCTGTCGTGCCCATCAGCGGCGGGGTGATCAGCGCGAGGCCGGGGACGAACTTCGAGATCGACACGAGCGGCACGCCGAAGCGCTCGAACAGCGAGCGCGCTTTGTCGACCTTGGAATCGATCGCGGGCGAGAGTCGGCCGAGCGCGGCCATCAGCTTGCGGCCATACAGACGGCCGGCGGCGAACCACGCGGCGTCGCCGATCAGCGCGCCGAGCACCGCGGCGCACAGGATCGGCCAGAACGACAGCGTGCCGGCGGCGATCGCGGAGCCGGCGAAAAGCAGCACGGGCACCGCGGGAATCGGCACGCCGAGGCGCGTCAACAGGACGTTGATGAACACGAACGCGCCACCCCAGGTTGCCACCGCCGAAGACGGAAACTCTACCAATTGAGCAGCTCCTGTTATTGCGTTTGGGCCGGCTTGAAGCGGCCTTCGTTAGTGTGCCTGCAAAGTGCGTTCCCGACGGGCGTGATGGCCGACATGGGTGTTTCGTGCGCGCGGCCAACGCGTCCGACCTTGCTGAGCATACTCGATGAGTTCGACGCCGGGGCCTATGCCTATGCCGATCCCGATCCGCTCTCCCGCACGCTCATCGATCCGCTCATCAACACGCTGCAATTTCGTTCAAGACCGCTCGCCCGCCGCGCACCTATTCTGCCTGCTCGTTTCAACGTATCCACGAACAGGAATAACAGGAATAGGACGGCACCATGAATTCGCGGCATCTCGGATACCTGTTTTGCGCACTGGCGATGCTCGGCGTCGGCAGCACGGTGGTGGTCAGCAAATCGATCGCGGCCGGCTTGCCGCCGTTCAGTGCGACCGCGCTGCGCTTCGCGATCGCGTTTCCGTTGTTCGTGCTGGTCATGCGCTGGCGCGGCGTGCGCTGGCCGCGTCTGGATCGCCACGATACCTTGCTCGTGATCGCCCAGGCCGGCGCGGGCAGCGTCGGTTATACGGTGCTGCTGATCAGCGGCATGAAACTCGCGTCCGCTGCGGACGCCGGCGTGATTGCCGGCACCTTGCCCGCGGTGTCGGCGGGCGTGGCGATGCTCGCGCTCGGCGAGCGCCCGGCGCCGGCCTTGATCGGCGCGATCCTGCTGGCCACGGCGGGTGTGCTGGTGTGTACCGTCCATCCCGACGATTTCACGGCGCCGCATGCGGCGGGTTCGCTGATGGGCAATGCGCTGGTGTTCGCGGCGATTGTCTGCGAGGCGCTTTTCATTCTGCTCAATCGCAAGCTGCACCAGCCGGTCGCGCCGCTGCCGCTGTCGGCGTTGATGTGCGGGATCGGTTTCGCGGTTGCGATCGCGCCCGCCTGCTTCGAGAAACCGTGGATGCTGCCGGTCGACGCGCACGCGCTGGCCGGCGTGCTGTACTACGCGCTGGTGCCGACGGTGGCGGGTTTCGTGCTCTGGTATGCGGGCGCCGCGCGGATCAGCGGCGCGGAGGCCGGATTGATGACCGCGCTGGTGCCGGTCAGCGCGGTGGCCCTGGCGGCGCTCGCGTTGCGCGAGCCGGTCAGCGCGGCGCAACTGACGGGCGTGGCGTGCGTGCTCGGCGCGGTGTTGCTCGCCACGTTGGGCCGGATGGGCGCCGCACGAAGCACGGCGTGAAGCAGCGAAAGAGGCAACGCATGAGGCACGGCCTGAAGCACGGCCGCCCATTCCCGCGACGTATTACGTATTGGCCACCGCCACCACGCCCGGATTCCCCACGATCGACAGAAACTCGCGACGGGTCGACGGATCGGAGCGGAACGTGCCCAGCATGCGCGACGTGACCATCGTTACGCCGGCCTTGTGGACGCCGCGCGTCGACATGCACTGGTGAGCCGCTTCGAGAATCACGCCGACGCCCGCCGGTTGCAGCACTTCGTTCAGCGTGTCGGCGATCTGCACCGTCATCTTTTCCTGAATCTGCAGGCGCTTGGCGAAGGCATCGACGAGACGCGCCAGCTTCGAAATGCCGACCACCCGATGCTGGGGTAGATACGCCACATGCGCGCGCCCGATGATCGGCACCATGTGATGCTCGCAATAGCTTTCGAAGCGGATGTCTTTCAGCACGATCATTTCGTCGTAGCCGTCCACTTCGGAGAAGGTGCGGGCCAGGATCTCGCGCGGATCGACCTGATAGCCCGCGTAGAACTCCTCATAGGAGCGCACCACGCGCGCCGGCGTATCGATCAGGCCTTCACGCGCCGGATCGTCGCCGGCCCAACGCAGCAGCACGCGAACGGCCGCTTCGGCTTCTTCGCGGCTCGGGCGGTCCGCGTTCGCCGCGGGTTGGGTTTTTTCTGCCTTGCTGCTGGTCATGCGGTGTTCCTCCGGGAGCGCGCGTTGCCGCTGCTGCTGGCGCGCGGGGTCAATGAGTGCGGCCATTGTTCCATGTTTTATGCCGTTTCGTGCCGATCACCCTGATCGCTGTCGGGGCGCAGGCGACTACTTCGGCCACTCGTCCATCGCGTCGTTGAACAGTTCGGCGACCACGCCGCGCAGCCAGCTCGCGCGCGGATCGTTATGAAACTTGCGATGCCAGTGCTGCCGCAGATCGAAACGCGGCAAGGGCAGCGGCGGTTCGACCAGCGTGATCGACGCATGCTCGGACACGTACGCGAAACCGATCGCATGCGGCACGGTCGCCAGCAGATCGGTGCGCGCGAGGATGAACGGCAGGCTCATGAAATGCGGCGTTTCGAGCACGGCACGCCGCTTGATGCGCTTTTTCTCCAGGAATTGCTCCAGCACTTCCTGGCTGCGTCCTTCGGCACGGACGACGGCGTGGCCCGCCGCCACGAACTGCGCGAGCGTGAGCGGCGCCTTCGCGAGCGGATGACCGGCGCGCATCAGGCAGATGAAACGATGGGTGAAGAGCCGTTGCTGGAAGAAGTTGTTGCCTGCCAGATCCGGGAAATAGCCGACCGCCAGGTCGACATCGCCCGATTCGAGCCCGCGTTCCACGTTCGACGGCGACAGCGTTACCGAGCGCAGATTCGCGAACGGCGCGCGCTCCGCAAAGAGTTGCAGCAGGCGCGGCAGAAAGACAATCTCGCCGACATCGGAAAGCGCGATCGAAAAGGTGTGCGTGCTGGTGTCCGGATCGAAGTCCTGGACGTCGAGCATGCCTTTCTCGATTCGCAGCAACGCGTCGCGGGCGGCCGGCAGGATGGCGAGCGCGCGCGGCGTCGGCTCCATGCCTCTGGACGTACGCACGAACAGCGGATCGTCGAAGTATTCGCGCAGCCGTCCCAGCGCGGTGCTCACGCGCGGTTGGCTGACGCCGAGCTGCTCGGCGGCGCGGCTGACGTTGCGCGTGTCTTCCATCGCGACCAGAAAGGGGATCAGGTTCAGATCCAGGTTTGTTTCGGACATGCTCGATTGGGCCTGCAGCGGTGCGCGTGATGGATTATTGGCTTATCGGCATAGAGGGTAGTCCAAAAATCTCGTCTGCGGATAATCGGGCTGGTTCGTTGAAGGCCGGAACCGCGGGTCAAGGGGAATCCCCTGCCTTGACAATGCGGCCGAAGCGCAACCATAATTGCCATAACGTTCGCTAAACGAATCCATGTTCACAGAACGAACAAATCGCGAGTGAACACACCGGCAAGGCGGCAGCCCAGCGGCACGCAGCGTTCCCAAAGGAAATTCGACATGATCAACAAGATTTTCGAGTCACTTGAATCGGCCGTCGCCGATGTCCACGACGGCGCGACCGTCATGATCGGCGGCTTCGGCACGGCCGGCATGCCGTCGGAGCTGATCGATGCGCTGATCGAACGGGGCGCGCGCGAGCTGACCATCGTCAACAACAACGCGGGCAATGGCGACATCGGCCTCGCCGCGCTGCTCAAAGCCAGGCGCGTGCGCAAGATCATCTGTTCGTTTCCGCGTCAAACCGATTCGTATGTGTTCGACGCGCTGTATCGCGCCGGTGAAATCGAACTCGAACTGGTGCCGCAGGGCAATCTCGCGGAACGGATTCGCGCGGCCGGTGCGGGCATTGGCGGCTTTTTCACCCCGACCGCTTACGGCACGCGGCTCGCCGAAGGCAAGGAAACCCGTCTGATCGACGGTAAGCATTACGTGCTGGAGTCCCCGCTGCATGCGGACTTCGCGCTGATCAAAGCGTATAAGGGCGACCGCTGGGGCAATCTCACGTATCGCAAGACGGCGCGCAATTTCGGCCCGATCATGGCCAGCGCGGCGAAAACCGCGATCGTGCAGGTGTCGCAAGTGGTGCCGCTCGGCGAACTCGATCCGGAAGTGATCGTCACGCCCGGCATCTTCGTGCAACGTGTCATTGAAGTGCCGCAGGCGGCGCATCAAACCGCTGCCGCCACCGCCGCCTGACCCGGAGACCGACATGAAAAAACTGACTCGCGATGAAATGGCCAAGCGCGTTGCGCTGGATATCCCCGAAGGCGCCTACGTGAACCTCGGCATCGGCGTGCCCACGCTGGTGGCCAACCACCTCGCCGCCGACAAGGAAATCTTCCTGCATAGCGAAAACGGCCTGCTCGGCATGGGCCCGGCGCCCGCCAAGGGCGACGAAGACGACGAACTGATCAACGCCGGCAAGCAGCACGTCACGCTGCTCACGGGCGGCGCGTACTTTCACCATGCCGATTCGTTCGCGATGATGCGCGGCGGCCACCTCGATTTCTGCGTGCTCGGCGCGTTCCAGGTCTCGGCCAAAGGCGATCTGGCGAACTGGCACACCGGCGCGCCGGACGCGATTCCGGCCGTGGGCGGCGCAATGGATCTGGCGATCGGCGCAAAGCAGGTGTACGTGATGATGGAGCACCTGACCAAGCAGGGCGAGAGCAAGATCGCCGCCGAATGCACCTATCCGGTCACGGGCATTGCGTGCGTGGACCGTATCTATACGGACCTCGCGATGATCGACGTGACGGATCAAGGCCTCGTGGTGCGCGAGATTTTCTCGGATATCGATTTCGACGCGCTGCACAAGCTGACCGGCGTGCCGCTGATCGACGGGACGCAAGCGGCGTAAGCGACGCAGGCGGGTTAAGCTTCACTCCGATCCCTCCGAACCTCGACGCCATCATGCTCGACTCCAGCGCCCGTCTGACCGGCCTTCTCTGCGGCACGCAGCCGATGAACGACCTCTGGTCACCGCGCGCCACGCTGCAACGCATGCTCGACGTCGAAGCGGCGCTGGCGCGTGCATCGGCGGCACATCAGGTGATTCCCGCTACGGCGGTGCCCGCGATCGAAGCCGCTTGCCAGGCCGATCAACTCGACGCCGAGGCCCTCGCGCGCGACGCCGCGCTCGGCGGCAACCTCGCGATTCCGCTCGTCAAGCAACTGACCGCGTGCGTCAAAGCCGCCGACGCCGAAGCGTCGAAATACGTGCATTGGGGCGCAACGAGCCAGGACATTATCGACACGGCGACAATGCTGCAATTGCGCGACACCTTCGCCTTGCTCGACCAGGGTTTGCACGCCACGTGCGACGCGGTGGCGAAACTCGCGGCCACGCATCGCGCAACACCGATGATCGGCCGCACGTGGTTGCAGCAGGCGCTGCCCATCACGCTCGGCCTGAAATTCGCGCAATGGCTCGACGCGTTGCTGCGGCATCGCGAACGGCTCGATGCCTTGCGTGCTCGCGTGCTCGTGCTGCAATTCGGCGGCGCGGCCGGCACGCTGGCGAGTCTGCGCGACGCCGCGCCGCGCGTCACCGAATCGCTCGCGCAAGAACTCGGCCTCGCCGCGCCCACTTTGCCGTGGCATACGCAGCGCGACCGCATCGCCGAAACGGCGGCGTTCTTCGGCATGCTGATCGGCACGCTCGGCAAGATCGCGCGCGACGTCTCGCTGCAAATGCAAACCGAAATCGATGAACTGGCCGAACCGGCCGCCGCGGGCAAGGGCGGTTCGTCGACCATGCCGCACAAGCGCAACCCGGTTGGCTGCGCCGCCGTGCTGACGGCCGCGACACGCGCGCCAGGGCTCGTCGCCACGGTATTCGCCGGCATGGTCCAGGAGCACGAGCGCGCGCTCGGCGGCTGGCAGGCGGAGTGGGACGCGCTGCCGGACCTCGCGCGCCTCGCGGGCGGCGCGCTCGCTAACATCGAACAGATCGCCGCCGGACTGAACGTGAACGTGCCGCGCCTCGCCGCGAATCTCGGTGTTACACGTGGTCTGATTCTCGGCGAAGCGGTGATGCTCGCGCTCGGCGACAGCATCGGCCGGCTCGACGCGCATCATCTGGTTGAGCGCGCATCGAAGGCGGCGATTCGCGACGGGCAAACACTGTTCGACGTGCTCGCCGCGGATCCGGCTGTTACCGAACATCTGCCGATCGAGCGGCTGAAGCAGTTGCTCGATCCCGCACACTACGTCGGCCAGGCCCACGCTTATGTGGACGCCGTGCTGGCACTTCACACCACGGGCGCACAGCGCGCCCCATCCAGGGAGTAACGGGCATGCCTTACGCCGCAGTCAACGGCACCGAGCTTCACTATCGAATCGACGGCGACCGTCACGGCAACGCGCCGTGGATCGTGCTGTCGAATTCGCTCGGCAGCGATCTGTCCATGTGGACGCCGCAGGTCGCGGCGCTGTCCCGCCAGTTTCGCGTGCTGCGCTACGACACGCGCGGGCATGGACACTCCGAAGCGCCGAAGGGTCCGTACACGATCGACCAATTAACCGGCGACGTGCTCGGCCTGATGGACACGCTGAAGATCGCCCGCGCGAATTTTTGCGGACTGTCGATGGGCGGCCTGACCGGCGTCGCGTTGGCCGCGCGTCACGCGGACCGGTTCGAGCGCGTCGTGCTGTGCAATACGGCGGCGCGTATCGGCTCGCCGGAAGTGTGGGTGCCGCGTGCCGCGAGAGCGCGTAGCGAAGGCATGCTCGCACTCGCCGACGCGGTCTTGCCGCGCTGGTTCACGGCGGAGTACATCGAGCGTGAGCCGGTAGTGCTCGCCATGATCCGCGACGTCTTCGTGCACACCGACAAGGAAGGCTACGCCTCCAATTGCGACGCGATCGACGCCACCGATCTGCGTCCCGAAACCGCCGGCATCAAACTGCCTACGCTGGTGATCAGCGGCACGCACGACCTTGCCGCCACGCCGGCGCAAGGCCGCGAGCTGGCGGCGTCGATTCCGGGCGCGCGTTACGTCGAACTGGACGCCTCGCACATTTCCAACATCGAGCAAGTCGACGCGTTCACGAAGACCGTGCTCGACTTTCTGACGGAGGCGAAATGAACGACGAAGATCGCTACGAAGCGGGACTCGACGTGCGCCGCGCGGTGCTGGGGAGCGCGCACGTCGATCGTTCGCTGGCGAACCGCACGGAGCTGACGGAAGAATTCCAGAACCTGATCACGCGCTACGCGTGGGGCGAAATCTGGACGCGCGAGGGCTTGCCGCGTCACACGCGCAGTCTGCTGACCATCGCGATGATGGTGGCGCTCAATCGCAGCGAAGAGCTGGCGTTGCACCTGCGCGCCGCGAAGAACAATGGCGTGACGCGCGAGCAGATCAAGGAAGTGCTGTTGCAAACCGCAATTTATTGCGGCGTGCCGGCGGCGAACTCGGCGTTCCATCTCGCCGACAAACTGTTCCGCGAAGACGATGCGGCGGCGCCTTAACGCTGTACGTTGCTACGCATTCACGCTGTCACGCTGTGAAGAAACGAAACGCGCACCGCTCAAACGGCGCGCGTTTTTTATGCAGCGCCGCGTTCGCGCTCAATCACTGCGGCGGAAATCGCGGAGCCCGCCGCTGCCGAAGTTGCCGCGCTCGCCGGCAATTCCAAACGCACCGCACGCAACACCGTGTCTTTGATGACCTCGCGCCAATGCGCGAGCGCCGCCTTGTCCATTAGCGGTTCGCCGAGAAACGCGCCCAGCGTGTACTGGTTGGCGTTATAAAAATAGCCGAGCGACGCGATCATCAGATACACGTCGCGCGCGGCGACGTCGGCGCGAAACACCTGTTGCGCCTGACCCGCATCCAATAACTGTTGCACGACAGAAATCGCATAGCCCGAAATCTCTTTCAGCTTGAGCGACTTCTTCGCATGCTTGCCTTGATGCAGATTCTCGCTCGACAACAACGTGACGAACTCGGGATGATCGAGGTAATACTGCCAGACGAATTCCACCATCTGTTCAAGACCGTGCACAGGATCGTCCAGGTCGAGATGGAGTTGGCTTTCCGCCTCGTTGAACTGCGTGTAGATCGTTTCCAGTACCTCGACGAACAACTGTTCCTTGCTGCCGAAGTAGTAATAGATCATGCGGTCGTGCGAACGCGCGGCCTTTGAAATACTCTCGATCCGGCCGCTGGCATAGCCTTGCTTCGCGAAGACCTTGATGGCCGCCTTGAGGATCTTGGCGCGCGTATCTTGCGCCTGCTTCGCACGGATACCGGTAGCGCCCGGCTTGCGGGCGGCAGTGGGACTCATGGCGGTCTCGGCTCTCTTTGTTAGCGTCACGTTGAACGGCATGCTACACCCCGATGTCGCGTTGCACCATTGAAGTGAACGCCGGGAAACACGTTGCGCAGACTAATTTGATCGAGTAGATTTCTAACGAGTTTGGTGTAGCGGATACTACACGAATGGTGAGTGACCGCAACATGGAAAGCGGCGAAGCACACGAAAACGCCCTGAAACAAGGGCTATTCGTCAGCCGGAGCAGGACCGATTGTAATGTCGTCGTATGGAAACCCCGCCATGACAGAACATACGAAGGTCGATTTCGGTGCCGAGCGCGTCGACGGTGAAACCGCGTCGACGCCCGGTCCCACCGTGCTTGAAAAAGCCGCGCCGCGCAGCGAGCGCATGGCGACGAACAAGATCGAGTGCAATGCCTGCCCGGTGCTGTGCCAGATATCCGAAGGCCGCACCGGCGCGTGCGATCGCTATGCGAATGCGCAGGGAAGATTGATTCGCGTCGATCCGGTGGTGTTCCTGTCGCGTGCGGATACCGTCGGTCTCAACGCCAACGCTGCCGATACCACGGTCGAATTTGGTGCAGCGTCTTCCACGCAAGATCCGGTGACCGACCCGTCGTTGTTCGTCACCGGTATCGGCGCATCCTCTACGTATCCCGACTACAAGCCCGCGCCGTTTATCGTCGCGTCGAATCTCGACGACGTCGATATGATCACCGTCGTCACGGAAGGGATTTTCAGCTATTGCAGCTTCAAGGTGAAGATCGACACCGACCGTTTTCTCGGCCCTGAGCAATCGAATGTGCGTTGCCAGGGCGAGATCGTCGGTCACGTCACGACCGCGGAATATGGCTCGCAAATGCTGAGCCTCGGCGGCGTGCATCATCTGACCGGCGGCAGCAAGAAAGAAGGCCGCGTGACCTGCGACATGATGCTCGCGCTCGGCAACAAGCAAGCGGTGGAATTCACGATCGACGGCGGCGCGAGTCTGGTGATTCGCGCGGGCGCCGCGCCGATCGTGGACGGTGTCGAAGAGCAGCGCATGCGAGTGGGTTGCGGTTCGGCCACCATCGGTATTTTCGCGAAACAGTGGTTTGATCACGTCGATGAAGTCGTGGTGGTCGACGATCACATTACGGGCGTGTTGACGGAACATCAGGCGGGCCGGTGCCTCGGCATGGCGCGCTCGGGTCTGAAAATTCGCGGACGTAAATCGACGCCGGGCCGTTATTTCCAGGTGGCCAATCCCGGCACCGGTTGGGGCGGCACCGACATTCACGATCCGCTGGCGATTGTCGAAGGCTTCGACCCGGCCGTCGCGAAGCCGGGCATGCGTCTGCTGATGGTGTCGACGACCGGCGAACACGCGCAGTGGTACGAACTCGACCACGATCTCGTGCCGCGTATCGCGGCCATGCCGGAGGCGGTGCGCCGCACGGTCGAGCGGATTGGCGAGAACTGCGAGCCGTCGCTCGCCAGCGTGCAGTTTATCGGCGGCGCGGGCGGCAGTCTGCGCGCGGGCGCGACCGAGAACCCGGTGCTGCTCACGCGCGCGATCAAGCAGAAACTCGTCAACGTGACCTGCGGCGGCGCGCCGGCTTATGTGTGGCCAGGCGGCGGCATCACCGTCATGGTGGATGTATCGCGTATGCCGGACCATTCGTTCGGCACGGTGCCGACGCCCGCGCTCGTTGCGCCGATTGAGTTCACCATGACGTATGACGCGTATCGCGACCTCGGCGGTCATCTCGACGCGGTGCGTTCGCTGGAGAGTGTGCTGGCGAACGGGCCGGATCATACGGAAGGCGCGCCGCTCGCGCGCCGCACACTGGCGCGCAATCCCGACAATCCGTGGCCGCCGGCCATGCCGCCGATGCTCGGCTAACCGGCGCGCGCTGCCCATGCGACCCATGCAACGAAGACGACCGCGATGAACCCCACCCGCACCCGGCTCGATGCGACCCGCTGGCACTGGCAGCACGGGCCGATCGACCTGATCCTCGACGCCGACGGCGAACCCGCGGCGCTGCAAGCCGCGTATGACGCGTGCTGGGCGCGCTTTGTCGACGTATTGCCGGAGCTGGTAGGCGAGTTGACGCTGCTGCGGCAGCCGGTAAAGCATCAGGCGTCGCTGAACGACGGGGGTCCGAACGGCGCCGTAGCGCGCCGCATGTGGTCCGCGTGTCATCCGCATCGCGCGCGCTACATCACGCCGATGGCGGCTGTGGCCGGCAGCGTCGCCGACGAACTGATCACCGCATTCGCACGTCAAGGTATCGCCCGCGCCTATATCAACAACGGTGGCGACATTGCGCTGTATTTGACCGAAGGACAGCAATACCGCGTAGGCGTGTTCGCAGACCTCGCGCGGTTATCGGGCGCAGGGCTCTCGCACGATCAGGCGCTCGACGCCAACCTGACGCTCGACGCCACCCAGCCGATTCGTGGCATCGCAACCAGCGGATGGCGCGGCCGCAGTTTCAGCCTGGGCATTGCCGACAGCGTGACCGTGCTCGCGCGCGACGCGGCCACGGCCGACGCCGCCGCCACGATCATCGCCAACGCCGTGAATCTCGACCACGCGGGCATCGTGCGGCGGCCGGCGTCGTCGTTGAAAGACGATAGCGATCTCGGCGACCTGCTCGTTACCGTCGAGGTCCCCGCGTTACCGCAACCGTTGATCGATTTCGCGCTGGCGCGCGGCGTCGAAACCGCGCGACGTCTGCGCGAACAAGGCTTGATAGAAGGCGCCGCGCTGTTCCTGCAAGGACGGGTGCGCGTCGCCGGACTTCACGAGGACACACGTACCGGCGCGTGGCTCACCCAGCGCGCTCCCATGAACAAGGAGGCTCCGTGTTCGAAATACGCCGCGTGCTGACGCACGTCGAAGATATCTTTCACGAATTCGGCCCCGCGCCCGCGCAGCCGCTCAGGCGCGGCGCGATTGCCGCGGTGATGACGAATCCATTCGCCGGCCGCTACGAAGCGACCATCGAGCACGCCATGGAAGCGCTCAAACCGATCGGCTTCGACATGGCGCAACGCTTGCTGGCGGCGATGGCGGTGCCGCTTGCGTCGATTGAAAGCTACGGCAAGGGCGCGATTGTCGGCGCGCGCGGCGAACTCGAACATGGCGCGCTGTGGCATGTTCCCGGCGGTTATGCAATGCGCGAGCTGCTGGAGAAAAACGGCGTGCCGACTAACGCAATCGTGCCGTCGACGAAAAAAGTCGGCGCGCCGTCCACCGCGCTCGACGTGCCGCTCACGCACGTCAACGCGAGCTACGTGCGCAGTCACTTCGACGCGATCGAAGTGCGCGTGCCCGGCGCGCCCGCGGCCGACGAGCTGGTGTATATCCTCGCGATGAGCACCGGGCAGCGCGTGCATGCGCGCGTCGGCGGTCTCGCGAAAGAGGCGATCGTGGGCAAGGACGGTTTGCGCTGAAGTAACGGCCGGACCCGACGCATCGGCAAGAAATCCAGGCAGGCATCGAAACTCGGAGAGCGAAATGGCAATCAAGCTTCGCAAGCTGGTCGTGCAGGTGGACGAAACACGTATTGAAATGGGCCAGACGATCGATCCGCCCACGCGCCGCGCGGTCGCCATTGCGGTGATCGACAATCCGTATGCTGGCCGCTACGAGGCCAAGCTCGACGCGTTGATCGAAGCCGGCGAAGAACTCGGCGCGTTGCTCGGCAACAAGTGCGTCGAAGCGCTAGGCATTGCACCGGGCGACGCGCAGAGTTACGGCAAAGCCGCGATCGTGGGCGAGGCCGGCGAACTGGAACACGCCGCGGCGATCCTGCACCCCAAGCTCGGCGCGCCGCTGCGCGTGGCGGTCGAGAAGGGTGCGGCGCTGGTGCCGTCGGCGAAAAAAATGGGCACGCTCGGCACCGCGATCGACGTGCCGCTCGGCCACAAAGACGCCGCCTTCGTACGCAGCCATTTCGACGCGATCGAAGCGCGCGTGTCGGACGCGCCGCGCGCGCATGAGATCGTCGTGGCCGTCGCGGTGACGGCCTCGGGCCGGCCGCTGCCGCGCATCGGCGGCTTGCAGGCGAGCGAGATCAAGGGCGAAGACGGTTTGCGCTGAGTTAGCATTCGGTTATTTGCCGAGGGTCGCGATGCTTTCGAATTTGCTGGTACAGCTGGTCAATGGACTCGCCGACGCGTCGACGCTGTTTCTGGTCGCCGCCGGTTTGTCGTTGATCTTCGGCGTGACGCGCATCGTCAACTTTGCGCACGGCTCGTTCTATATGTTCGGCATTTATGTCGCGTACAGCATCGCCAGCCGTTTCGGCCAGACCACCGGCGGCTTCTGGCTGTCCGTGCTGGCGGCCGCGCTGGTGGTCGCGGTGCTTGGCGCACTGGTCGAAATGATCGTGCTGCGGCGTATCTATCAGGCGCCTGAACTGTTCCATCTGCTGGCCACGTTCGCGCTGGTGCTGATCTTTCGCGACGCCGCATTGTGGCTATGGGGTCCGGAAGACCTGTTCGGACCGCGTGCGCCGCATCTGGCGGGCGCGGTCGAATTCCTCGGTCATCCGCTGCCGACTTACGACATCGCGTTGATCGTGATCGGACCCGTGGTGCTGCTGCTGCTTTGGTATGCGTTGACGCGCACGCGTTGGGGCACGCTGGTGCGCGCCGCGACCCAGGACCGCGAAATGCTCGGCGCGCTCGGCATCAATCAGGCGTGGTTGTTTACCGGCGTGTTTTTCGTCGGCGCGTTTCTGGCCGGACTGGGTGGCGCGCTGCAAGGGCCGCGCATGTCGGCGAATCTTTCATTGGACCTGGAGACGATCGGCAACGCGTTCGTGGTGGTGGTGGTCGGCGGCATGGGGTCGATTCCGGGCGCGTTCGTCGCCGCGTTGATCATCGCGGAGATCAAGGCGCTATGTATCGGCATTGGGCATGTGACGATCTTCGGCATCGGCGTGTCGTTGAGCCGCTTCACGCTGGTCGCCGAGTTCGTCGTGATGGCGGTGGTGCTGGTGGTGCGTCCGTGGGGGCTGCTGGGTCGCGCAACGGCCGCGGTGCGTGGCATGGCCGCGCCGGAAACGCCGCTGCGTCCGGCGGGCAAACGCCTCAAATGGCTGGCCGCGCTTGCCTTACTGGTTCTCGTGCTGGCGCCGCTCGCGGCGAACGCATTCCCCTATATGCCGGTGCTGCTGGTCGAAATTCTGATCGCCGTGCTGTTCGCCACGAGCCTGCATTTCATCATGGGTCCCGGCGGCATGCATTCGTTCGGCCATGCCGCTTACTTCGGACTCGGCGCCTACGGCGCGGCGCTGTTCCTCAAAGTGCTGAATCTGCCGATGGAAGCCGCGCTGCTGCTAGGTCCGCTGCTCGCGGTGGGCGGCGCGCTGGTGTTCGGCTGGTTCTGCGTGCGGCTCTCCGGCGTCTATCTCGCGATGCTGACGCTCGCGTTCGCGCAGATCGTCTGGTCCGTCGTGTTCCAGTGGGACGATGTGACCGGCGGCAGCAACGGCGTGCTCGGCTTGTGGCCGTCGAACTGGTTGTCGTCTCCGGTGGCGTTTTACTACCTGACGCTGGTGTGCGCCGTGATCGGCGTGTGGCTGTTACGCAAGATGCTGTTCTCGCCGCTCGGTTACGCAATGCGCGCGTCGCGCGATTCCGTGCTGCGCGCCGAGGCGATCGGCATCGACGTCAAGCGCGTGCAGTGGGCGGTGTTCGTGATCGCGTCGCTGTTCTGTGGACTGGCCGGTTCGCTTTATGCCTTCTCCAAAGGAACGATCTCGCCGGAAGTGATCAGCGTGAGCCGCTCGGTGGATGGCCTCGTGATGGTGCTGCTCGGCGGCTTGCAGACGCTGACCGGCCCGATTGTGGGCGCGGCTGTGTTCACGTGGCTGCAGGACACCGTGGCGCGGCAGACCGATTATTGGCAGGCGCTGCTGGGCCTCACAATCTTGCTGCTGGTGATTGCGTTTCCGCAGGGGATCGTCGGCTTCATCCGCGAGCGCTTCGGCGACGACACCGTCGACAACGCCGACAGCCGCGCCGTCGAACCCTCGCAACGCACGGCGGCGATCAAGGAGGGGCTATGAGCTTGCTGCGCGTCGCCGGTCTCTGCAAATCGTTCGGCGGTCTGAAGGCCGTCGACGACGTCTCTTTCGATCTCGAAGCCGGCCAACTGCTGGCCCTGCTCGGCCCGAACGGCGCCGGCAAATCCACCTGTTTCAACATGGTCAACGGCCAGTTGCCGCCTTCGTCCGGCTCGATCCGGCTCGACGGTCAGGAACTGGTCGGCATGCGTCCGCGCGACATCTGGCGTCTGGGCGTTGGGCGCACGTTTCAGATCGCCGCGACCTTCAATTCGATGACCGTGCTGGAAAACGTGCAGATGGCGCTGGTCTCGCGCGAGCGCAAGACCTTCGGCCTGTGGAAGCCCGCGACCGCACACTATGTCGACGAAGCGCTCGCGTTGCTCGACCAGGTCGGCATGGCCGCGGATGCTCAGCGCGCTTGCGGCGTGCTCGCGTATGGCGACGTGAAGCGCGTCGAACTCGCCATTGCGCTCGCCAACCGTCCCAAGTTGCTATTGATGGACGAACCCACCGCCGGCATGGCGCCGAAGGAACGCAACGAGTTGATGGCCCTGACCAAGCGTCTCGTCACCGAACACCAAATCGGCGTGCTGTTCACCGAGCACAGCATGGACGTGGTGTTCGCGTACGCCGACCGCATGATCGTGCTCGCGCGCGGCAAGCTGATCGCCGAGGGCGACGCCGACACGATCCGTAACGACACCCGCGTGCAGGAAGTCTATTTCGGCACCGGCAAAACGTTCCAGCCGCGTGCGCCCTTGCATGAGACGGCGGGCGGCCAGTCAGGACAGGGAGCGCTGCAATGAGCGAGCCGATGCTGAAAGTCACCGGCCTCAACGCGTTCTACGGCCGCGCGCATATTCTGTTCGACGTCGGTATCGAAGTCGGCCGCGGCGAAGTCGTCGCGCTGATGGGTCGCAACGGCGCCGGCAAATCGACCACGATGAAAGCGGTCATGGGTCTGCTGCCGCGCCGTCAGGGCGAGGTCACGTTTCGCGGCCAGAACATCTCCGCGTTGCCGTCGTACAAGATCGCTCGCATGGGTATGGGTTTCGTTCCCGAAGACCGCCGCGTGTTCGCCGATCTGACGGTGATGGAGAACCTGGCCACCGGCCGTCAGCCGCCGCGCGAAGGCGCGCCGCAATGGACGCCGGAAAAACTGTTCCGCCTGTTTCCCAATCTCGGCGAAATGCCGCGCCGTCCAGGCGGCCAGATGAGCGGCGGCGAGCAGCAGATGCTGACCGTGTCGCGCACGCTGATGGGCAATCCGTATCTGGTCCTGCTCGACGAGCCGTCGGAAGGTGTCGCGCCGGTGATCGTCGAACAGATGGCGAACATGATTCTCGAACTCAAGCGCGAAGGGTTGTCGATTTTGTTGTCCGAACAGAACCTGCATTTCGCCGAACTGGTCAGTGACCGCGCGTATGTGCTTGAAAAAGGGCAGATCCGCTTTAGCGGCACGATTGGCGAACTGGCGCAGAACGAGACCGTGAGGCGCGCGTATTTGAGTGTGTAATGCGTGAGCGTGTGATGCATGAGCGTGTGATTCCATCGGCGCGGCGAACGGCCTGAAAGGCACTCCAGGCAAGTTCGCGACGCCCCGCAGTCGTTGCGAAAGGAGAAGCAGATGGCAGCAGAGACGTTGACAGGCTTGTCGGGCAAGGTCGCGGTAACGAACATCGGGCTGCTGCTATCCGGCGACATCGATCAGCCGATTCTCGACGCGGACACGCTGGTGATCGACGACGGCGTGATCGTCGCGATTGGCCGGGAAAAAGACTGCGATCTCGAAGGCGCGCGGACCACGGTCGATTGCAAAGGCACCACGGTCGCGCCGGGTCTGATCGACTCGCACGTGCATCCGGTATTCGGCGACTGGACGCCGCGCCAGAATCAGATGGGCTGGATCGAATCGAATCTGAACGGCGGCGTGACGACCATGATCTCGGCCGGCGAAGTGCATTTACCCGGCCGACCGAAAGACATCGTCGGCGTGAAGGCGCTGGCCATTACCGCGCAACGCTCGTTCGAAGGCATGCGCGGCGCGGGTGTCGGCGGCGGCGTGAAGGTCATGGCGGGCGCGCCGGTGATCGAGAAGGGCATGGTCGAGGAAGACTTCAAGGAGCTCTCGGAAGCGGGCGTGAAGCTGCTCGGCGAAGTCGGACTCGGCAGCGTGAAGGGTGGCGAGGAAGCCGCGCAGATGGTGGCGTGGGCGCGCAAGTACGGCATTCAAAGCACGATTCATACAGGCGGTCCGTCGATTCCGGGCTCGGGGCTGATCGATCGCGACGTGGTGCTCGCGGCCGACGCGGACGTGATCGGCCACATCAACGGCGGGCATACGTCGCTGTCTTATCGACACGTGTGCGATTTGTGCGAGCAATCGAGCCGCGCGCTGGAGATCGTCCACAACGGCAACGAACGGATCGCCTTGCTGACCGCGCGTCATGCGATCGAATTGAAGTGTCCGCACCGCATTATTCTCGGCACCGATAGTCCGGCCGGCTCCGGCGTGCAACCGCTCGGCATTCTGCGAATGATCGCGCTGATTTCGAGTCTCGCGGACGTGCCCGCGGAAATCGCCTTCTGTTTCGCGACCGGCAACACCGCGCGGCAGCGCGATCTGCGCCAGGGTTTGATCGAAGTGGGCCGTCCCGCCGATCTCGTGTTCATGGACCGCGCGCAACACACGGCCGCCGACACGCTGCTTGAAAGCGTGCAACTCGGCGATATTCCCGGCGTCGGCATGGTGATGATCGACGGCTTGATCCGTTGCCGGCGCAGCCGCAACACGCCGCCGGCCACCGAAGTGCCGGTGGTGCTGTGAGCGCGCGCGGCTCCGCCCGGCCTGCACGGTCATGAACCGCCAGGCGCCGCTGACGCTGCACGTGAACGGCGCGACGCATCTCGTCGCCGCCGCGGCGGACACGCCGTTGTTGTACCTGCTGCGCAACGACCTCGCGCTGAACGGGCCGAAATTCGGCTGCGGTCTCGGCGAATGCGGCGCCTGCACGGTCCTGCTCGACGGCGTGCCGACGCGTGCTTGCGTCACTACCGCGAAGGTCGCGCTGGGCCGCGAAATCACCACGCTCGAAGGACTCGGCACACGGACGGCGCTGCACCCCGTGCAGCAGGCGTTTATCGAAGAACAGGCCGCGCAGTGCGGCTATTGCCTCAACGGCATGATCATGACGGCCAAGGCCTTGCTCGATCGCGATCCGCATCCGAGCGTCGAAACGATTCGCCGCGAGCTGTCGCGCAATCTGTGCCGCTGCGGCACGCATGTCGAGATCGTGCGCGCGGTGCAGCGCGCCGCCGAGTTGCTGGCCGCGCAGCCCGCCGCGCAATCGGCGGTGCATGAGAGCGTACGCACGTGACCGGGCCGGATTTCAGCGTCGATCGACGCGCCGCGCCGCCTTCGCGTCAGCAGTTGTATGACGCGCGCAGTGTGCTGATCGTCACGCGGCCACCGCT
This sequence comes from Burkholderia sp. 9120, assembly GCF_000745015.1. NCBI lineage: Bacteria > Pseudomonadati > Pseudomonadota > Betaproteobacteria > Burkholderiales > Burkholderiaceae > Burkholderia > Burkholderia sp. 9120. The sequence continues at coordinate 5,501,242 of NZ_JQNA01000002.1, read as the reverse complement.
GGCGCCGGTGAAGGCGGCAATCGGTCAGCCGGGATCGCGCTCGTCGTTCGTGCCGACCGAGGCGGACATGTTCCTCGTGGTGCGCGACGACGGCAGCGTCGTCGCGTTTAACGGGCACGTCGACCTGGGCACCGGCATCGGCACGGCGCTCGCGCAGATCGTCGCGGAAGAACTGGATGTGCCGTTGACGCGTGTGTCGATCGTGCTCGGTCATACGGGCGAGGCGCCGAATCAGGGGCCGACGATTGCCAGCGCCACGATTCAGATTTCCGCCGTGCCGTTGCGGCACGCGGCGGCGCAGGCGCGGCACTATCTGCTGAAGGAAGCGGCCGAACGTCTTAATGTCGACGCGGTGCAGCTCGATGTGCGTGATGGTGTGGTCTTTCAGCGCGGTGACGACGCCAGAGCAAAAGGCTGCGTGAGCTACGCCGACCTGGTTGTCGGCAAACGCGTCGAACTGCAACTCGCCACCGACGCGCCGTTGAAATCCCCCGACGCCTACAGGATCGTCGGCAAGAGCACACCGCGTGTCGATATTCCCGCGAAGGCCACCGGCGAATTGAGTTTCGTGCATGACGTGCGTCTCCCGGGCATGTTGCACGGCCGTGTGGTGCGCCCGCCGTATGCGGGCATCGCGCAGGGCGATTTCATGGGCAATAGCCTGTTGCAGGTCGACGAGCACTCGCTCAGCGATTTGCCCGGCATCGTCAAGGTGGTGGTGATTCGCGATTTCGTCGGCATCGTCGCGGAGCGCGAGGAAGTCGCGCAGCAAGCGGTAAAGCTGCTCGACGTGCGCTGGAAAGCCGTGGAAGGTTTGCCGCCGCTCCACACCAGCGAGCAGGTGGAAGCCGCGCTGCGCGCGAATCCGGCCAAACGCCGCGATCTGGTGATCGAGGGCGATGTGGATGCCGCGCTCGCGCAAGCCCCGGCTCGCGTGCTGGAACGCACCTACGTCTGGCCGTTTCAGATGCATGCCTCGATTGGTCCGTCGTGCGCGGTGGCCGACTATCGCGAGGGCGCGCTGAAGGTTTGGTCGGGCACGCAGAATCCGCATTCGCTGCGCGCCGACCTCGCGCTGCTGATGGCCATGGACGAAGCGCACATCGAGATCGTGCGCATGGAGGCGGCCGGTTGCTACGGCCGCAATTGCGCGGACGACGTTGCCGCCGACGCCGCGTTGCTCTCGCGCGCCACCGGCAGTCCGGTGCGCGTGCAACTATCGCGCGAAGACGAGCATGCGTGGGAGCCGAAAGGCGCCGCGCAATTGATGGACGTGCGCGGCGCGTTGAATGCGCAAGGCGAATTGGCGGCGTACGATTTCGCGACGCGTTATCCGTCGAACGACGCGCCGACGTTAGCGCTATTGCTGACCGGCACGATCTCCGCGCAGCCGCAGGTGTTCGAAATGGGCGACCGCACGGCCGTGCCGCCGTACGACTATCGCGCCATGCGGATTGTCTGCGACGACATGCCGCCGATCGTGCGGGCGTCGTGGCTGCGTGGCGTGTCCGCGTTGCCGAACACGTTCGCGCACGAGTCTTTTATCGACGAACTCGCGGAGCAGGCGGGCGTCGATCCGGTCGCGTTTCGCCTGCAGCATCTCACCGATCCGCGTGCGATCGATCTGGTCAAAGCGGTGGCCGAGAAAGCGGGCTGGGAACCGCGCGAGCGGTCAGAAAACCCCGCTGAAAACCGCGCTGAAAATGCGGCAGCCCAGGAACAAGGCGACATCGTCCGAGGCCGCGGTTTCGCTTACGCCCGCTACGTGCACAGCAAATTCCCCGGCTTCGGCGCGGCGTGGTCCGCATGGGTCGCCGACATCGAAGTGAACCGCAAGAGCGGCGAACTCGCGGTGACGCGCGTGGTGGTCGGCCAGGATACCGGCACGATGGTCAATCCGGACGGCGTGCGTCATCAGATTCACGGCAACGTGATCCAGGCGACCAGCCGCGCGTTGAAAGAACGCGTGACGTTCGGCGAGAACGCGGTGACGAGCCAGGAGTGGGGCGCGTATCCGATCCTCACGTTCCGTGAAGTGCCGGTGATCGACGTGGTGATGATGCCGCGTCACGGCGAGCCGCCGATGGGCGCGGGCGAATCCGCGTCGCTGCCCGGCGCGGCGGCGATTGCCAATGCGTTGTACGACGCGACGGGCGTGCGCTTTCGCCGGCCGCCGTTCACGCCCGAGACGATCCGCGCGGCGCTCGCCGACGCGCAAGCCGAAGACGCCAAAGCGCGCAAGAAAAAGCGCTGGCGCCTGGGCTTTCTCGGCGCATTCGCGGCGGGCGCGGCCGGCTGGCTCGGCGCGTTGTCGCTCGCGCCGGCTGCCATTGCACCGATCACGCCGCCGCTCGCGAGCGCGTTCGCGCCCGAACTCGTGGCGCGCGGCAAATTGCTTGCCGCGCTCGGCAATTGCGCGGTGTGCCACACCGCGCACAACGGCGTGCCGAACGCCGGCGGCAAACCGCTCGATACGCCGTTCGGCACGGTCTACAGCACCAACCTCACGCCCGACGGTCAGACGGGGATCGGCAACTGGTCGCTGGAGGCTTTTGTGCGCGCGATGCGGCAAGGCATCAGCCGCGACGGTCATCGGCTCTATCCGGTGTTTCCGTACACGTCGTTCCAGAACACCTCTGACGACGATCTCAAAGCGCTCTACGCTTACCTGATGGCACAAACGCCGGTTCGCTCGCGTCCGCCGGAAACGAAACTGCCATATCCGTTCAGCGTGCGTCCGTTGATGAGCGCATGGAACGCGCTGTTTCTCGGCCGCACGACGTTCACCGCGAGCGCGACGCAAAGCGCGCAATGGAATCGCGGCGCGTATCTGGTGAACGGACTCGGCCATTGCAGCGCCTGTCATACGCCGCGCAACGCATTCGGCGCGGAGAAAAGCGGCGCGGCGTTCATGGGCGGCGGCATCGCCGAAGGCTGGGAAGCGCCTGCGTTATCGACGCTCTCCAACGCGCCCGTGCCGTGGAGCGAAGACGAATTGTTCAGCTATCTGCGCTACGGTCACGCGCCGCTGCACGGCGTCGCGGCGGGGCCGATGGCGCCAGTTGTCGGCGATCTGGCGGCGCTGCCCGACAGCGATATTCGCGCGATGGCTGCCTATCTGGCGTCGCTCAATCCGTTGGAGCCGAATGCCGATCCGGTCGCGCTGGCGCGTCAGTACGAACAGGCCAGTGCGATTACCGGCGCGCCCGTGGGGCTCGGCGCACGGCTCTTCGACGGCGCGTGCGCCGCGTGCCATCACACCGGCAACGGGCCGCAACTGTTCGGCGCGCATCCGTCGCTCGGGCTTAACACGAATCTGCACAGCGCAACGCCTGATAACCTGATTCGCGTGATTCTCGACGGCATCGGCTCGCCTGCACGGCCCGAACTCGGTACGATGCCGGCTTACCGCGACAGTTTCAACGACGCCCAGGTGAGCGAACTCGTGTCTTATCTGCGGCAGCAATTCGCCGGTGGCAAGCCGGCCTGGCAGGACGTGGCGACGAGCGTCGCACGAATTCGCGCGACGCCGCCGGCCGAGTGAATGCTTGATAACAACGACCCGTATTCCCGCAATCCTTTTGATAACGGAGAAACGCATGACCACGCGCGCAGGATTCCTCTCTCGCCTCATGGTGCCGACGCTGCTGTCGCTCGCCGCGCTGAGCGCGAGCGCCCAGCAGACGATCAAGATCGGTGAAATCAACAGCTACAAGGCGCAACCCGCCTTTCTCGGGCCTTACAAGAACGGCTGGAATCTCGCGCTCGACCAGGTGAATGCGGCGGGCGGCGTGCTCGGCAAACAACTCGAAGTCGTGTCGCGCGACGACAACGGCAACCCGGGCGACACGATTCGCGTGGCGCAGGAATTGATCGCGCGCGAGCAGGTGCAGTTGCTGTTCGGCGGCTTCCTGTCGAACACGGGTCTCGCGTTGACCGACTTCGCGAAGCAGAAGAAGATTTTCTTCCTCGCCGCCGAACCGCTGACCGACAAGATCGTCTGGGCCGACGGCAACAAATACACGTACCGTCTGCGCCCTTCCACGTATATGCAGGTGGCAATGCTGGTGCCGGAAGCGGTCAAGCTGAAGAAGAAGCGCTGGGCGCTGGTGTATCCGAACTACGAGTACGGTCAGTCGGCGGTGGCGACCTTCAAGAAGCTGCTGACGGCCGCGCAACCTGACGTGCAGTTCGTCGCGGAACAGGCCACGCCGCTCGGCAACGTCGACGCGGGCGCGGTCACCCAGGCGATCGCCGACGCGAAGCCGGATGCGATCTTCAACGTGCTGTTCGGCGCCGATCTCGGCAAGTTCGTGCGCGAGGGCAATACGCGCGGACTCTTCAAGGATCGCAGCGTGGTGTCGTTGCTGACGGGCGAGCCGGACTATCTGGACCCGCTGGGTGCGGAAGCGCCGACCGGCTGGATCGTGACCGGCTACCCGTGGTATTCGATCGAAACGGCGGCCAACAAGAAGTTCGTCGACGCGTATCAGGCCAAGTATCACGACTATCCGCGACTGGGTTCGGTGGTGGGTTATTCGGCGTTGATGTCGATTGCCGACGGCATCAGGAAGGCCGGCTCGGTCGATCCGGATAAGCTCGCCGCCGCGTTCAAGGGACTCGGCGTGGATACGCCGTTCGGGCCGATCACCTATCGCGCGCAGGACAATCAGTCGACCATGGGCGCGTACGTCGGCGTGACGGGTTTGAAGGACGGCAAGGGCGTGATGACGTCGTACCGGTATATCGACGGCGCGAGCGTTCAGCCGTCGGATGCGGAGGTCAAGAAGCTGCGGCCGGCTGACTAAGTGTGAGTGCGGCGGCCGTCATGCGCCGCTACTCTTCGGCGTCGTGCTCGATCACAAAACGTTTCAGATAAGCGAGCACGGCGGCTTCGACCGCGCGATGATCCGCGGTGCTTTTGGAGCCCGCATTCTCTTCATCGCCGAACAGGGTGGACGGGGCGTTATGCACGTCCACCTCCTGTCCCTCGCGAAACACGCGGATCTCGTGAACGTCTTCCGCGTATTCGGCGATCCAATGCACGCCTTCGATATGCGCACCTGCACGAACGGTCGGTATCTTCATGAGCGTCTCCCGTGGGCCGGACCACGGCGCCGACCCTTGCTGACACCATACGCCGTCCGTCTGGCCGGCGCGAGCCCTGGCGGGCAACTTTCATCGCGATTCACGACGATTCAGGGCCGCCGCGCTGGCGGCACGGCCGTTGCTGCATGACAAAGGTCACCATCAACCGGAGGATCGTCATGCCTGAACAGAAAACCCTTAAGCGCGTCGCGGCCGACAAACGCGCCGGCAAGGCGTCGAGTACCCAGGCCGGGGAGTTCGTCAAGGAACAGGTCGACAAGGTGCGCGCCGGCAAGCACGGTGTCAGGTCGGCCAGACAGGCGATCGCGATCGGCCTCTCGGAAGCGCGCCGTGCTGGCGTCGCCGTGAAATCGCCGAAGAAGGGCACGGCGAGCGAGGCAACACGCAAGAAAGCCGCCAAGGATAACGCCGCCGGCCAGCACAAGAGCACCGCGAAGAAGAGCACGGAGTCGACGGCAAAGCGTTCGCGAGCGTCCACCAATGCGTTGAAGCGGGAAGGGAGCGCGGGCGCGTCGCGCGCGGCGCTGTCGAAGCAGACGAAGTCGGCGGCGGCCAAACGTCCGGCGGCCAGCCGTTCTGCCGCGGCCAGGAAGGCAGCGGCGACGAAGGGCGCGGCAGGGCGCTCGGCGGCCGCGAAAAAGGCGGCACACACGAGAGCTTCACGCACGCATCACTGAGTGGGGTCTGCTGTCTGGCCTGCCGTTGCGAGGCAGGCGATAAATGAAAGGCGGCGCCGAGGACGGCGCCGCCTTTCCTGCTTTACTGCCCTGTCTTTACTGCACCGTCGCCAGCACGTCGCCCACCGTCTTGAAGATGTGCGCGATCTGCTCTTCGTCGATGATGAGCGGCGGCGAAAACGCCAGGATGTCGCCGGTAAAGCGCACCAGCACGCCCGCTTCGAAGCATTTGACGAACGCCTCGTAAGCCCGCGCGCCCGGCGCGCCGTCACGCGATTCCAGCTCCACGCCCGCGATCATGCCGAGGTTGCGCACGTCCTTCACATGCTTCGCGTTGCGCAGCGAGTGAGCGGCGGCTTCGAAGGTCGGCGCGAGCTTGCCGGCGCGTTCGAACAGGCCTTCGCGGCGATACAGATCGAGCGTGGCGACGGCCGCCGCGGCCGCTGCCGGGTGAGCCGAATACGTGTAGCCGTGGAACAGTTCGATCGCGCCTTGCGCGCCGCCGTTGACAATCGTGTCGTGGACCGTGCGGCTGGCCGCCACCGCGCCCATGGGAATCGCGGCGTTATTGATGGCCTTGGCCATCGTGATCAGGTCCGGCGTCACACCGAAATACTCGCTGGCCGTCGCCTTGCCGATGCGGCCGAAGGCGGTAATCACTTCGTCGAAAATCAGCAGGATGCCGTGCTTCGTGCAGATCTCGCGCAGCTTCTGCAGATAGCCTTGCGGCGGAATCAGCACGCCCGTGGAACCAGCCACCGGCTCGACGATCACGGCCGCAATGGTCGACGCGTCATGCAGCGTGACGATCCGTTCGAGTTCGTCGGCGAGATGCGCGCCCCACGCCGGTTGGCCCTTCGTGAAGGCGTTGTGTTCGAGGTTATGCGTGTGCGGCAGATGATCCACCGCCGGCAGCAGCGCGCCGGAGAAGGTCTTGCGATTCGGCGCGATACCGCCGACCGAAATGCCGCCGAAGCCCACGCCGTGATAGCCGCGCTCGCGGCCGATCAGGCGGGTGCGCTGGCCTTCGCCGCGCGAACGGTGATAGGCGAGGGCGATCTTTAGCGCCGTGTCGACGGATTCGGAACCCGAGTTCGTGAAGAAGATGCGGTCGAGGCCTTCCGGCATCAGTTCGGCGACCTTGGTGGCGGCTTCGAACGCGAGCGGGTGGCCCATCTGGAAGGTCGGCGCGAAATCGAGCGTGGAGAGCTGCTCGGTGATCGCGGCCACGATCTCGTCACGGCCGTGGCCGGCGTTCACACACCAGAGACCGGCGCAACCGTCGAGCACTTCGCGGCCGTCCGTGGTGCGGTAGTACATGCCCTTGGCCGATTCCAGCAGGCGCGGCGCGGCCTTGAACTGGCGGTTGGCGGTGAAGGGCATCCAGAAGGACGACAGGTCGTCGATGACAGGGCGCGAAGTCATGGGTATCTCCTCGAAGTGGGTCCCCAAGGGCGTCCTTTGGGGCATGGCGAAACTGTAGCGTCCGCGGTTTAATGGCGGCATAAACAGTTGACGCAGTGTGACGCTAACTGTATTGGTAGGTTTGCGCTAACTGTGCTAACTGTGTCGCTGGATGGGAGGCTTTCGCAGGCTTCGATCCAACGCATTTCATCCCTGTTTCGCCGCCTTTTGCGGCGTGCTTTTGCGTCCTGACCATGATCGAACTTCAACTCGAGCGCGACCGGCGCGCCGCGCCCACGCTCGTCGAGCAGGTGGTGCAAGGCTTCACGCGCGCCATCGAGGGGCAATCGCTGCGCGCGGGCGCACTGCTGCCGTCGGTGCGGCAACTGGCGCAGAGCCATGAGCTGAGCACCTTCACAGTGACTGAAGCATACAACCGTCTGGTGTCGATGGGGCTGGTGGTCGCGCGGCGCGGTTCCGGCTACCGGGTGGCGGCGCGCGCGCAGTCCGCGCGAGTCGCCGCGACCGACTGGCAGCCGCCGAGCCTCACCGCGACCTGGCTGCTGTCCGACGTGTTCGCCGACCATTCGGTGCCGATCAAGGCGGGCGGCGGCTGGCTGCCGAACGAGTGGATCAACGAAACCGGTCTGCAGCATGCATTACGTGCGATGAGCCGGGTGCCGGCGGCGCGGCTCGGCGATTACGGGCATCCGTACGGATTCGCGCCGCTGCGCGAGCGGATCGCCGAGCAGCTCGATCGGCGCGGTTTGCCGGTGGACGTCTCCAACGTGCTGCTCACGCAGGGTGCGACGCAAGGGCTGGATCTGATCGTGCGCACGTTGCTGCGCGCGGGCGATGCCGTGATCGTCGAAGATCCGGGATATTGCAACCTGCTGCAGATCCTCAAGCTCGCGGGGCTGGTCGTGCATGGCGTGCCGCGCACGCCGGCGGGCGTCGATACCGACGTGCTCGAAGCGCTGGTCGCGCAGCACAAGCCGAAGGCGATCTTCGTCAACACCACGCTGCAGAATCCGACCGGCGCGACCTTCGGCATGTCGGCCGCGTTCCGTCTGCTGCAGATCGCCGAGCGTCAGCGCATGTGGGTGATCGAAGACGACGTGAGCCGTGAACTGGCGCCGTCCGGCGCGCCGCTTTTCGCGGCGATGGAAGGCTTGCAGCGCGTGCTGTACGTGGGCGGTTTTTCGAAGACGGTGACGCCGGGGCTGCGCTGCGGTTATGTGGTCGCCGAGCGCGCGGTGTTGCGCGAACTGGCGCGCACGAAGATGGCGGTGGGGTTGACGTCGTCGGAAGCGATCGAACGGATCGTCGACAAGGTGCTGCTCGAAGGGCGCTATGCACGTCACGTGGAGGCCGTGAACGAGCGGCTGAAGCTCGTGCATGCCACGGTCGAAGAGCGGCTCGATTCGCTGGGTTTGGAACTGTTCCACCGGCCGCGTGCCGGCTTGTTTCTGTGGGCGCGTCTGCCGATCGAACCCGAGCGTGCGGGCGAGGTGGCGACGGCGGCGCTCGCGCACGGCATCTGGCTTGCGCCGGGCTCGTACTTCAGGCCCGACGATGCGCCGAGCGCATGGTTCCGCTTCAACGCGCCTTACTCGACGGACGACGCGTTGTGGCGATTTATCGAGCGGGTCGGCCGAGGCGCGGTGTAGTCGCTATTGCGCTGCTCAACCCGCGTGGCCGAGCAGCTTCAGCGCGATCGGATACAACGACAGCACCAGCAACAGCGCCATCGCGACATTGAAAATACGCAGGCGCTTCGGGTCCGACAACACCTTGCGCATCGCCGTGCCGAACCCTGCCCACAAGCAGATGCACGGAAAACCGATCACGTAGAAGATCGCGGCCATCGCGACCGCATTCATGCTGTAGCTCTCGCTGAGATGAATGGTCGTGGCGGCGGTCAGCACCATCATCCATGCCTTCGGATTGACCCACTGGAACGCGATGGCTTCATGAAATTTCATGGGCCGGCGCTCGCCTTTCTTGAGCTTCAATTCACCCGACGTGCCGATCTTCCACGCCAGATACAGCAGATAGGCAACGCTCGCCACTTCGAGCACCGTGTACAGCACCGGGAAATGGACGAAGGCTTCACCGAGGCCAATGCCCACCGACAGCATCAACAGCACGACGCCGAGGCTGATACCGGACAGATGCGGCAACGTGCGGCGAAAACCGAAGTTGACGCCCGAGGCGAGCAGCATCGTGTTGTTCGGACCGGGCGTGATGCTGGTGACGAGCGCGAACAGAATGCCGGCTGGCAGGGCGCTGAGGCTGAGGTAAAACATGGCGTGCTCCGGTGTCTGGCGATAGAACTGGAATAGAACTAGCAATAGGACGTCGAAGCATTCTAAAGAGGGTTGCCGGTACAGTACCTATACGGTTTGCGAGATGGTGTCCGGTACGGGCACATGACGACAGCCGGCTCGGATCACATCCCTGACCGTAAAACGACTGTATTGTTGAGATTTTCGCCAATAATAGACCGATAAGACGTTGCGACGTATCGAGCAGCTAACATTGACTTCCTGGCAGGAGCAATCCGACCGCCGCGAACCGCCTTTGTCGATAGGAGGCGCCGTCGATCGCTGGGATCACCGCGTCGACGACGACTATTATTTCGAGGCGCTTAAGCGTCAAAAGGCGTCAACGAGGGAGATTCATTTCTGCCTCGTTCACCCCGTACGGCCGCAGCGATTCCCGCTTTAGCGGATGACCTTGTCCAACGTAATGGGCAGATCGCGAATGCGCTTGCCCGTTGCGTTGAAGACCGCGTTCGCCACGGCCGCGCCCACGCCGGTAATACCGATTTCGCCCACGCCGCGTGCGCCCATCGGCGTGTGAGGATCGGCGTCATCGTTCCAGATGATGTCGATCTTCGGCACGTCCAGATGCACCGGCACGTGATAGTCGGCGAGCGACGGATTCATGATGCGGCCCGTTCTCTCGTCGAACTCGCTTTCCTCCATCAGCGCAAGGCCAAGGCCCATGATGATGCCGCCGCGAAACTGGCTGGCCGCGGTCTTGGCGTTGATGATCCGGCCGCAGTCGAACGAGCCGAGAAAGCGGCTTACGCGAATCTCGCCGGTCACGGCGTTCACCCGCACCTCGCAGAACAGCGCGCTATGGCTGTGCATGGACCAGTGTTGTAACTCGAAGGGCATCGGCGCGTCAGCCTCGACCGTCACTTCCGTTTGTCTGGCGCGGGCCAGCAAGGCGGCGTAGGTCTCGAAGCGGTTCTCGTCTGCCAGCGCACAGAGACCGCCGTCGCGGCCGCCCACTTCGTCGGGTAAAAGCCCGGAAAGGGGCGAGTTGTTGCCGGCGAACTGGAGCAGTTTTCTGACGAGCTTGTGATGAGCCGCGATCACGGCAGCGCCGATCGCGGCCGTCTGCTGCGAGCCGCCCGCCAGCACCACCCCTGGTAACGTGGAGTCGGCGTATTTGAAATCGATGGCGTCCATGCCCAGGCCGAGCCGCTCGGCAACGATCTGAGTCTGAGCGGTCGACGTGCCCATGCCCATCTCGTGCGCGGCGATGCTGACGGTGGCGCGCCCTGTATCGGTCAGCGTGATACGTGCTGCGCCGCCCGGCATCCGGTAATACGGATAGGTGCCCGTTGCGCAGCCCATGCCGACCAGCCAGTCGTCGTCGCGCCGTGCGCCCGGCGCGACGCGCGCCTGCCAGCCGAAGCGCTCGCGTCCCACCTTCCAGGCCTCGACAATGCCACGTTGAGAGAACGGCAGCCCGCTCGTCGGATCCTTGTCCGGCTCGTTCGCGATCCGCAATTCGATCGGGTCCATGCCCATGGCGTGCGCGAGTTCGTCGATGCCGGACTCCAGGCCGAACGTACCGACTGCCTCGCCGGGCGCTCGCATGAAAGTATTGGCCGTCATGTGCATCTTGACGGTCTCGACGTCGAGCAAAAAGCTGCGCGACGCGTAGGCGCTTTTTGCCGGCAGAATGAATGGTTCCGGCATGTTGTTGTGGGGCGTCATGGCGACCGTGCCGGTGTGGATCAGCGCGTCCAGCGTGCCGTCGGCCTGGGCGCCCAGCGCAACTCGCTGTTCGGTGAGCGTGCGGCCGCCCACGAGGCGGAATACCCCTTCGCGGGACAGCATGATCCGCACGGGCCGCTGTGCCAGCTTCGCTGCTGCGGCGGCCAGCACCTGGTGTTGCCACACCGTTTTCGAACCGAAGCCGCCGCCCACATACGGCGACGTGACGTGCACTTTTTTCTCGTCGATGCCGAACACGTGTGCGAGGGTCCATGCTTCGTGAGCGACTGCCTGCACGGTGTCGTGAATCCGCAGCGTGTCGCCCTGCCAGGCGAGCGTCGCCGCATGCAGTTCGATGGGATTGTGATTGTGACGCGGGGTCGTGTAGCGGGCATCGATCTTATAGGGCGCCGCAGCCAGCATGGCCTCCGCTTCGTTGATCTCAAGCTTCAACGGCTCGCCCTGGAACACGCCGGGTTCCGAGCCTTTCGCCTTGGCCGCAGTGAGCGATGTCACCGCATCGCTTTGCGCCTCATACGTGATCCCGATCAGCGATTGCGCATGGTCCGCCTGCTCCTGGGTCTCGGCCAGCACCAGCGCGACCGGCTGGCCATTCCAGTGAATCTGCTCATCCTGCATGACCGGCAGATCGTCGCCGCCCGCGGCCTTGGGCTGCGTCATGAACGCCGGCATGGGTTTCAGGCGAGGCGCGTTGCGGTAGGTCATCACCAGGACGACGCCTGGCGCGGCCTCGGCGGCGGCGGTGTCGAAGTCGACAATGCGGCCGCGCGCAATGGTCGAATACTTGAGCGCCGCGTAAGTCATGCCATCGAGCGGAAATTCGGCCGCGAAAGTCGCCAGGCCGGAAACCTTCAACGGTCCGTCGATGCGGCTCACGGAAGCGCCGATCAGGCCGTGCTTGCGGAGAATCAGCGGATCGGGCTCGCCGCCGGGGATAAAGCGGTCAGGGGCGAGGGCAATGGCCTTTTTCATCACCGCCTGCATGGCATCCTTGAGGATAGGCATCAGTGTGTCTCCTGCAGAGCGGTCAGGCGGACCAGTGTGTCGACGATCACGCGCTGCGCGAGTTCAATCTTGAAGGCGTTGTCGCGCAGACCGCGCGCGGAAGCGAGTTCGGTTTGCACCGCCGCGTGAAACGCCGCTTCGGTCGCCGGGCCGCCCTTGACGGCCGCTTCGGCCGCGCTGGCGCGCCACGGTTTGTGAGCGACGCCGCCCAGAGCGATCCGCACGTCTTTCACGACGCTGTCCTGCACTTGCAGAACCACGGCGACCGAGATCAACGCGAACGCATAGGAGGCGCGGTCGCGTACCTTGCGATAGATGGAACGACCCGTCATGGCAGGCGGCAGCGTCACCGCAGTGATCAATTCGCCGGCCTCCAGCACGGTCTCGATGTGAGGCGTTTCGCCGGGCAGCACATGAAAATCGATCAACGGAATCTCGCGTTTGCCGTTGCGACCTTCCACCGTGACCACCGCATCCAGCGCAGCCAGCGCCACGGCCATATCGGAAGGGTGGGTGGCGACACAGGCGGGCGAAGCGCCAAGAATGGCGTGCATGCGGTTGAAACCATCGACTGCATCGCAGCCCGCGCCGGGCACGCGTTTGTTGCAGTGCGCCGCGTCGTCGTAGAAGTAGCCGCAGCGCGTGCGCTGCAGCAGGTTGCCGCCCACGGTCGCCATATTGCGGATCTGCGCGGAAGCGCCGGCGAGGATCGCCTCGGACAGCATCGGATAGCGCTCCCGCACGCGCCGGTCGGCCGCCGCTGCGGTGTTCTTGACCCCGGCGCCGATTCGCAGATTGCCTTCGGCGGTCTCATCGATTGCGCACGAGAGACGCGTAACGTCGACGAGCACGATGGGATGCTCGATGGTCTCGCGCATCAGGTCGACGAGGTTGGTGCCCCCGCCCAGGTATTTGGCGCCCGGCTGGACGCCGAGCGTTAGCGCCGTCTGCGGATCGGACGCGCGTTCGTAGGTAAAGGGATTCATCAGGCGGCCTCGCGCCTGGCGGGCTCGACGCCGTCCGCGCCGAACGTGTCATGGATCGCGTCGACGATGCCGTTGTAGGCACCGCAGCGGCACAGGTTGCCGCTCATTCGTTCGCGCAATTCATCGTCCGTGAGTTCGAAACCTGCCGCGCTCACGTCCGCGCTCACATAGCTCGGCACGCCGCGCTTCAGTTCTTCGACCATGCCGAGCGCCGAGCAGATCTGGCCGGGGGTACAGTAGCCGCACTGGAAGCCGTCGTGCTCGACGAAAGCGGCTTGCAGAGGATGAAGTTTGTCTGGTCCGCCCAGCCCCTCGATGGTGGTGATTGCGCAATCCTGGTACTGCACCGCGAGCGCGAGGCAACTGTTGATGCGGGTCCCGTCCACCAGCACAGTGCAGGCGCCGCATGCTCCCTGATCACAGCCCTTTTTCGCGCCGAACAGGTGACGGTGTTCCCGCAGCAGATCGAGCAGCGATGTCCTGGGGTCGAAGTCCAGCTCGGCCTCGCAGCCGTTGATGACGAAATGCATGGTTGCACTCCCATTGAATTCGCGTTGACCTGTCGCGATGCTCCGGCATCGCCGTGACCTCAGCGCGTTGTCGCAAGCGGCGTTCCACGAGCTTGGCGTCTGTCCACCAACCGGCGATTCAGGGCGGCGGTCGCCGCCCAGCGTACGCGCAGCAGGCGCCGACTAGAAACGCGCACAAAGCGATCGCCCGAAGTGAAAGCACAAGAAATATCGTGCCCGTCCCAACCGAAACCCACGCGATGAAGGCTAATGTCTGCCGATGCAACAGCGCACTTCGGATCAAATGCTGAATTGACCCATATCGTTCCGCGGTAGGCGCCAGCCGACGTTTTGCGCAAATCTTGCGAATACCGGCCGGGGCGCCGCTGTCGGGGGGAGTGGCCATGACACTATTAGACCTTGTGGTTGGATAGGGGCGACATGCTCGATGCGATTGTGCGGCTTGCCGCCGACGATGCCGTCACCAGATCGACGATCGCCCTCATATCCTCGTCGCAACTGTTGTACCCGCGCCCGGAACTGGCCTTCGACTCTCCCCGTTGGGTAGCTGATCAGACAAGACCCTCCAGCTTGCCCTCCGCGCGGTTCGACAGGATTCAATCGCGCCTGTAACACGAGTGCCTGCGGGCGAGCGCCGCGCCGGTCTGAGCCGCTGCGTCGTTCGATAGCGCTGCGACCCGCAGCGCTCAAAAAAGCCACTTGCAGGCAAACTCGGCTGCGAGTGCCGCGCCCGCGAACAGCGTGGCCAACCAGCACAGCGCGCGCAAGGTCCAATGGGTGTTGAGATCGCCCACCGCGGAGCGTTTCATGCTTAGCAACACGAGCATCACCATCACGGGCGTAGCGGTCGAGCCGTTGAGCACGGCGCTCCAGTAGAGCGCCCGGATCGGCTCGACGTGCATGAGTGTCAGGCCGACCCCGATCGACACGCCGAGCGCCATGACAACGAGAAGTGCGCGAGCCACCGGCCGATTGTGCTGCTTGCCTGGGCGCCGGTCCCGCGCGCTGACCGCAGCATTGGCGGCCGATCCGGCGAGCGGGGGCAGAGCGAGCAGGGCGGTGCCGATGAACGCCAATCCCAGCACGTGCGATGCATATCCGCCAGCGAGCGGCCGAAGTACGCTTGCGGCGTCGTAGGCGTTGGCGAGAACGTGTCCGCTTGCGTGAAGCGTCGACGCGGCCGCGGCCATGATAAACAACCCGACCGCGTTCGACAGCACCGTTCTGATGAGAGTATCGCCGCGCACTTTTTTCAACTGCCGGTTGCTCGTGGCGCGATCCGCACCCGCTGCTCGAGGTCGATTTCCTTCAATCTGCTGCTCGGCCTGAGAGAACAGAAGATACGGGCTGATCGTCGTGCCCAGCACGGCCAGCAGCATGGTGAAGTAGTCGCCGCGCCATGTGATGTGCGGCACGAAGGCGTTGAAAGCGAGCGTCTGCCATGACGTATGGCCGATCAGCGTGACGCCGACGTAGGCGAACAGGCACGCAGCCAGCCACTTCAGAATCCGCGCATAGCGTGCGTACGGCACAAACCACTGGAGCGCGATCGACAGAACGCCGAAAGCGGCGGCGAATAGCGGAACTGAACCGTGCCACAGGAGTTGCGCGCCGACCCCCATCGCGACGACATCGGCCGCGATGTTGAACACGTTGGCGACGAGAAAGCGCGCAACCGCGAGATAGAAAAGCAGACGCGAGTAATGCTCGCGCATGTTTACCGTCAAGCCCTTACCCGTCTGCGCCGCGATTCTCGACGCGACGAGCTGGAACGCCACCATCGATGGATAGGACAGCGCGCACATCCACAGCATGTCGTAACCGAATTGCGCGCCGGCTAGCGAATACGTCACGACTCCGCTCGGGTCGTTGTCGGTTGCGGTCGAAATCAGCCCTGGGCCGACATGCATTGCCCACGAATGCGCGGGCAGTGCGTCGCGCGCATCCGTGGTCCGCGCCTGTTCGCCGACGAAGGACATGGTTCTGCGGGCGCGTCAGGTCAGGTGATTACCGCCCGTCACACCGTACACCTCGCCCGTCACGAAGCTCGACTCCTGCGACGCGAGCAGCACATAGACCGGCGCGAGTTCGGCGGGCTGTCCCGGACGCTTCATCGGTACTTCGGAGCCGAATTTCTCGACTTTCTCCTCCGGCTGGCCACCGCTCGGCTGCAGCGGCGTCCATACCGGCCCAGGCGCTACGGCATTCACGCGGACTCCTTTGCCGACGACCTGCTTCGCCAGTGCGTGGGTGAACGCGGTGATGGCCGCTTTGGTCGACGCGTAATCGAGCAGTCCGGCACTGGGCTGATAGCTCTGGATCGGCGTCGTATTGATGATCGTCGCGCCGGGCGGCAGATGCGGCAGGGCGGCTTTACATAGCCAGAACATCGCGAAGACATTGGTTCGGAAGGTCGCTTCGAACTGCCGCGTCGACAGATCGGCGATTTCGTCGACGTAAGTCTGTTTGCCCGCGACATTCACGAGAATATCGAGCCCGCCTAGCCGTTCGATCGCCTGATCCACTAATTGCGTGCAGAAGGCTTCTTCGCTTACATCGCCGGGTAGCGCGATGGCCTTGCGGCCCGCGGCCTCGACCAGCTTGACGACTTCGCGCGCGTCCGCCTCTTCGCCCGGCAGGTAGTTCAGCGCGACGTCGGCGCCTTCACGGGCGAACGCGATGGCGACCGCGCGGCCGATCCCGCTGTCCGCGCCGGTAATCAGTGCGCGCCGGCCGACCAGTCTGCCGAAGCCCTTGTAGCTGGTTTCGCCATGATCGGGCCTGGGCGTCATCTGTCGCGCGAGGCCAGGCGCGGACTGCGGTTGTCGCTCGAACGGGGGCTGGGGGTACTGTTTAGTCGGGTCTTGCATCGTGAACTGATCGCGGGTCTCTGACATTGCGGGACTCCTTGTATCGATTAGGCGAGACGTCTACCAGCGGCGCGCCCGTGGAATCAAATGATTGAGCAATGGACATTCCAGGGCAAGGCGCAACTGGGCGAAGGACGGCGACGCAGATCGCGGTCGACGGCACGTCTGCCGATGCTCACCGGCCTGCGCGACCACCTGTGCTTCTACAGTTCTCCCCGTGCAGCCAGCTCGACGATGCGCTCGGCAGTCCGGCACGCGATTGCCTGAATGGTCAGCGAGGGATTCACCCCGCCCACGGTTGGAAACACCGAGCCGTCGCAAATCCACAAATTGCGGATGTCCCAGCTGCGGCAGTCCGCGTCGACCACGCTGCGCGATGGATCGTCGCCCATGCGTGCGGTGCCGTTCAGGTGACAGGTGTCGTCGTTTTCACGCCAGATCTCGCGGCCGCCGGCCGCACCGAGTGCCTGCTCCATGAAGTTCAGTGAATGAGCGATCAACCGCTTGTCGTTGTCGCACAGCGAGTAGGTCACCCGCGCCACCGGCAGACCGTACTGATCCTTTTCGTCCGCGAGCGTGACGCGGTTGCGCTCCTGCGGCAGGGTTTCGCCGACAATCTTCAAGCCGGCCTGATGGTTGTACCTGTGCATCTCGCGCGCTAACGCGTCGCCCCACAGTCCCCGGCCGTTTTGCACGCTGGCCCAGCCGGCGGGCAGCGGTCCCTGGCTCATATAGGCGTAGCCGCCGAAGAAGTCCTTACCGGTATCGGTGTAATTCCAGTGCTCCGTGATCGCCAGCGACGGGGGGCCTTTGTACCAGCGGATTTCTTCGTCGAAGGTGCCGTAGACCGCCTGATTCGACTGCGCCATCAGGTTCTTGCCGACGAGGCCCGAACTGTTCGCGAGGCCGTCCGGGAAGCGCCCGTTTGCCGACATCAGCAGGAGGCGCGGCGTTTCGATTGCATAACCGGCGACCACGACATGTTTCGCGCGCTGGAACTGCCAGCGGCCTTCGCGCAGGTAGTCGACGCCGGTCGCGAGGCCCGCGTCGTTCGTGACGATACGGCCGACCATCGCCAGATCGCGTATTTCCGCGCCGGCACGCACCGCGCGCGGAATCCATGTGACGAGAGCGCTCTGTTTGGCGTTGGTCGCGCAGCCGGAGGTGCAGAAGCCGCGATACACACAAGGGTGCGCTTTGCCGCGTGGGGCCGAGAGTGTTGCCAACGGGGTGGCGCTCCAGTCGATCCCGAGCGCTTCGGCGCCGCGTGCGAGCACGAGCGCCGCGGCATTCAATTCGTGCGCGCGGTATGGGTAGCGAGGTCGTTTCGGTCCCCACGGATAATTCACCGGACCCGAGATCTTCAATGCGTCCTCGACCTGTGCGTAGTAGCGCCACATGTCGCGCCAGTCGAGCGGCCAGTCCGCGCCATAGCCCAGCACGCTACGCGACTTGAACCACTCGGGCCGGAAGCGCAGCGAGACCATCGCGAAGTGCACCGTACTGCCGCCGACCGCCTTGCCGCTGTTGTTGTTGCCGAGCCTGAGCGGATTCTCGCCGTCACAGAGGCGCTCGTCGGTCCAGTAGAGCTTCGCCTGATGCGTTTCGTCTGACGCGAACTCTTCCAGTGGACGCCACCATGCGCCCGCATCGAACGCAACGACCCGGAAGCCTTGCTCCGCCAGCCGGCAGGCGAGCGTGCCGCCGCCCGCGCCAGTGCCGACGATCGCGAAGTCGACCTCGTCGTCGTTCGGATATTCGCGCATCGGCACCCAGCCGCCGCGTTCGAAGACGTCGGGCGCCCGCCCGTTTTTGCCGCGTGGATGCTGCTGGGCTTCATCGAGCACGCCGGTTCTCCTTGCGAGTCGCTTCTTCGTGGCCGGGTTTCGTTTCAGCGGCCTCCCACGGGTCGCGCCGATCGAAGACCATCCTCACGTAGCCGCGCGGATTGGCCGGGCCGCCAAAGCCCATTTCGCTCCATGCATGCGGATGCGAGTAATAGGCGCTGCAGATGTCGTGCAGCAGACGTTCGGCAAAGAACAGGTCGGCGGGCATGCCGAACCATGCGTCACTTTTGAGTTCGCCCCGTTGCATCGCTTCGAGCAGTGCGATCTGGCCGGTTTTTCCGACGCTGCCGAACGGCAATTCGTGACGCGTGCGGCTCTCGGCGTCGAGCGCGGCGAGGGCAGTGCGCCAGGCCTGCTGAAGCGGAGGCAAGCGGACGTCGCGGTAACCGTCGCCGGTATTTTGGTGCAGCTTCGCGTCGAGCAGTTCGGCAAGCGGCACCACGGGCTGCGCATCGGCTTGCGGCACGATGCAGATGCACACGGCCCGCACCGCGAGCCATTCGACGGCGTTGAAAAAGCGCGGCTCGGCGGGCGTGGCCAGCCGTTGCGCGATCACGTCGCGCGTCGGGTCGTCCCATGACGGGGTCGTGCGTTTGTCGAGCACGTCGTAGCCGGGGTAACGGGTGGCGCGCGGTGTCCTGTTCGTGTCGCTCATGTTTCGGTCTCCCTCAGACGCAAGGCTGCGAGTCCGGCCAGCGCGAGCGCGGAAAAGCTCGGCGGCGCGGGCAACGGTGGACCGCTGAACAGGTTCTGGCTCCAGTTGCGCCAACCGCCCTGACGGCGCGCGATCCCGCGCGCGTGGAACCCCATGCCCACAAAACCGAGCGCCGTGGTGACGCGCAACCACAGCCGCGTCAGCCAGCGCTCGCGTGGCGAGCTCAGGGCGGCCTGCGCGAGCAGGGCGGCGGCGAGCGGCGGCACGCAGACCGGCGCGTACATCGCGCGATGTTGAAACGCGCCGCGAAAATGCAGTAGCGCGACTTCGCCCGCCGTGCCGATCAGTCCCGCGCTGACGAGTAAGCCGAGCGCACGGCCTGCCGGCATGCCGAGCAATTGCGGGTCGTGCGCCGGTTCATCGCGCAACTGTTCGGCGACGGCGCCCAGCGCGCCGGAAAGTAGCAAGGCCATCGGCGCGCCGACCGGCGCCGCATGAAACAGGTTGTTCCAGCTCCAGCCGCCGGGGCGTTTCGTGATGTTGTACAGATGGAAGCCGGTACCGGCGATACCCGCGACGGCGGCGCCCAGATAAATCGCGTGACGTACCTGATGGGCGTGCTGCTGGCTGTCGCGACCGCCATGCAGGCCGGCCAATAGCGACAGGGTGGCGCAGACTAGCGGCGTATACATCGCCGGGTTGTCGAACGAGCCGCGATAGTGCTCCATCGCGCTGTCGGCGAGCACGGAGAGCGCCAGCAGCGCGGAACTGTGATTGAAGGTGCGGGAGGTTTCGATGTGCGTTTCGACAGCCGGCGCCATGTTGGCTGCCGACCGCGTTCGTTGCGCGCGCAGGGTGTTTCCAGGTGCGCCGCGCCGTGGTTCCTTCGTTGCAATTCGTGCTGATTCGCCGTGTCCAGAGGAACGCATCGCGAACGCCGCCACCGCAGCCGCGCCGGCCACCGCGCAGATCAGCCCCGACACTCGTTGAGAAGTCATTTCAGTGGCTTCCTTTTTCTAATCGATCCGGTAGGACGCGGCGTCGCGAGCCTTGAATTCAAGGCCGCAGCCTGGACGGCTCAGATCGGGGGCGATGACGCCGCCGGCCGCCCGAGGCGCGCCGTCGAACAGCATCGACTCGATGCGCACGTGATCGTGAAACCATTCCTGATGCCGCAGGCGTGGCGCCGCGCACGCGACGTGAAGATGCAACGCGGGCGCGCAGTGCGCCGATAGCGGCACATGAAAGGCATCGCAGAGGTCGGCGGCCTGCATGAAACCGGTGACGCCGCCACAGCGACTCACGTCGGCCTGCAGGACATCGACGGAACCGGCGGCAAGCAGTTGCCGGAAATCGTCGAGCGTGTAGCCATATTCTCCAGCGGCGATTTCCATCCCCGCTGGCGCATGCTCGCGCACGAAATGCAGACCCGCCGGATCGTCCGACGAAACGGGTTCTTCGAACCACTCGACCCGTTGCTCCGCGAATCGTTGAGCCCAATGCAGAGCGGGCTGCGGTGTAAAGGCGCCATTCGCGTCGACAAAAAGCCCGGCTGTGCCGATCGCCGCGCGTGCCGTTTCCACCCGTGCCGGATCTTTCTCCGGCTCGCTGCCGATCTTGATCTTCACCCAGCGGCAACCATCGCGCTCCACCCAGCCGGCTAGTTGCTCGCGCATCTGTTTATCGCTGTAGGTGGTGAAGCCGCCGCTGCCGTAGATCGGCACCGTATCGCGCGCCGCGCCGAGCAGCCGCACGAGCGGCAGGCCGAGCAGTTTCGCCTTCAGATCCCACAGCGCGCAGTCGACCGCCGAAATAGCCGTGGCCGCCAGACCCGCGCGGCCGAGGTTGCGGACCTGACGCTGCATCTGTTGCCAGATAGCGCGAATGTCCCATGCGTCGTGCTGCAGCACGCATTCGCCGAGCGTGTCGCGAATCAGCGCGACGATGCTCGCGTCGCTATACGTGTAGCCGATGCCGGTGTGTCCCGCGGCGTCCACTTCGACGACCACCAGCGTGGTCGCATGCCAGGCGAACGTGCCGTCCGCTTCTGGCGCGTCGGTCGGAATACGGTAGGCGCTCGCGCGCAAAGCCGTCACGATGGCTTGCGACCCGCCGGTCGATGCGATGCGATCCGTCATGGCGTCACGCTCACTTGTCGTGATGACCGGGGAGCACCGCGCCAAGCACCTGCTTGGCCGTTTCGACGATCACGTTGCCTTCGTTCGGATCGCCCTTCATCAAGGTCGACGCGAACGCCTTGGCCTGGGCGAGCGTGATATGCGGCGGCAACGGCGCAATGTTCGGATCGGCCTTCACTTCGATCACGACCGGCCGGTCGGATGCCAGCGCTTCGTCCCACGCGGCACCCATCTGCGCGTCGTTGTCCACATAGATGCCTTTCAGGCCGATCAACTCCGCGAACTTGTGATACGGCACGGACGGAATATCCTGCGACGCCTCGAACTTGGGGTCGCCTTCCATCGCCCGCTGTTCCCACGTGACCTGGTTCAGGTCGCTGTTGTTGAGCACCATGCAGATCCAGCGCGGATCGGCCCAGTCTTTCCAGTACTTCGATACGGTGATCAGTTCGGCCATGTTGTTCATCTGCATGGCGCCGTCGCCGACCAGCGCGATCACCGGCCGTTCGGAGAACGCGAATTTGGCGGCGATCGCATAGGGAACGGCCGCGCCCATCGACGCCAGGCCGCCCGACAGCGAGCACATCATGCCGCGCTGAACCTTCAGGTCGCGCGCATACCAGTTCGCGCAGGAACCCGAATCGCTCGTAACGATCGCGTTAGCCGGAATGCGTTTGGACAGTTCCCAGACGGTACGCTGCGGATTCACCGCGTCTTTGCCCGCTTCGTGCGCGCGCTTGTCGAGCGTTTTCCACCAGTCCTCGGTCCAGCCTTCAATCTTCTTGCGCCACGCGCGATCCGTCTTCTGTTCGAGTAGCGGCAGCAGGGCACGCAATGTTTCAACGCTATCGCCGACGAGGTTCACTTCCATCGGATAACGCAGACTCAGCATGTCGGCCTTCAGGTCGATCTGCACGCCGCGCGCCGCGCCTTCTTTCGGCAGAAATTCCGAGTACGGAAAGCCCGAGCCGATCATCAGTAGCGTGTCGCATTCCATCATGAGCTCATAGCTCGGCTTGGTGCCGAGCAAGCCGATCGAGCCCGTCACCCACGGCAGGTCGTCGGGTAGCACGGCTTTGCCGAGCAACGCCTTGGCGACACCCGCGCCCAATTTTTCGGCGACGGCGATGACTTCGTCGGTTGCGTGCAGCGCGCCCGCGCCGACGAGGATCGCGACCTTCTTGCCGGCGTTGAGCACGTCGGCGGCCTGCTTGAGATCGTCGGGGTAGGGCATGAGGCGCGGGGCGCGATAGCCGACGCCCGAATGGAGCGTGCCGTGTTTACGGCTGGGTGCTTCGTAAGGCAGATCCTGCAGATCGTTCGGCAGGATGATGGCTGTCACCTTGCGCTCCGCTAACGCGGTGCGCACGGCACGATCGACGAGATGGCGCACCTGCGCGGGCACCGAAGCCTGTTCGACGAAGGCGCCGGCGACGTCCTTGAACAGCGAGACGAGATCGAGTTCCTGCTGGTAGTGACCGCCCAAAGCCGCCCGCGCTTGCTGACCCGCGATGGCGAGCACCGGCATGTGATCCATTCGCGCGTCGTAAAGACCCGTGATCAGATGCGACGCGCCGGGGCCCGAGGTGGCGATGCACACGCCGAGCTCGCCGGTGAACTTCGCGTGCGCGGAAGCCATGAAGGCGGCCATCTCCTCGTGGCGAACCTGGATGAACTCGATCGGCTGGATGGGATTGCCGGATTTCGATTTTTTGGCGTCGGACTGAGCCCGGTTTAGCGCGCCAAAGACGCCGTTGATGCCATCGCCCGGATAGCCATAAATGCGGCGCACACCCCAGGCATGCAGTCGCTCGATGATGAAGTCGCCGACGGTTTGAGACATGGACTACTCCTGAGAAGAAAACACGGATTCCAGTCGTTTGCCGCAAGCGTCGTTCCGCGTTCTTTCAGAAGGTAATGTTTCGGCCCTTCGCAGAGGTGAACATGCACCGCTAAACCAGGCGGCAGGCGAGGTCCATTTTTTGCTTCAGCATTGTCGATCCACGTCCCGCAAGCTCGCCTGAGTGGGACGTGCCGCTATGGCAGGCCATGCCACGGGAGCCCACAGTGTCCGCAAGCAAGACGACCGAATCACGGGATCTGCACGCCGGTCACGGACAGATTTTCTTTCTGGCGGCGCTTGCGTCGATGTTGATGCCGATGACGGTGCATGCGGAGGCGGGGGCGCCGCTCAATTACTTTCTGCATGCGGCGGGGCCGGCGGCCGGTCCCACCATGCATCTCGGCTGGGTAATGACCGCGATCGCGGTCCTGGTGACCCTCATCATTGCCGCACTGCTGGCCGGGGCGATCCTGCGCAAGCGTCCGGCGGCTCAGATGGGGACGCTCAATGCCGAAGCCGGCGGCATGCGCTGGATCTACGTCGGCACAGGTCTGTCTGCGGCGGCGCTGCTGGCGATGCTGGTCTATATCCTCGTGACGCTCGAGTCGGTGGCTTCGCCCGCCAGTCATCCGCAACTCACCATTACCGTCACCGCCTACGACTGGTGGTGGAAAGTCGATTACGCCGACGACCCCAACCCGGCCCGCAACTTCAGCACGGCGAACGAAATCCATATTCCGGTCGGCGAGCCGGTCAAGGTGCAACTGAACAGCGCGGACGTCGTGCACGCGTTCTGGGTTCCGCAACTGGCGGGGAAAACCCAGACCATCCCCGGACAAACCAACGAGCAGTGGCTTCAGGCGGATCGGGCGGGCCTTTATCGTGGGCAATGCTCGCAATTCTGCGGCGCGCAGCATGCGCATATGGCGCTGGAAGTGGTCGCGCAACCCCCGGCGGATTTCAACGCGTGGCGCGACGCGCAAGGCCAGGCGGCGGCATCCGTCGGCGATGCAGCCGCCGTGGCGGGCCAGCATCTGTTCGCCGAACGCTGCGCCGGTTGCCACACGATTCGCGGCACCGAGGCCAATGGCCTGCAAGCGCCCGATCTCACCCATCTCGGCTCGCGCCGCACGATCGCGGCGGGCACGCTCACCAACACACCGGCGCATCTGCTCGACTGGATCGAGCACGCGCAGCAGATCAAGCCTGAAGCGTTGATGCCCGATATCGCGCTGACGAGCGGCGACGCCGCCGCGCTGTCGGCCTATCTGGCGACGCTGCATTGAAACCCCGTTGAAAACCCGCTGAAATCACGGAGCACCTTTCGATGGCCGATCATCCTGCGACTGCTTCGACGCCTGGCGAATCGCCGCGCACACCGCCTTGCGCCGTGGCCGGCTTGCCGCTCACGCGGCTGCCGCAGCGTGGCCGGGTGCTGCCCGGCAGCGCGGAGGAAAAGCGCCTGCGCGAGATCTGGGAAGCGCCGCCCGGCTGGCGCGGCTGGCTCTCGACGGTCGATCATAAAACCATCGGCTTGCGCTATCTCGTCACCGCTTTCATCTTCCTGTTGATGGGCGGGGTCGAAGCGCTGCTCATGCGCATCCAGCTCGCGCGCCCCAACGCCACCGTCCTCACGCCCGAGCAATACAACCAGCTCTTCACGATGCACGGCGTGACGATGATCTTCCTGTACGCGTTGCCGGTGCTCTCCGGTTTCTCGAACTATCTGTGGCCGCTGGTGCTCGGCGCGCGCGACATGGCGTTTCCGCGCCTGAACGCGCTGTCGTACTGGCTGTTTCTGTTCGCGGGTATTTTTCTATACGCGAGTTTTCCGGCGGGACAGGCGCCGGACGCCGGCTGGTTCAATTACGCGCCGCTTTCCGGCCTCGAATACAGCACCGGGCCGAATATCGACATCTACGCGCTCGGCATGGTGCTGCTTGGCATCTCGACGACGGTCGGCTCGATGAACTTCGTCGTGACCTTGCTGCGCATGCGTGCGCCGGGCATGTCGCTCGACCGGATGCCGGTGCTGGTGTGGGGTACCTTGACCGCGTCGGGCGGCAACCTGCTGGCGGTGCCCTCGGTGAGTCTCGCGTTCTTCATGTTGTGGATGGACCGGCGCATCGGCACGCACTTCTTCGACGTGCTCAACGGCGGCCGTCCGCTGCTCTGGCAGCATCTGTTCTGGATCTTCGCGCATCCGTGGGTGTACGCGGTGGTGCTGCCGGCCATGGGCATCGTCTCCGACGCGCTGCCGGTGTTCTGCCGGCGTCCGCTGGTCGGCTACGGACCGGTGGCGCTCTCCACGGTCGCGACGATGGTGGTCGGCTTCGTCGTGTGGATTCACCATATGTTCGCGACCGGGATTCCGGCGCTCGCGCTGTCGTTTTTCGGCGCCGCCAGCATGGTGATCGCGATCCCCAGCGCGGTCGCCACCTTCGCCTGGATCGCGACGATCTGGACCGGGCGGCCGGTGTTTCGCGTGCCGTTCCTGTTCTTCGCGGGCTTCGTGCTGCTGTTCGTGATAGGCGGCGTGTCCGGTGTGATGACGGCGGCCGTGCCGCTCGACTGGCAACTCACCGATACCTATTTCGTGGTCGCGCATCTGCATTACGTGCTGCTCGGCATCAACGTGTTTCCCGTGATTGGCGGCATCTACTTCTGGTTTCCGAAATTCACCGGCAAGATGATGAGCGAACGCATCGGCAAGCTCGCGTTCTGGGTGTTGTTCGCGGGCTTCAATATCGCGTTTTTTCCGATGCATATCGCCGGTCTGCTTGGTATGCCGCGGCGCATCTACACCTATCCCGCCGACATGGGCTGGAATACGGTGAATCTCGTCACGTCGCTGGGTTCTTTCCTGTTCGCAGCGGGCGTGCTGATCTTTCTGATCGACCTGCTGGTGAGCCTGAAGAACGGCAAGCCGGCCGGCGACAATCCGTGGGACGCGCCCACGCTCGAATGGTCGGTCAGCTCACCGCCGCCGCCGTACAACTTTGCGGTGGTGCCGACGCTCGCGAGTCGTCATCCGTTGTGGGAAGGCCGGATCGACGAGCCGGGCGAGACGGTCCATGTGCACTCGCAGCTCGACGAGCCGGGCGAGACGGTCCATGTGCACTCGCAGCTCGACGAAGGCTATCTGCTCGCGCAAGGCCGCGAAGCGCTCGGCACCACCGCGCTCGATGCCAGTCCGGATGTGATCCTCAAGATGCCCGGCGATTCGTACGCGCCGTTCTGGCTCGCGGTCTTCGCCACGCTCGTGTTCGCCGGGCTCGCGCTGGCGGCGTGGATTTTTGCGGGCGCGATGCTGGCCGGCTGCGCGGCGTCGATCATCGTCTGGTTATGGCCCGAACGTCCGTTGCTCCAGCGCGAGCCGGCCTTGGTCCACGACGCGGGAGGCTGAAATGAGCGACGCCATCGATCTGAATCAGCCGTCATCCGAACCTGTGGAGCCCACGTACGAATTGCCCGTGGGCAGCGCGGGCGAGCGCTCGGGCGGATGGTGGGGGTGTCTTACGCTGATCGTCACTGAAGGTGCGCTGTTCGGCTATCTGATCTTTTCGTACCTGTATCTGGCCTCGCAAAATCCGCAGCGCTGGCCGCCTGAAGGGCTTCCGAAGCTGGGACTCGGCGTGGCGAATACCGTCATTCTTCTGTCGAGTAGCGTGTTCGTCTGGTTGTGCGAGCGGCTCGTGCGCCGCAGGCGGCTGCGCTGGGCGGTGGCGTCGATGGGGACGGGTGTCGTGCTGGGTTGCGTGTTTATCGGCATCCAGTTGCTGGAATGGCACGATCATCCGTACGGCCTGACCACACATCTCTATGGTTCGCTGTATTTCACCATCACCGGATTCCATATGGCGCACGTGCTGGTGGGAATCGTCGTGCTGTTACTCCTGCTGTTGTGGACCGCGCTCGGCTACTTCGACGAAAAACGCTGTGCGGCGTTGACGATCGGCGGGCTGTACTGGCATTTCGTCGACGTCGTGTGGCTGTTTATTTTCAGCACGCTGTATCTGACGCCTTACCTCTTTCAGGAGGGGTCATGGCCGAGGAGTTGACTCCGCGCGACGCGCCGTTTCCGCCGTTGCGATACGTGCTGCCGGGTCTGGTCCTGCCGCCGCTTGCGTGGCTACTGCAGATGGTGATGGCGGAAACGCTGGCCGCGCAGAGCTGCTATCCGTTCAACCAACCCCTGTCCGCGCCGGTTGTTCCGTGGATGCGTCCAGCGCTCGTCGTGATCAGTGCGCTGTGTTTTGTCGTGGGCGGATTGGGCAGCGTGATCGCGTGGCGCAATCTTCGGCGGATCGGAGGATCGAAACAGGGGGCTGCATTGAGCGGCGCGCGGCGAACGCGTGCTGAACTGGCGGGGTTCCTGAGCCGTGTCGCGGCAATGTGCAGCGTGTTGTTCCTGTTTGCACTGGTCGCGACCGATGTCGCGTTGGCGATTGTGTCGCCGTGCAGGTGGTGGTGACGATGCGTACGCTCCGCGATTTTATGGCTTCTTTATTGGCTTGGTTGCATGGGCGACGGCTGACGCGTGCGGCGCCTGGTGTGGCGATAATGCTTGCGTCAGGCGTTATGTGGGGCGAAGCGATGAACCCGCCGAACCCGCCGGCTGTGTGGGCCATGGCCGTCGCCGCAAGTGGCACAGTGAACAGCACGGCAAACAGCAACCCCGCCGATGCCGCCGAGGTCGCGCGCGGCGCTTACCTCGCCAAAGCTGCCGACTGCGCCGGCTGTCATACGGCCGCGCCACGCGTTACCGAACCAGGCGCCGCTCCAATACTTTCACCGTCATTCGCCGGTGGCCTCGGCATGGCGTCGCCGTTCGGCACGATCTACTCGTCGAACATCACGCCCGACCCGCACATGGGCATCGGCGCGTACACCTACGACGACTTCGCACGGGCATTGCGCGAAGGCGTCGCGCCTGGCGGCAAGCGTTTGTATCCGGCGATGCCTTACCCGTCGTTTGCAAAAATCTCGGACGAGGACCTGCACGCGCTGTACGCCTACTTCATGCATGGCGTACAACCGGTCGCGGTCGCCGCGCCCGAAACCAGATTGCCGTTCCCGTTCAGCCAGCGCTGGGCCCTCATGTTCTGGGACTGGGCCTTCGTTCCGAGTGGTCCGTTCAAGCCCGAAACGGGACGGGACGCGCAATGGAATCGCGGTGCGTATCTCGTGCAATCGCTGGGTCATTGCGGTGCCTGTCACACACCGAGAGGACCGGCTTATGAAGAGCGCGGCTATACCGAGTCCAGCACGGTCTATCTGACGGGCGGCACCAACGACCACTGGTTCGCGCCGAACCTTACCGCCGACCCCGGCTCGGGTCTCGGCCGAAGCGCGCCGGCCGACATTGCCGCGTTCCTGAAACAGGGCCACGGCGGCGGACTGATCACCTTCGGCAGCATGGTGCAGGTCGTGGAGGACAGCACGCAATACATGAGCGACGCGGACCTCGCGGCCATCGCCGCGTATCTGAAGAGCCTTCCGCCGCGCGCGCAAAGCGGCCTGTTCAATGGGCGTTCGCGCGCGGCGCTGTTGAGCGCGCAGGCATTGAAAACCGGCGACGTCGAGCATCCCGGCGCGGGCATCTACGCGACTTACTGCGCGCGCTGCCATCAGTCGGACGGGGCGGGTGTAGCGCAGAAATATCCGCGGCTGGCGGGCAATCCGGCGGTGCTATCGGCTTCCTCTGCTTCGCTCGTGCGGCTGCTAGTCGAAGGCGGCGGCAGTCCGCATACCAGGGACGGACCCGAGTCGCGCAAGATGTCTTCGTTCGCCGGCAAGCTCGACGACGACGAAATGGCTCACGTGCTGACGTTTATCCGCAATACGTGGGGCAATGCGGCGGCGCCGGTGACGACGCACGACGTGTCGAGCGTGCGCAGCGCCTTGCACAAATAGTGCGGGCTCCGCGCACGGTACGGTCTCGCCGGCGTTGGCCCCGCGCCGATTGCCGTGCGGGTTCGCCGAACTCGCGGCTGCGTCGATCCTCTACCGTTGTTGCAACCACACTCTGCACAGTGCAATCATTTTCTCGACGTCGACTGGTTTGGAAATGTAGTCGTCCGCCCCAGCCTCGAGACAGCGCTGACGATCGTCGGCCATGGCTTTGGCCGTCAGTGCGATCACCGGAACCCGTCCGAACCGTTCGCTGCGGCGAATTTCCCGGGTGGCGCTAAGCCCATCCATTTCCGGCATCATGACGTCCATCAGAACGAGGTCGATGTCGGGTTCGCGTTCCAGTGTCTGCAGCGCCTCAAGGCCATTGCGCGCGATTCTGAGGGTCGCGCCGAGCGGTTCGATGACGTGCGAAAGCGCGAAGATATTGCGCACGTCGTCTTCGGCTAGCAGGATGGTTCGCCCTTCGAATTCACGATCGCGCTGCCGCACCGCGCGGAGCATTCTTTGCTGCTCGGGCGGTAACGAGGATTCGACGCTGTGCAGGAATAACGTCACTTCGTCGAGCAGACGCTCGGGAGATCTTGCGCCCTTGATGATGATCGACTTCGAATAGCGCCGCAGCCTTTGCTCTTCGTCGTCGGACAGCACGCGCCCGGTGTAGACGATGACGGGTACCGTCGCCCAGGACAGGTTGGCCGCGAGTCGTTCTAGCAGATCGTAGCCGGTGCCGTCCGGCAGCGCGAGATCCGTCACGATGCAGTCGAAGCGGTTCGTTTCCATCTGCCCGAGCGCATTGCCCAGCGTGGAGGACAGGACGATCTCCGTCTTACCCGTTTCCAGCAGGGCGCGAATGCTCTCGCTCATCACGGGATCGTCTTCGACCACGAGCACGCGGCGCATCTGTTGTTCGAGCCGGGTTTCGAGGCGCAGGATCGCTGCCTCGAGCGCTTCCCGTGCGGTGGGTTTCAACGTATAGCCGACCGCGCCAAGGAACCTGGCCCGCTCGGCGTGGTCGGTCGCGGATACGATATGGATCGGCAAATGGCGGGTGAGCGGATCCTGCTTGAGCCATTCGAGCACCGTGAGTCCTGAGCGGTCCGGCAAGCCGATATCCAGCAGGATGCCGGCGGGTTGCGTCTCGCGTGCGAGTGAGAGCCCGCTCGTGGCATTCGTTGCATGGACGAAGTCGAAATTCAGATCGTGTGCGAGGTCGCGCAAAATGGCCGCGAAAGCGGTGTCGTCTTCGATCGCCAGGATAAGGCGTCCGCCACGCTGCCGTAAGTTCCGATCATCGGGAATCGAATCGGCGGGCACTGAAGCGCTCGGCGATTCCGGCAGTTCGACCAGGTTCTGTCGCGCCGGCGGGGAAACCTGCAAGCGCGGTGCGGTGCCCGACAGTCCCACTTTTGCCGCGGCAGATGGCGCGCTCGCAGACGGCGCGGACAGCGTCGCATCGGCCGGCGCGGCCGGTCGCGCCGCGGGCGTGAAGCAAATTGGCAGCGTGAGGCTGAACACGCTGCCGACGCCTTGCTCGCTCGCGACGCTGATCCTGCCACCCAGCAGGCGGGAGAACTCGCGCGAAATCGACAGGCCCAGCCCGCTACCGCCGAATCGACGGCTGGTGGTGCCGTCGGCCTGCTGAAACGCTTCGAAGATAAGGTCGAGCTTATCGGCGGCGATGCCGATTCCTGAGTCATGGATGTCGAAGCGGAGCGTCTCGGCGTCGACGCGCTCAACCGTGAGGCGGACTTCTCCGGCCTCGGTAAACTTCATTGCGTTCGCCAGCAGGTTTCGCAGAATCTGCTCGACGCGCTGGTTATCGGTGATCACGACATCGGGCACATCCGCTGTTCGATGAATACGAAAATCGAGGCCTTTCTCCTGCGCAATCGGCGCGAAGGTCTGCTGTAGTGACAGCACCAATGCATCGATCGTGACCGGTTCGCATTCGATCGCGATCTGTCCGGCTTCGACTTTCGACAGATCGAGAATGTCGTTGATCAGAACGAGCAGCGTGTTATTCGACGCATGGATCGTCGCGGCGTAGCGCACCTGTTCCGAGGTCAGGTTGCCGTCTTTATTGCGCTCCAATAGTTGCGCAAGGATCAGTGAACTGTTGAGCGGCGTGCGCAGTTCATGCGACATATTGGCCAGGAATTCGGACTTGTAGCGACTGGCGTCTTCAAGGCGTTTTGCATTGACCTCCTGCGCCTCCTGTGCGATCAGAAGTTCCGTTTTTTGTGCTTCCAGACGGTGGGCATAGCCTTCGAGCAGCACATTTTTCTGTTCGAGGTCGGTGTGCTGCGTTTCGAGGCTGGCCTGAGAGTCCATCAACGCGCGGCTCTGTTCCTGCAGTTCCTCGTTCGTGACCCGCAGTTCTTCCTGTTGCACCTGCAACTGTTCGCTTTGGCGCTGCGTCTCCTCCAGCAGATTTTCGAGGCGGGCACGATAGTTTGCCGAGCGAAGCGCCATCCCGATGCTCTCGGCCACGCCTTCCACCACCTGTTCAATGTCGTCGAGCGGCCGCTGGCCCGAGGCGAAGCCGAGTTCGAGCTCGCCGACCACCACGCCGTCGGCGGTCAGCGGCGTAACGAATATCTGCGACGGATGCCCGTCGCCGAGTGCGGAGCCGATATGCAGGTAGCCTGCCGGCGCGTCCGCGATTCTGAGGGTTCGTCCTTCCTGCGGGGCCTGGCCGATCAGCCCGGCGCCGAGCGCAATGGTCGCCGGCGCGGCGTCGGGATCCGGCAGGGCCCAGGTGGCGATGCGACGCAAGATGTCTTCGTCGCGGACGTAGATCGCGCCGACCTGGGCGTCGGCCAGTGTCGTCAGAATACGCAAGACCGACGCGCCCAAAGCCGAGGGGGTGGTTGCGCCGCGAATCTGCGTGGCGACCTGCACCTGGGCATGCTGGAATCGGGTCAGGCTTTCGAGTCTGCTACGCGAACGCACGTACATGAAAGCCATGGCGCCCACGCTCCAGATGGTAAGGATGGCGAACGCGCGATTCATCACGACGACGGCTACGCTGATCGTCGGCGTACCGCTGGAAAGAAAAAAGCCGCCCGCAATGAACAGCGTGGACACCAGCGCGGATAACAGCGGGGCGGCCGCGTCCCTGACGAATAGGCACAGGGCCACCGGGGCAAGGTAGAGAATCCAGACGGCAACGCCGAGCGGCGTCAGGCAATCGAGCACAAAAATCGTGATGGTCAGCGCGGCAATTGCCCCGTATATCGCTGTGGTTTTGTTGTAGGTCAGCATATTGGGTGTACCCAGACTAGTCGCATGGTCTCGCTGCAGTGCGTCAGCGGGTGGTCGATACAGCGCCGTTCTTCGCGGCAGGCAGTCCGGCCTGACGACCGGGCTACCGAGTGGCCCGCGCATTGTAATTCACGGGACCACGCATTGGCGCCCGGTTGTCGGCGGCGTAACCGTACGTGATTCAAGCGCCGCCAGTTTCCTCGGGAACAGAAACTGCTCGCCAGGTCGCTGGACAATATCTTTCTTGAACGCCCGAATTTCCGACGCTCCGGTCGGCCGCATTCGGGCGATAAACGGGGACTACGCTATGGCCAAGGTTGTCGTGGTGACGGGAGCCGGTGCCGGAGTGGGGCGAGCCACGGTCGATGAGTTCGCGAGACACGGATACGACGTCGCATTACTGTCGCGCGACCCCACACGGGTCCACCGCGCGGCTGCGGATCTCGAGGCGAACTACGGCGTGCGCGCCCTCGCTATTCCGACCGACGTCGCGGACGCCGATGCCGTGGAAGCGGCGGCGTCACGCGTTGAACGGGAGCTCGGACCGATCGTTGTCTGGGTCAACGTGGCCATGGCGACGGTATTCGCGCCGGTGTCGAAACTCACCGCGCGCGAATTCGAGCGCGGCACCAGGGTGACTTATCTCGGGCAGGTGCATGGCACGATGGCGGCGCTCGCACGGATGCGCACGCGCAACCGCGGCACGATCGTCAATGTCGGCTCGGCGCTCGGCTACCGGTCGGTGCCGCTTCAGTCGATCTACTGCGGGGCCAAGTTCGCCGTGCGGGGGTTTACCGACGCGCTGCGCTCCGAGATCATCCACGACCGGTTGAACGTTCATTTGACCATGGTGGATCTCCCCGCGCTCAACACGCCACAATTCGACTGGGCCCTAAACAAGATGGGCAGGAAAGCACAACCGGTGGCGCCGATCTACGAACCCGAGGTGGCCGCACGGGCCATTTTCTTTGCCGCAACGCATAGGCGACGGCAAGTCTGGGTCGGTTTTCCCACCGTCAAGGCCATCCTTGCCAACCGCGTCGCTCCGGGTCTGATAGACAGGTATCTGGCAAGCGCCGGCTACGAGGGTCAACTGACCGACGAACCACTCGGGGCGGACTCGCCCGGCAATCTGTTCGAGCCGGTTCCGGGCGATTACGGTGCACACGGACGGTTTGGCAGCCGGTCACGATCGGGTAGTTGGGAAATGTTCACAAACCGCCATCGCAACGCGTTCTGGGTGCTGGTCGGAATCGGCCTGGCCGGCGTGGGTCTGTTCGTCAGGAAGAAGAAAGGCGCGTAACGCTTCGCTCTTTTATGCATCGATGACAGGGAACGGTCTCGTTGCGATGGCAATTTTTGCTTCAGCGCCGGTCGGGCGAGCGGCGCGGTACAAGGCGGATGATCGTGAGCAAGCTGATTGAAGACTATGCGCTGCTGGGCGACGGAGAGACGGCGGCTCTGCTGGCGAAGGACGGATCCATCGATTGGTTGTGCTGGCCACGGTTCGACGATGACGCCTGTTTCGCAGCCTTGCTCGGAACAGACGAACACGGGCATTGGTCGCTTGCGCCCGCAGGCGCGATCACCGGCCGCGTCCGACGCTACGAAGACGATACGCTTGTCATGGAAACAGATTGGCAGACGGCGGACGGCGAGGTGCGAATCATCGATTTCATGCCGGTTCGAAAGACCTTTTCGTCGGTCGTGCGCATCGTGGTCGGGCTGCGAGGAAAGGTCACGATGCACAGTTGCGTGCGCCTTCGCTTCGACTACGGCGCATTGTCGCCGTGGAGCGTCGTGGATGGCGGCGACATGGTTGCCAAGGTCGGCCCCAATCTGGTTATTTTGCGTGCGCCGGTACCGCTGGTTGCAAAAGCGGCATCGATTGATGCTGATTTCTCCGTGTCCGCGGGCCATCGGATTGCTTTCGTCATGAGCTACGGTAACAGCCATGATGGTCCTCCGGCGTCGATCGACGCCGAAGCGGCGCTCGTTTCGACGCGACGTTTCTGGCTCGACTGGATCGGACGGTTCGACAATGCCAAAACCGGCTGGCCTCGTCAGGTGCGGCGCTCGCTGATTACGCTCAAGGCATTGATTCATCAGCGAAGCGGCGGTCTGCTTGCCGCGCCGACTACGTCACTGCCCGAAGCGCCCGGCGGCGGGATGAATTGGGACTACCGCTACTGCTGGTTGCGCGATGCGAGCTTTGCGCTTTCCGCCTTGTTGAATGCCGGCTATCACGAAGAGGCGCAGGGTTGGCGCGACTGGCTGCTGCGTGCGATAGCCGGCTCGCCGGACAACATGCGGATCATGTATCGGGTCGACGGCGCACGCCATCTGCCGGAATGGACCGTGGAGATGCTGCCCGGATATCGCTTTGCCAAACCTGTGCGGATCGGCAACGCCGCGTCGACGCAGCACCAGCTCGATGTGTATGGCGAGGTACTGGATTGTCTGGATCTGTCGCGCCGTGGCGGCGTTCCTGCTTCGGATCAGGAGCTTGTCGTCGAAACGCGGCTCATCGAGCACCTCGAAACGATCTGGCAAACCGAGGGCGCCGGCATGTGGGAATCCCGTGGTGAAGCGCGGCACTACACCTATTCGAAGGTCATGGTCTGGGTCGCGTTCGACCGCTTTGTCGGACGTCATGAGCGCGGCAATCTGGTTGACCGCGACATGCTGGACAGAATCAGGGAGTTGCGTGAAACCGTGCATGACGAGATCTGCCGGGAGGGCTGGAACGAGGGTCTCGGCACCTTCACCCAGTACTACGGCGGACATGAACTGGACGCGAGTGTTTTACTTCTGCCTCTCGTCGGCTTCCTGCCGGTCGAAGACCGCCGTATTGCATCGACTATCGCGACCATCGGTCGCGAGCTGTCCGAAGGCGGCCTGATCCGGCGAACCAGGCCGCGAGTCGGAAAGCCGGGCGAGGGCGTGTTTCTCGCCTGTTCATGCTGGATGTCCGAGTGCCTGAAGCTGCAGGGCAGGGGCGAGGAGGCCCGAGAGCAGTTCGAACGCGTCCTCGCGGTGGCCAACGATCTGGGTTTGCTCGCCGAGGAATATAACGTGGCGGGCCGGCATCTGGCCGGTAATTTTCCGCAGGCGCTGACCCATCTTGCCGTTGTCAATGCGGCGCTCGCACTCAGCGGTCCGACATTGAGGCGCGGTGATGGCCGCACGGATAGGGCTGAGTCCTCCTGATACCGTTGCAACCGAGCGGCTTGTGGGGCGCGCGTTTTATTTCGCCATGGTTCCCGAGCCTGCGCTGTCGCCCGGACTCCGAGCGACCACGGGGGCGGGCCGAGGCGTCGCTTTCAGGTCGACCCAGTCGTAGCGCACGCTTGAGTGGAGCGTTTGAAGTTGCCATGCTGCGTTCCCGACGACGATCAAGTCTCGCGGAAACCCTGAGTGCGCTCACCGACACAGAAAAACAATCGGTCCCCCTGAAAAATATCAACGCCACTAACATCCGAACTGCATGACCCAGATTGAGCGCATACGTTTCAGATAAGCGCCGATAAAAATCATCACACACGTTGATTCACTACACGCTACGGGACCTCATCATGAGCAAGCTCACGAAACTGATCAAGACCGCCTACAACGCAACCAGGACGCCGCAGGTTCCCGAGGACCACACCTGGAGCCAGGCATCGATGGCACAGCAACGTGCAATCGGCGAGGCCGAAGCGGAGAAACTGGAGGCCGGTAAAGAAACCGTCGAGCGCGACACGGGCACGTTGCCGGGTAACGCAGTCGCTTGATCGGAGGCGGGCCATGTTCAAATTCATTGCCCGCGTTTTTCGCAACCGGTCCGCAACGGTCATGACCACACGCCGCGCCCAATGGGCGGCGGTCAAGGCCGTTGCGGCGCTGTCCGGCGACCCCTCGCTGCTCGCGTCCATTGCGGACGCGGAACAGCGGGCGCACGACGTCATTGCGAATACGTATGGAGTCGAGGCGCTCTCGCGGTTGAGCGAAAAACAGTCCGACGAGTTGTCCGGCGTGGCGCTGCGGTTCATCGAGGCGTCGGCGGAATACTCGGTGAGTGTCGAAGTGCATCAGGAACTCGCGCGCATTATCTACAGCCCGGCCTGACTGCCTGGGAGAGCACCATGAAGCGGGCTATGAACCGCGCCATGACGTGGGGGAACCGTGCCGGCAGCGCGCTTTTCACGGCGTTCGTCGAGGCGGCGGTGGTGCTCTCTCATCCCTTCATCCTCGGACGGGACAGGCTAGCGCGGCTAGCCATTTCTACGCTCTAGACGACTGGTCTAATTGCGGCCATAATCCGTCACCTATGAGAGCTAGCCATCCACACATCCGTCGGCACATCCTCGATGCCGGCCGCGCGCTGATCGCGCGTAAGGGTTTTGTCGGCGTGGGTCTGAACGAGATTCTGACCACGGCCGACATCCCGAAAGGGTCGTTCTATCACTACTTCGGTTCGAAGGAAGCGTTCGGCAGCGAGCTGCTGCAACAGTACGTTGCGGACTACGCGGCGCGACTCGACGCGCTGTTCGGCCAACCCGGCGTCAACGGTCGCGACAAGCTGCTCAGCTACTGGTCCGCGTGGCAACAGGAGCAGCTCGACCAGGACGGCGACGAAAAGTGTCTGGTGGTGAAGCTGAGCGCGGAAGTCGGCGACCTGTCCGACGAGATGCGTATCGTGCTGCGCGACGGCGTCGATCGGTTGATGATGCGTCTGGCGCGCGTGATCGAAGAGGGCAAGGCCGACGGTTCGCTGTCGCCGGAGATCCGCGCCAAAGAGGCGGCGGAACTGCTCTATCACATGTGGCTCGGCGCGGCGCTCGTCACCAAGCTGCGCAAAGACGGCAGCGCGATGGCGCAAGCCATGGCGGTGACGCAAAGCGTGCTGCGCGCGCTGTGATTTCGCGGCGTGTCGTGGTCTCGACAGGCCGCCGACCTATCCCATACACAAGCACCGGCTCCAGGTCATGCGGAGCTTCAATCGTTGCACGTTCAAGGAGATCGACTTTGCGTAGCGTCCTCTATTCCGCTTTCGGCAATCCGGCCGAAGTGCTGCAACTCGCCGAGCGTCCCACGCCGAATCCGGGCGCGGGCCAGGTGCGGATCAAAGCGACCTTGTCGCCGATTCACAATCACGACCTCTGGACCATTCGCGGTCAGTACGGCTACAAGCCGACGCTGCCGGCCGTGGGCGGCACCGAAGTCGCCGGGGTGATCGATGCGGTGGGCGAAGGCGTCGCGCATGTGAAGGTCGGTCAACGCGTGGTGGTGGCCGGCATTCACGAGGCGTGGGCCGATTACGTGCTGGCACCGGCGGCTGCGGTGATTCCGCTGCCGGATGCGGTCAGCGACGAAGTAGGCTGTCAGTTGATCGCCATGCCGTTGAGCGCCGTGATGTTGCTCGAGTATCTGCATCTGGAAGCGGGCCAGTGGTTCATCCAGAACACGGCGAACGGCGCAGTCGGTAAGACGCTGGCGATGCTCGCCAATTCGCGCGGTATCCATGTCGTGAATCTGGTGCGGCGCGAAGCGGGCGTGGCGGAACTGGCCGAGATCGGCATCGGCAATGCGGTGTCGACGGACGGCGACGGCTGGAAGAAGCGTGTGCGCGAGTTGATCGGCGAGGCGCCGCTGGTCGCGGGCGTCGACTCGGTGGGCGGCGATGCGAGTGGCGACATCTTCGGCCTGCTCGGCGAAAACGGCACGCTGGTGTCGTTCGGCGCAATGTCGAACGAGCCGATGCGGCTCAGTTCCGGCGATGCGATCTTCAAGCAGGCAACGGTCAAAGGCTTTTGGGCCAGCAAGATTTTCGAAGTCACTTCGGCTGCGGATAAAGCGCGCATGGTCGGCGAACTGATCGGGCTGGCGGCATCCGGCGAGTTGAAGTTGCCGGTGGACGCGGTATTCGATGTGGAGAACGTGGCGTTGGCGGCTGAGGCGAGTGGCAAGAGCGCACGCAAGGGCAAGGTGTTGCTGCGTTTCGCCTGAGCTTGAGTTTGAGCCGGGGCTTGTGCCCTAACGACACGGCAGTTGCGAATCCTCGACGCGATTCGCAACTGCGCGCATGCTTCACTCTTTCTTCCACCTTCCCACTCCACCGGGCCACATCATGATCGAAGTCCATCACCTCAACGAATCCCGTTCACGCCGTATCACCTGGCTGCTGGAAGAACTCGGCCTCGACTACAAGCTCGTTCAATATCAGCGCAATCCCGACACCCGTCTCGCTCCGCCCGAACTGATGGCGATTCATCCGCTGGGCAAGGCTCCGGTGATTCGCGACGGCGACGCAGTGATTTTCGAGTCCGGCGCGATCGTCGACTATCTGATTCGCCGTTATGGCAACGGTCGTTTGGGCCCGGCTTACGGCACGCCCGAATACGACCGTTACTCGCAGTTTCTGCACTATGCCGAAGGCTCGGCGATGCTGCCGCTGATGCTGAAGGTCTACACCGCGCGCCTGGGCGACGGCGCTGCGCCGCTGCAACCGCGGATCAGCAGTGAATTGCAGAATCACCTGGGCTTTCTGAATCAGGAACTCGCCGGCCGCGACTATCTGCTCGGTAGCGAATTGTCGGGTGCGGATATCCAGCTTTCTTACGTCGCGCAGACGGCGCTGCGTTTCTGCGGACGCGACGCGTTCCCGAATCTCACGGCGTTCGTCGACCGCTTCGAAGCTCGGCCCGCGTACCAGCGCGCGGTGGAAAAGGCTGGCGCGTAACAGGCCGGGCGTTAGCTATACCGCTGCAGTGTCAAAACCGCGTCGAGCCCACCGTTCGGCCGGTTTCTGAGCACAAGCGTGCCGCCATGCGCGGCCGCGATACTTCTCGCGATGGTGAGCCCGAGTCCGGTGCCCGTCGTTGCTGTCGCTCCCGTGACACCTTGCGCAGCGAGTCTGAAATAGGGCTCGAAGACGCGTTCGAGCATGGCTTCATCGGCGATACCGGGACCGTTATCGCCGACCACGATCTGTACTTCTCCCGCCATATCGCTGACCCGTATCGACGCTTCGCCGCCGTAGCGGATCGCGTTGTCGACGAGGTTCTGCAAACAACGCTTCAGGTTGCGCGGATAACCGGGGAAGGGGCGTAACGCATTGCCCTCCACCGTTGCCGCATGACCTGCTTCGCGCGCATCCGCGGCGATGCTGTCGAGCATCGAATCGAGATCGATGTCGTGGCGCGCTTCGGTGATTTCCACGCCCTGCACGGCGTCGAGCGTCGTGCGCACCATCGCTTCCATCTCGTCGAGATCGCCACGCAGCCGCTCGCGCCATGCCGGATCGGGCAGCATTTCGGCGCGCAAGCGCAGACGCGTAAGCGGCGAGCGCAGATCGTGCGACACGGCGGCCAGAAAACGCGTGCGCGCGGCGAGGCCGTCGGTCAGTTGCTTCTGCATCGTATTGAACGATTGCGCCGCGGTGCGCACTTCGCGCGGCCCGCTGACCGGCAACGGCGGACGATAAATATTGCGGCCCAGCGCCTCGGCCGCCTTCGCGAGTTCTCTCAGCGGACGCACGGCAAATCGCACCGCGACGAGCGCGAGCAGAAACACCGCCATGAAGCGCACGAAGTAAATCCGTAGCAGATAGTCGAGCACCAGCGACCACGGTTGGGTCTGCATGCCGGCCTGTCCTTCATTGGCCTCGACATCGAGCCACGGACCGTTCGGCACTTTGAGCTGCACATGAAAATCGCCGGTCGGCATGCGTGAATTGAACAGGCTCAGCATGCCGGAGTGGTGGCCGGACTCGTCGCGCAGGTGGGCGTCGAGCAGACGCACGTCGACGGGTTCCTTGAGACGCCGCGCAATCACGCCCGACAGCAGATTTCCCACCATGTATTGCGCGACCTGACCGTCGGCGTGTTCGACCGGCGAGGCGACCGGCGCGTCGATCTGCCTGAGCCGATAGCGCTCGTCGCCGAGTTGCCCGATGATCGCGCGGCGCGCGGCGTCGTCGGGCGCGTGTTGCAGGAGCCGCACTGTATCGGCGAGACGGCTCGCGAACAGACGGGCGGGAATTTCGAGCGTGCGGTTGTCGTGTGTCTCGAACCAGATCGTGCTGGTGAACAACTGGCCGCCGAACATGCCGACCACGAGAATCAGCACGAGTCGGCCGTAAAGCGTGTCGGGCCATAGGCGAGTCAATGCGCGTGGCAGCAAGCGTGGCAGCGAGCGCGGCAACAGGCGCTTCATGAACGCGCGCGCCTCACGCTTCATACGCCACATCGGCGACCAGCATATAGCCTTCGTTGCGCACCGTGCGGATCACTTCCGCGCGCCGCGCCACATCTTTCAGATGCTGGCGCAAGCGGCTGATGCACACGTCGATCGAACGGTCGAGCGGGGTGCGTTCCTTGCCGAACACCTGATCGAGCAGAAACTCGCGCGATAGCGGCCGGTTCGGATGATCGAGCAGCGTGCGCAGTGTGCGGTAATCGGAGCCGCCGAGCGACACGACCACGCCCTCCGGCGACAGCATCTGCTTCATGCGCGTATCGAGCCGCCAGCCGGCGAAGCTGACGAAGGCGTTCGCATCCGCGCGCGGCGCCACCGGCATGGCGCGTGTGCGCCTGAGCACCACCTTGATTTTGGCGACCAGTTCACGCGGGTCGAAGGGCTTGGGCAGGTAATCGTCCGCGCCCATTTCCAGGCCGAGAATCCGGTCGAGCAGCCCGCCGCGCGCGCTCAGAATGATGATCGGCACACTGTGCGAGCGCCGCAGTTCGCGCG
The DNA here is from genome assembly GCF_000745015.1 of Burkholderia sp. 9120. Classification (NCBI taxonomy): domain Bacteria; kingdom Pseudomonadati; phylum Pseudomonadota; class Betaproteobacteria; order Burkholderiales; family Burkholderiaceae; genus Burkholderia; species Burkholderia sp. 9120. The sequence goes on along the minus strand of NZ_JQNA01000002.1, from coordinate 5,460,228 downwards.
TGATGTCGAGGCCGTCTTCGCCGTCGAGCATCAGATCCAGCACGACAAGATCCACCTGCGACGAATGGATGATCCGCTGCATCTCCGCGCCGTTGCCGGCGGTGCTCGCGTCATAGCCCATGTCGCGCAGATAGTCGCGCAGCAAATGGCGGATGTTGGGATCGTCATCGACGATCAATATGTGGTCCATCGTCAAACTCTTGTTCTTTGCCCCGGGATTCGCCGATGCGGATGGTAGCCGCCCTGCGGGTCGGCGTGGGGCGTCGGATGCGGTTCGAACCGCGCCAACACATTCCATTACAAAACAGCGCTTTTTCAACACATCGCCATTACATTGCGTCGCTAAAGTGGCTGGCAAATGGCAATCATTCTCATTCACCAACTATATCATGTCGATTTTTAGGAGCTTTTCCAGCCGCGCCCGTTTTGCGCGGCTGAGCGTCGTTGCGGCGGCGGTGGGTTGGTCGATCGCGTGGATCACGTCGATCGCGTCAATTGCATTGGTTGCGGCCATTGGTAGCCCCGAGGCTTTCGCGGCCGCGCCCGCCGCATCGACGTCGATCACGCCCGCCGCATCCGGCACGGTCACCGACCTCGCCGGCCGCATCGTCAACATCCCCGCCGAGCCGCATCGCATTCTGCTCGGCGAAAGCCGTCTGCTGATGGCGGTCGCGCTGCTCGAAGGCAAGCAACCGCTTGCGCGCATTGTCGGTTGGCAAGGCGATTTGCCGGCAATGGACCCGCAGACCTTCAACGCGTACGCGGAGCAATTTCCGGGCATCAAGCAGGTGCCGCTAATCGGCAAAGCGTCCGAAGACAGCATCAGCGACGAGAAGGCGTTGAGCCTGAAACCGGACCTCGCAATCTTCAGCCTCGCCGGCCACGGCCCGAGCCGCTATAACGCGCTCGTCAAGCAACTCGAAGCGACCGGCACGACGGTGGTGTTCGTCGATTTCCGGCTGCATCCGCTGCAAAACACGTTGCCGAGTATCAAGCTGCTCGGCGCGGTGATGCATCGCGAGAAGGAAGCCGATGCGTACGCGCAGTTCTATCAACAGCATCTGGCGCGCGTGCAAAGCGTGGTCGACGCGGTGCCTCAAGCGCAACGGCCGAAGGTGTTCGTCGATCTGCTCGCGGGCGTGTGGGACGCGGGCTGCTGCCACACCGCCGGCAACGGCAACTTCGGCGAGTTCATCACGGCGGCGGGCGGCCGCAATATTGCCGCCGGCCTCGTGCCCGGCGTACTCGGCGATATCAGCATGGAACAGGTGATCGCGGCGCGTCCGGATGTCTACATCGCGACGGGCAGTCGCACCAAACCGGGCCTCGCGTCGTTGCGCGTGGGCGCGCTGACCAGTGACTCGGACGCGCGCGCCAGTCTCGCGACCTTGGTCGCGCGGCCGGGCTTCGACACGATCAAGGCGATCCACGACGGCCGCGTGCATGGCATCTCGCACAACTACTACGACTCGCCGTACAACATCGTCGCGATCGAGGCGTTCGCGAAGTGGTTCTACCCGCAGCAGTTCAAGGACCTCGACGTGCACGCGACGCAAGCGGAACTGTATCGCCGCTTCCTCGCGGTACCGCCTGCCGGCGCGTACTGGGTGGACGGCACCGGCAGCGGCACCGGCAGCGCCGCGGCGCTCGCGTCGCACTAGCCGGAGCGGAATCGAATCGATGTCCACGCTTGTGAATCAGGTTGATCCGCACGGCGCCAGCCTGCGCAGCTATCGGCGTCTCACGCAACGACGCGTGATGTCGCTGGTGGCGCTCGCCGCGTTAATTGTCTGCGCGTTGCTGTTCGATCTGCGCTCCGGCCCGTCGGGTTTGCCGATCGCGTCGCTGTTGCGCACGGTGTTCGATCCGTCTTCGGCCGATCCGGCAACGAGCGTGATCGTCTGGCAGATCCGCTTGCCGTATGCGGTGATGGCGTTGATCGTGGGCGCGTCGCTGGGTTTGTCGGGCGCGGAGATGCAGACCATCCTCAACAATCCGCTCGCGAGTCCGTACACGCTCGGCGTGTCGGCGGCGGCGGCATTTGGCGCGTCGCTCGCGATCGTGCTCGACATCGCGATTCCCGGTGTGTCGCAAACGTGGATCGTTTCGGCGAATGCCTTCGTGTTCGCGCTGTTGTCCGCGCTGATGCTCGACGGCGTCGCGCGTTGGCGCGGCATGAGCACGGCGGGCGTGGTGCTGATGGGCATTGCGCTGGTGTTCGCATTTCACGCGCTAGTGTCGCTGATGCAGTTCATCGCATCGGCCGACGCGCTGCAAGGTCTCGTGTTCTGGACGCTGGGTTCGCTCGCGCGTGCCGACTGGACCAAGATCGCCGTGCTGAGCGTGGCGCTCGCGATCGCGGTGCCCATGTCGATGCGCAACGCGTGGACGCTCACCGCGCTGCGCCTCGGCGAAGATCGCGCGGCGAGCTTCGGCATCGACGTGCGACGTTTGCGGCTGGGCACGCTGTTGCGCGTCTCGGTGCTGTCGGCGCTCGCGGTGTCGTTCGTCGGCACGATCGGTTTCGTCGGGCTGATCGCGCCGCATATCGCGCGGACCCTGTTCGGCGAGGACCACCGTTTCTATCTGCCGGGTAGCGCGTTGCTCGGTGCGCTGATGCTGTCGCTGGCGTCGATCGCGTCGAAGCTGATCATTCCTGGCGTGCTGATTCCCGTGGGCATCGTCACGGCGCTGGTGGGCATTCCGCAGTTTCTCGGTATCGTCGTGCGATCGCAGGGGCAACTCGGATGAGCGGGCTGCACATTCACGACCTGAGCGTCAATTACGGACGCCGCCAGGTTCTCATTTCGCTCGACGCCGGACCGCTGCCGCGCGGTCAGATCACCGCGCTGCTCGGACCGAACGGCAGCGGTAAATCCACGTTGCTGCGCACGTTGGCGGGTCTCACGCACGCGAGTAGCGGAGCGTTGTCGCTGGATGGCGAGAAGCTCGCGTTGTCGGCGGCGAGCGCGCGCTCGCATAGCGTCGTGTATCTGCCGCAGGCACTGCCTGCGGGTGTGCGGCTGCAGGTGCTGGAGTCGGTACTAGTGGCGTGCCGCGCGACGCGCGGTGCGTCGCTGCAACCGCGCGGTGCGCATCACGCGAACGATATCGCGCACGCGCACGCGGTGCTGCAACGCCTCGGTATCGACACGCTCGCCACGCGCTCGCTCGACGAGTTGTCCGGCGGTCAGCGTCAACTGGTCGGCATCGCACAAGCGCTGGTGCGCGATCCGCAAGTGTTGCTGCTCGACGAGCCGCTCTCCGCGCTCGACCTGAACCATCAGTTTCATGTGATGCAGGTGTTGCGCGACGTGACGCGCGAGCGCGGCATCGTGACCGTCGTCGTGCTGCACGACATCAACGTCGCCATGCGTGCCTGCGACCGCGCGATGTTGCTGCACGACGGCCGCATCGTCCAGTTCGGACCACCGCCGGCCGTCGTCACGGCGGCGAGCCTGGCTCACGTTTTCGGTGTCGTCGCGCGAATCGAGCCGTGCTCGCGTGGACACCATCAAGTGCTGATCGACGGTCTCGCCGATCGCACGGGCATCGCCAGCCGTTAACCACGCGGCCCAGCCAGCCCACTACACAAGCCGTTTGCCGTAGATCGAACGACGCCTTCGTTGAAGGCGTCGCGTCGTTGTGCGCGCTCGCGGTTGCCTAGATCTATCGACTGACCAGGGGAAAACAATGAAGAAGGTTCTGATGATTGCCGCGTGCGCGGCGGGGTACGGCGCGGTTCACGCACCGATGGCGCACGCGCAGTCGAGCGTGGCGCTGTACGGCATTATCGATGCGGGCTTGTCCTACGTGAACAACCAGAACGGCCACAGCAACGTGCAGGCGGGCAGCGGCAACGTGACGGGCAGCCATTGGGGCTTTCGCGGCCGCGAAGATCTGGGCGGCGGCACCGCGGCGATTTTCCAGCTCGAAAGCGGCTTCAGCGTGATGAACGGAACGCTGCGCCAGGGCGGCCGCATGTTCGGCTATCAGGCGTATACGGGGCTGACGAACAACAGCCTCGGCACGATCACGCTCGGGCGACAGTACGATTCGGTGGTGGATTATCTGGCGCCGCTCAGCTTCACCGGACATCATCCCGGCGGCAATAATCTGTCCGCGCATCCGTACGACAACGACAACCTGAACAACTCGTTTCGGGTGAACAACTCGCTGAAGTTCGCGAGTAACGACTATGCCGGCTTGCGCTTCGGCGCGTTGTACGGCTTCTCGAACGAAGCCGCGGGTTTCGACGACAACCGCTTGTATAGCTTCGGCGCTTCGTATAACGCGGGTCCGTTGAGTCTCGGCGCGGGTTACCTGCAAGCGAACAACGGCGGCAGCAGCAACGCGAATGGCGCGTTGACGCTGACCGACCGTACCTTTATCGCGGCGCGTCAGCGCACTTACGGCGCGGGCGCGAACTACGCGCTAGGTGCGGCGACCTTCGGCTTCGTGTGGACGCGCACGCAGCTCGGCGGGCTCGCGACGATCAACGGCGCGAATAGTCTCGGCCTCGTGCAGAACGGCCAAGGCGCGAGCTTCAGCAACTACGAAGCGAACGCGAGCTACGCGTTGACGGCGGCGTTGAGTCTCAACGGCGAGTACACGTACACGTCCGGCGCGTTGTCGAATGCGCACGGCGAACATCATCCGAAGTGGCATGAAGTGTCGCTGCAGGCCAACTATGCGTTGTCCAAGCGTACCGATGTGTATCTGCAAGGCAGCTACGAACACATCAGCGCCGACGGCTCGGGTCTCACCGCCGATGTCAGCGGCCAGACCGCTTCGTCGACCAATCAGCAGCTCGTTGTGGCGGCGGGTATGCGGCACCGTTTCTAGCGCATTGAGCGTGGCGCGCTCAATGCACGTTGCCACGCTGCGAGACGAAAAAACGACCGGGCGTGTATGATAATCATTCTCATTAACAAGCTCTGACCTCGGACGCCATTTCGTCGAATCATGGGTAACGTTTTCATCGTCGCGCTGGCCTGTGCCGGCGCGTTGTTTTTTTATTGCAGCATGCCGGGCCAGCGCTGGTTGCGCGCGCCGTTGCCTGCACTTCCGGCGCGCTGCGCGGCGGCGGTTTGCGTCGCGCTTTCGGTTGGGTGCGCGGCGAGTGCTCTGCAACCGGTGACGTCGCTGTCGGTGGTCGTCACGACGCTGATGGCGAGCCTGACCGTTTATCCGTTCGTCGGCGCGTTGATCGAACGTACGCGCTTCAGGCGCGCCGCGCGATGACGCGCGCTGCCACTCACCGGCAAGCGGCCGGTTCGATCGAGCATGGACTGCTGCTGAAATTCGTGATTGGCGCGCTGGGCGGTTTCGGTCTTGCGATTGCGGCGAGCGCGTTGCTCGCGCGTCTGTCGCCGGGCGGGCTCACGGCGGCCAGCAAATTCCATGTCGCGATGTGGCTCGTGCCGCCAGTCTGGATGGCGGTTGCGTCCGCAACGTTTCTGTTTCGTGGCGCCGTACGCGCGGCCGCCTGGATCGTCGTGGCGAATGTGGCCGCGTTCGCGCTGGTTCTGCTCTGTCAGCGCTTGCCGGTCTGAGCGCGTCGGCTGTTTATTCCGCGAGCGGCGCGCCGCTCGTTTCATCTTCCGTTCAGCATGCGCAGCGATATTCTTCGCGTCTATAAGACCGTTCATACGTGGACCGGCATCGTCGCCGGTCTGCTGCTTTTCATCGCGTTCTACGCGGGCGCGATCACCATGTTCAAGGATTCGCTGAGCGACTGGACGACGCCGCCCGCGGTCGTCGCCACGCCGACGGTGCCGCTCGATCGCGCAGATGCGCTGATCGACCGCACGCTCAGCGCGTATCCGGCGGCGCGCAAGATGTTCACGCTGACGCTCGTCGACGCGGACCGCGTGCGGCTTTCCTGGCAAGCCGCACCGGGGCAGCGCTGGCAGGCGTGGCTCGACGGGCAGGGCGGTTTGCACGCGACGCAAAGCCGGCCTTCCGACGCGGCGCGGCTTATCGACGCGTTGCATATGACGGGCGGCGTACCGGGTGGCTACGATGTCGGCGTAGGAGTGATGGGCGTGGTGTCGCTGCTGTACGGGCTCGCGCTGGTGTCCGGTGTGATCGTGTTGCTGCCGACGCTGGTGAAGGATCTGTTCGCGTTGCGCATCGGCAAGAATCTGAAGCGGATGTGGCTGGACGCGCACAACGTGGTCGGCATTCTGAGCTTGCCGTTTCATCTGGTGATGGCGTTGTCGGCGGTCGCGTTCGGCCTGGGCGACACCATCTTCGACGTGCAGGACAAGCTGATCTACGAAGGCTCGCTCAAGCCGATGATGACCGCGCAAAACCCGTTCTTCGCGAAGGGACCCGCTGGATCGCAAGGCACGTCCGTGCCCGCGATGCTGCCGCCCGCCCAGTTGCTCGCGAAAGTCCACGAACGTGCCCCGCATTTCGTGCCGACGGCGTTGCGTTATCGCGGCGCGGGAGCAGCCGGCGCGACGGTGTTCGTCGCGGGCGACGCTGCCGGTTATCTGGCGCGTTACGGCGGTTTCGCGTTGATGGACCCGTTCAGCGGCGCGTTTCTCAACGCGCAGTTTCTCCCGGGCGAGGGCAACGGCAATCACTGGTCGGCCTCGACGAGCGCGTTCTATGCGCTGCATTTCGGTAGCTACGGCGGCGCGCCGGTGCGCTGGGGGTATTTCGTGCTCGGGCTCGCGGGCGCGTTCCTGTTTTACTCGGGCAATCTGTTGTGGATCGAAAGCCGCCGCAAGGCGATGCGGCGCGACGGCGTCGCGGTCACGCAGCGGCGCTCGACCTTCTTGATGGCGTCGTTGACGGTCGGCGTGACGCTCGGCTGCATCTGCGGCATTTCGGCGACGCTCGCTGCCGGTAAGCTGCTCGCTGGCCACGTGAGCAATCTGTCGGCGTGGCATATCGGCATCTACTACACGGCGTTTATCGCGGCGATCGTCTGGGCGATGTTGCGTGGCGCGGCGCGCGGGTCGGTGGAATTGCTGGCGTTGGCGACGTTGTCCACGGCGGCGATTCCGGTGGCGAGTCTGATCGGTTGGATGGTGCCGTCGAGCGGTTTGTGGTTCTCCACGGACCTGAGTCCGCTCGGTGTCGATATCGGCGCGGCGCTTGGCGCCCTGTGTTTCGCGTGGATGTGGCGCAAGGCGCGTGCGCGTGTCGGGTCGGCGCGCGTGGATAGCGTGTGGTCGCTGCGCTCGGGACAGGCGGCTGTGGCGGGTGAGACGGATGAGACCGTTTCGCCGGTCGACACAGAGCAACAACACGGACGCTAACCGGCGACGTTCGGCAACGGTATGTTGTTGTCCGTAACGCTGGGCGCTAGCGCTAGCGCTATCGCTATCGCTATCGCTATCGCTATCGCGACCCGATCAAGAGCACTGCACGCATCACCCGCCACATAGAAAAACGCCGCCGGGCCATCAGCCCGGCGGCGTTTTTTATCGCTTACCGACATCGCGTCAACCGCGACTCGGGTCCGGCAACACTTAGAAGTCGGTCGTCATCGACAGCAGGAACGTGCGCGGCGCGCCCTGTGTCAGATAACCGCCCGTCGTCGACGACCAGTACGACTTGTTCGCGACGTTCAGCACGCTGGCGCGGAACGTGGTCGGCTTGCCGAACACCACGGCGGCGTAGCGCGCGCCGAGGTCAAACGTGTCCCACGTCGGAATCGACAGCGTATTCGTCGTGTTCAGATACTGCGGGCCGGTATGCGTCCAGCGTGCGGTCAGCGTCAAGCCGTTGACCACCGGCACATCGTATTCCGCGCCCAGGTTGAACATGAAGCTCGGCACGCCGATCGGCCGCTTGCCGTCGGTCGCGCCGCCGGCCGTGTCGAGTTGCTGCGCGTTGATGTAAGTCGCGCCGGCGATCACGCGCACGCCCTTGTACGGCTCGCCGAACACCGACGCCTCAATGCCGCGATGCCGCTCGGTGCCGTCCGCAACGAAGAAGCCCGCGCCGTTCGTGAAGGTCGACGGCTTCTCGATCTGGAACGCGGCCAGCGACGCGCCGTAGTTGCCGTTGTCGTACTTCGTGCCGACTTCGTACTGTTTCGAGCGCTCGGGCGGCAGCAACGCGCCGAAGTTCAGCGCGTTGGTCGGCGCTTGCGAACCCACCGTCAATGCTTCGCTGCGGTTCGCGAAGAACGACAGGTTCTGCGTCGCCTTGATGACGAGGCCGAACAGCGGCGTCGTGATCGAATCGTTATAGGCCTCGGTCTGCTTGCCGGTGTAGTCGAACGCGTTCGAGTGCAGCGCCTGATGCCGCGCGCCGATCGTGAACAGCACGCGATCGTTCAGGAAGCCCAGCGTGTCCGACACCGCGACGCTGCGCATCAACGAGAGCGCCGTGGTTTGCGGATCGGCCAGATTGCCGCCCGAACCGATCGTGACCGGCGACGGCAGTTGCGGCGTGTTGTACAGGTCGGTGTTGAACGAACCGCTGAACGTGAAGGCCGACTGCGAGTCGACGCGCACGATCGACGCGCCCGCCGTCACGAAGTGCGAAACCGGGCCGGTGTTGAAGCGGCCGCGCACGCCGGCTTCCGCGGACGTGGCATCTTCCTGATGCGGCACGCCGAGGCGGAACGAGGTCGTGCCGGTGTTGCCGACGGTCGGCGACGCGTAGTCGCCGTGTTCGTCGGTATGGCGCGCGCCGCCGGCCACATAGGCGGTCCAGCCGGGCAGGAAGTCGTATTCCGCGCGCAGGATGCCGACCGTGTCCTCGAGCGAACTGCTGCTCCAGGTCTGCGCGTAGTTGTAGGTTGCCGACGGCGGCTCCGGGACGAAATTGCCGCTGACGTTGACCGTCGGACGGCCGTCGTTGACGCGCTGGCGCTGATACAGAAAATCGCCGTACAAGCGCACCTTGTCGCCGCGCCAGTCGAGCGAGACCGCCGTGGTGTTGTCGCGCCGGTGTTCGCCGTCAATCGAGGTTTCGCCGTCGCGGTTCGCCTGGTTCACGCGAATGCCGAACTGGTCCTGGCTGCCGAAGCGGCGGCCCACGTCGACGTGCGCGCCGAACTCGCCCGAGCCGCTGGTTTCGAGTGTGACGCGGGTCAGCGGTTTGTCGTCGGCGCGTTTCAGTTGCAGGTTCAGGCCGCCGCCGACCGCCGAGCCGTTCGGCGAGGCGCCGCCCAGAAACGCGTTCGCGCCTTTGAACAGGTCGACGCGTTCGAGCGCATCGGTCGCCACCAGCTGACGCGGCGTGATGCCGTAGAGGCCGTTGAGCGAGACGTCGTCGCCCTGTAACTGGAAGCCGCGAATGATGTAGACCTGCGAGAAGTTGCCGAAACCGTTGGCGACGCGCACGGCGGGATCGTTGGCGAGCACGTCGCCGACGGTGCGGGCTTGCTGGTCTTCGATCAGTTTCGACGTGTAGGTCGTCATGCTGAACGGCATGTCGAGATTCTTCTGCTGGCCGAGCACGCCGAAGTCGGCGCCGCGCGCCACTTGGCCGCCGCCGAAAGTCGGCGCGAGATCGCCGGGCAGCGCTTCTTTGGCCGCCTGGACCTTGACGGCGGGCAGGGTACTGCCGGGCGCGGCGTCCTTGCCGGTTGCCTGGGGCGATTGCGGTGCTTGAGGCGTTTGTGTCGCTTCGGCCGATTGGGCCGATTGGGCCGAAGCGACAGCCGGCACACTGAACGCGACGGCGATGGCGGTGAGAATGGCGGCGCGGTGAAGCGCGGTTTTAGCAGGCGCGACCTGCGGCGTGTTCGAGCGTGAAACGGACATGGATGAAGGAATGGGCGTGGTCGTCGATCTTCCGTCCCGGGGCGCGTTTGGAATCCGGGCGGCATTTTTCTGGCGTCCCGGCGGGCAATCAATATGCAATTAGCAGATCATCTGTCCATGCGCGGAACTTTTGTTCCGGCGAATTATAATTCAAATGCGAATCATTTTCATTTGAAAGAAACAATTTCGTATCAATTTGGCGCCATGCCCACGCCACGCCACGCCCGCGCCGGCGTGGCTTGCGATTTATCTTCCAGCCTGCTCTAGCCAATACGCGAAGGTCGCGTTCACGATCGAAGGCTGCAGCAGAAAGTCATGCGCCGCCTGAGCGAGATCGGCGCGCACCGGTTTGATCGTGCCGGCCGCCATGGCCAGCAGCGCCAGTTCGGCGGCGTTTTCCATCGACACCGCCATGTACACGCTTTCCTCGACCGACGCGCACGCGCAGATGTAGCCATGATTGACGAGCAGTGCGGAGCGCCGCGCCCCTAGCGCCGCGGTGATGATGCGGCCTTCTTCGTCGTCGATCGGCACGCCGGGCCAGTCTTCGAGGAAGCCGCAGTCGTCGTGGAACATGCAGGCGTCCATGTGCGCGACGGGCAGCGGCACGCCGAGCATCGACAGCGCGCTGATGTGGCGCGGATGCGTGTGGACGATCGCGTGCACGTCGGGACGATGCCGATACACCCACGCGTGAAACCGGACCGCCGGATTCGGCCGGCCGGCGCCTTCCAGCACGTTGAGTTCATCGTCGACGAGCACGAGGGACGCCGCCGACGCGTCCGCGAAGTTCGTGCCGAGCGCGGGCGTCCAGTAGCCGCGATGCGTCGCGTCGCGCCAGGTGATCTGTCCGGCGAGGCTCGCCATATGGCCTTTCGCCGACAGGATGCGGCAGGCGTCGGCAAGTGTGCCGAGCGGGTCGTCGGCATTGACCGCGCCGATGCCCGTGACGGTTGCGCGCTGTTTCATGAGTTCATTCTCCTTGCGAGTTAAGCGACATCGGCATCGGTGTTTGAGTTTGCGTTGGCGTTTGCGCCGAAGGCACGTTTTTCATCAGACGTGTGCACAGCGCAGCTACGGCCGCGAGCGCGCCGACGTAAAACGCGATCGGCTGCAGACTATGGAAGCGTGAAACGAGCGCGGTCGCCACGATCGGCGCCAGCCCGCCGCCGATGGCTGCAGCAAACTGAATGCCGATGGAAATGCCGGAAAAGCGCACCGCGACGGGAAACTGCGCGGCGAACAGTGCCGACTGCGGACCGAACAGCAGCGGATAGTTCAGGCCGAGCGCAATGGCCACGGCTACCTGCAACGCGACGAGACTGCCGCTATCGATCCACCGCAGCAGCGGCACGACGCACAACGCCATGACCACCGCGCCGCCGAGGTAAAACCGTCGCACGCCGACACGATCCGCGAAGTAGCCGATCAGCGGCAAGGTCACGATCTGAATCGCTGCGCCGAGCATGACCGCCTGCAACACGGCGTTGCGGCTGAACCCCAGCCGGGTCGATGCATAGGACACCAGAAACACCGTGAGCACGTAGTAAAGGGTGACTTCGGGCAGCTTCGCGCCGATCGCCAGCAGCAACGCTTTCTTATGCCGCGTCAGCAGTTGCCAGAGCGGCACGTCGGCGGGTGGGCGGGCGCGCGCGGCTTTTTCGAACGCCGGCGTTTCGCCCACGCTGCGCCGGACGAACGCGCCGAGCAGCACCAGCACGACGCTAGCGAGAAACGGCACGCGCCAGCCCCAGCTTTGGAAGGCCGGCTCGGGCAGCCGGGTCAACAGACTGAAGGCGAGCGTCGACAGCAGCAGGCCGATCGGCGGTCCGATCTGCGGCAGGCTGCCGAACAGACCCGCGCGGCTCGCGGGCGCATGTTCGACCGCCATCAGCACCGCGCCGCCCATTTCGCCGCCGAGCGCCACGCCTTGCAGGATCCGCAACGCGACCAGCAGAACGGCGGACCACGCGCCGATCTGCGCATAGTTCGGGATCAGGCCGATCGCGATGGTGGAAAAGCCCATCAGGAAGAGCGACAGCGTCAGCATCGACTTGCGGCCGAGGCGGTCGCCGAAATGGCCGAACAGCACCGCGCCGAGCGGCCGCGCGAAAAGACCCGTGGCGAACGCGCCGAACGACGCCAGCGTCGCGCTGGTGGGATCGAGATTGGGAAAGAACTGCCGGTTGAACACCAGCGCCGCCGCGGTGCCGTATGCGATGAAGTCGAAGCCTTCGATGATCGAACCGGCGGTGGCTGACAAGACGGCCTTGTAACGGGGCGGCAGCGCGCGGCGCGGCCTCGCGGCGGCGAGGCCGTCGAGCGCGGAAAGAGGATCGTTCACGGTGGGTTCCATGCAAGAGGGGGACTGACTCCGGTGATCGGCGCGAGGCTGCCGGACTGAAGCCAGTATTGGTCCCTTGCAGGACGTGAGCTATGTGCCCAGAAATAACTCTGGATTAACCGGGAGTTATCGCGCTTTGGGCGCCGGCGCGCAAAGCGATCTCGAGCGCGCTGTCGAAGCTGCGCGACGCGCCGCGTGCGCGGCGCGACAGCGCAACCAGCCGACGTGGCGAAATGGCGTTCAACGGTACGCGGCGCAGGCCGCGATCCTCGACCATATCGCGCGGCAGGCTGTCGGGCAGCACGGTCACGCCGTCGCCGATCGACACGAGGCGCAGACACAATTCGAGCGAATCGCATTCGATATACGGCTGCACGCTATACCCCAGCGCCCGCTCGACCATGCGGCGCAGCGCGAACGGGCGCGGCGGCAGAATCAGCGGCAAGCCGCCGAGATTAGCCAGCGCGTCGGCGTCGGCCGTGTGGTCAGCGCGGATATAAAGCGCCAGCCGTTCTTCGAACAGCGGTTCGGCGACCAGTTCGGGACCGTCCACGGCGGTCTCGTAGACAAAGCCGAGATCCGCTTTGCCGCGCTCCACGCTTTCGACCACGTTGGCCGAGCTGTCGCAATGAATCGTCAGCAGCAGGTCAGGGTAGAGCGCGAGCAATTGACGGCTCAACTCGGGGATGAACCAGGCCACCAGCGTTTGCACGGTCGCAATGCGCAGCGTGCCGCGCTGTTCGCCGGGATGACCGGCGTGCGCGAAGGTGGCGTCGAGCGAGTTGAACAGCGGTTCGAGTTTCAGAAACAGCGCTTCGCCGGCGGGCGTCAACTGCATGCCGCGGCCGTGGCGCAGAAACAGCGTCTCGTTCAGCGCCGCTTCGAGCGCGCGAATCTGTTTGCTCAGCGCGGGTTGCGTGAGCCCGAGAATCTCGGCGGCTTCGCGCAACGAATTCGCCTTTGCGACGGCGACGAACAGGCGCAGTTGATGGTCCCGGTTGGCGAGCGGTTTCATGAGAGCGAGAGCATGGCAGCGGCGGCCGGTTTGAACGGGGGCAGGGACGACGACAGCGGGTATGGTACGCAGCTTGCTGGCGGTAAGTGTTTTTTTCGCAAGCGGTTAGCCATGTCCCGAACCCCATCGACCTGTCAAAGGTGGAGCGCCCGCGAGATCCGGGTCTTACACGAAATGCCGCGCGTGCTGGTTGTCGACGACAACGCCGGCGCGGCCGAAGCGCTCGCCACCTATCTCTCCTACGAAGGCGTGGAAGCCCGCTCCGCCAACGGTTGCGCGGAAGCGCTGCGCTGTGTGAAGGACTGGGTGCCGGACGTCGTGGTGCTCGACATCATGATGCCGGAGCGCGACGGTTACGAGACCGCGAGCGCGCTGCGCAGCTATCTGCCGACACACAGTCTCGGCATCGTCGCGTTCACGTCGCTCGACGAGGATCACGTGAAGGAAACCGGTAAAGCGCGCCACAATTTTGACGGCTATTGTCAAAAAGGCACGGCGCCGACCGCGTTGCTCGCGCTGATGCGCAAGCTCTGGCGCGAGTAGTTCCGCCTACGCCTCGTCCGCCGATTCCGCTGGTTTCCGGCCTGCCGTTCAGGCCGGCTCGCTCAGCACCGGCTCGTTCGCCGCGAAATCCTCCGCGACGAGCTGTCTGAGCACCGCCTCCATCAAACCGGGGAAACGGGTGTCCAGATCCGCGCGCCGCAGCGAATTCTGATGCACGGTGCCCGCCACGCGCGTGCGCACGAGCCCCGACTCACGCAGGATCCGGAAATGATGGGACACGGTCGACTTCGGCCGGCCGCCGTCGAGATCGCCGCAGGTGGCCTCGTCGACCGACGCCAGCCGTCGCACGATCTCGAGCCGCACCGGATCGCTCAACGCATGGAAGAGCCGCCCGAGCGTGAAGTCCTCAGCGGCAGGATGGTTATAAGTACGCATCCTGCAGATCATAAACGTTTCTGAGATACTTCGTTATTCGATGTTTATCGAACTACCGTACAAGCTTATCCCAGAAGGAGTTGAACCGAATGTCCGCATTGTTCCAGCCGTACAAGCTCAAGGGCGTGTCCTTGCGCAACCGTATCGCCATTCCGCCGATGTGCCAGTACACCGCCGAAGACGGTCTGATCAACGACTGGCACCGCGTGCACCTCGCCGGTCTGGCGCGCGGCGGCGCGGGGCTGGTGATCGTCGAAGCGACGGCGGTGTCGCCGGAAGGCCGCATCACGCCGGGCTGCGCGGGCATCTGGAACGACGAGCAGGCGCAGGCGTTCGCGCGGGTGGTCGCGTCGATCAAGGCGTCCGGCGCGGTGCCGGGCATCCAGATCGCGCATGCCGGCCGCAAAGCCAGCGCCAACCGTCCGTGGGAAGGCGACGACCATATCGCTGAAAACGACCCGCGCGGCTGGCAAACCCTTGCGCCGTCGGCGATTGCATTCGGCGGCGGTTTGCCGAAAGTGCCGAAAGCCATGACGCTCGACGACATCGCGCGGGTTCGTGAAGACTTCGTTGCCGCCGCGAAACGCGCGCTCGACGCGGGCTTCGAATGGCTCGAACTGCACTTCGCGCACGGCTATCTCGGCCAGAGCTTCTTCTCGACGCACTCCAATCAGCGCGACGACGCGTACGGCGGCAGCCTCGACAACCGCAGCCGCTTCATGCTCGAAACGCTGGCGGCGGTGCGCAAGGTGTGGCCGGAACATCTGCCGTTGACGGCGCGTTTCGGCGTGATCGAGTACGACGGCCGCGACGAGGAAACCCTCGTGGAATCGATCGAACTGGCGAAAAACTTCAAGCGCGAAGGGCTGGACATGCTGAGCGTGAGCGTCGGTTTTTCGACGCCGACGGCGGCGATTCCGTGGGCGCCGGCCTTCCTCGCGCCGATCGCCGAACGTGTTCGACGTGAAGCGGATATTCCGGTGTCGTCGGCATGGGGCATCGATACGCCGGAACTGGCGAACCGCTCGGTCGAGAACGGGCAGCTCGATCTGGTGATGGTCGGCCGCGCGCACCTGGCCGATCCGCATTGGCCGTATCACGCGGCGAAGAAGCTGGGGATCGAGCGTCCGTCGTGGACGTTGCCGGCGCCTTACGCGCATTGGCTTGAGCGTTACAAGGTGGCCTGAATCGTGGGTTGAGTCTTGGGCTGACGGACGGCGGCGATGTTCGCTGCTGGCTGTCCGTTGCTGCGCCCGCCGTTTGCCTGCGATTGGATCGCGCGGGCGAACGGCGCGTTTTCGTTTTTTCATTTTCTCCCGCCGGACTTTGACGCGAACGTGCGGCGTCGGACGGCGTTTCTTGCGGCGTTTTGTGCATGCCGGTCGCTAGAAGCAACGGCTGCGCGTAAAGCACCGCCTGCCTGCGCCAACAAACCCGCTTCACTCTCCCACCGTTAAACCGATTGCAGCGCCCTCAGCATTTCATGCCCGAGCGCCCGCCCGCTCAACCACGCGCCTTCGACGCGTCCGCCGTTGAGCCAGTCGCCGCATAACCCCAAGCCATCCACCTCGCGCCACACGTAACCCGGCGCTGGATCGCCGTCGGGCGCCACGTCCGCGTGAGACCAGCGGTGCGCGGTCCATGCGACGGGCTTGCGTCCGCCGCATTGTTCGAACGCCGCCAGCATGGCCGCCGCGACCTGCTCCGGCGGCGTGTCGAGATGCGCCTCGCTCCACTCCGCTCGCGCATGTAGCAGCCACGTTTCCGGACCGCCGCGGCCGGGCTTGCTGCTGTCGCGCGCCATCCAGCGCAGCGGGCCGTGATTGACGAAAGCGGCGTCGAAGGCCAGCGGCAGCGGCGCGTCGAAACGCAGCATCAACGCCCAGCACGCGCGCATCACTGTGCTGCTGGCCATCACGGCGAGCTCGGGCGCGGGTGCATGCAGCAGCGGCGCGACTTGCGGCGCTGGCATCGCCAGCACGACGGCGTCGAAACGGTCGTCGATCACGCCGTGCTCGGCCGACCACAAGCGCCAGCCGCGCGGCTCGCACAGCACTTTCTCGATGGTGCAATCGGTGGTGAGCGGCAGCGTCTCGGCCAGCAGCCGCGCTGGCGCGCTCATGCGCGGCGTGCCGACGAAGCGCTCGATCTGCGTGGTGTGCGCGGTTGAGTTCGGCGCGTCCAGCACGGCGAGGCGCGCGGGCCACGCCGCCGCCGCGCCGGCCTTTTGCCAGCGCGCGACTTCGGCGCGAAACGCGCGGTCGCGGGCGGTGAAGTATTGCGCGCCGTGGTCGCACTGCCAGTCGCCGTCGCGTCGCGCGCTCATGCGCCCGGCCGGGCCGCGGCTGCGGTCGAACAGACGCAGCCGGCAGCCGGCGGCGCGCAGCGTCGTGGCGCATGACAAGCCGGCGATGCCGGCGCCGACAACCGCGATATGCGGGCGGGAATCAGAAATGTTCACGATGCGGCCTGCGTGGCTGAGTGGACGATCCGGCGTCGGCGGACGGCGACGGCGCGCGCCCGGGACCAGGAGCGGCGGGCGCGGCGCGGTGATTCGAGGCGGAGCATGGGATTGACGAAAAAAGCATAGCGCATCAAAAAAGGCGTTTCAAATGGAGGAATTGAGTCAATAAGTCGTGTCGGTGTAGCGCAATTTGGCCTATGCTTGAAACGAAGATGACCCATATGGAGTTTCATGGTGACTACGCATGACGAGCAATCTCCGATTCAACAGGGGTACAAGAGCGGCGAAGCGGCGCGCCTGGCCAAAATGCCGGTCACGACGCTGCGGATCTGGGAGCGCCGTTACGGCGTGATCGGTCCGGCCAAGACCGCGTCCGGACAGCGGCTCTACACCGAAGACGACGTTCGGCGCCTCACTTTGATCAAGATGCTGGTGAGCCGGGGCCACGCGATTGGCGCAATTGCGCGGCTCGATCGCGAGCAGTTGCAGTTTCTGGCCTCCCGCAACGCACGCGAAGGCGACGGCCCGCCGGACTTTAGCGTCGCCGACACCGTCGATATCAAGCTTGGGCTGGTGGGGGGCAATCTCGCGCAGCGCCTGCAAGGTTCTGGCGTGGATGTGCGGCGTTATGGCGTGAACACACTGAGCACGTTCGCCGACCTTGCCGACGCCGCCGCTCAGAGCGCGGGTAAAAGCGAGTCGATCGACGCATTGCTCGTCAACGTTGACTCGCTTCAGGAAGACATCGCGGCGCAAATCATTGCGCTCGGCGACGCGCATCAGGCTAAAGCGATGGCGGTGGTCTACGGTTTCGGCACCGGGCCAGCGGCCGAACTATTGCGCGTGGCGGGCGTGCGCCTGTATCGCGAGGCCGACGGCAGAACGGAATTCCGCCAGATGCTGGGCGACCTCTGCGAGCGCGTGCGGATTCAGGAGCGCACCGGCGACGACGCCGTCTGGTCGCGCGTGCGGCGTCGCTACGACGATCCCGAACTGGAGGCGATCGCGGCGCGCTCGTCGACGATTGCCTGCGAGTGCCCGCGTCATCTGGCGGAACTGGTCATGAAGCTGTCGGCGTTCGAACGCTACAGCGACACCTGCTCGTCCCGCTCGGCGCAGGACGCCGCGTTGCACCGTTATCTCGGCGACGTCAGCAACCGGGCGTGCGCGATGATCGAGGCCGCGCTCGAACGCGTCGCGCGGGAGGAGGGCTGGTTCGCCGCGCCGGCGTTGCAAGCGCAGGCGCAGTCGCCGTCGCCGCAGCAATCGCCGCTGCCGCAAGCCGCCACAGAGTAAACCGGCACGCACCGTTCCGAAGGAGGGGGAATGACACAGCATGCTTCGACGGACGTGAGCCTCTGCGCGCCCGCATTGGACGACCGGAGCGTGTATCTCGCGGCGCTCCTCAAACGCATCGCCAAGCGCGACGCGGTCGCGTTCGAGGCGCTGTACCGGCTGTCGGCGCCGTCGCTGTTCGGGCTGGCGGTGCGCGTGACACGCACCAGCGAATCCGCGGAAGAAGTGGTGCAGGACGGCTTCATCAAGATCTGGCGCTTCGCCGGTTCATACGATCCGGACAAGGCGTCGCCGTCGACGTGGATGTCGACCATCGTGAAGAACCAGGCGCTCGATTACCTGCGGCGCAATCCGTATGCGGGCGTGTACGTCGAGGAACTCGACGAACGCAATGCAAGCGGCGACGGCGATTTATCGCAGCAGGTTGCGCTGGATGCCGAACGGCTGTCGGTTTATCTCGGCCGCTTGACGCCCGGGCAGCGGCAGGCGATCGCGCTCGCTTATTTTCGTGGGCAATCGCAATCGGAAATCGCTCATACGCTGGACGCGCCGATCGGTACGGTTAAAAGCTGGATCAGCCGTGGGCTGGAGTCGCTGCGGGGTATGGCCGATCCGCGTCATGCGCGGGCTCGGGGTGGGTTTTATTGACGTGTCCGCTTCTGTCGTACGCGTCGAGCGACGAATCCATCACGGCTCACTAGCCAAGCCATGAAACCAGCCGCAAGTTTTCCGGTTTCCCAAACTGCTGCCAGCGATCGCGCTGAGGCGGTGCTGCTATCTGTTTTGCAGTTGATCCCCTGCAGAGACAACGGCGTTTCTGCCGCCGCGTTTGGCCGCATACAGCGCGGAATCCGCGTTATTCGTCAACTCCGCAAGCGATCGAGGATGCGCGCGACGGCCAGTAGCGCAGCCAATGCTCACCGTAAACCGCGCTAGCGTTCCGGAATTATCGATCGACCCGTTTTCGACCTCATGGCGTATCGCTTCAGCGACCTGCGCCGCTCCAGGTTCATCGGTGTCGGGCAACACGACGACGAATTCTTCGCCGCCGTACCGCGCGGTAAGGTCACCACGGCGAATCGCATGCTGTCTCATACACGCAGCGAGATGCTTTAATGCGAGGTCGCCTTGTGCGTGGCCGTAACTATCGTTGTATTGCTTGAAATGATCGGCATCGATGAAAAGCACCGACAGACAGCTATCGTTGCGACGAAGCCTTTCCCACTCGTTTTCGAGAAACTCATCCAGGGCACGGCGATTGTTGATACCCGTCAGCGGGTCTGTCTGGGTAAGCTCAGTCAGCAGGACCTGTGTTTTCACATGCTCCCCAAGCGCGAACGCAAGCAGCCATACCACGACGCAGAACGCAATGCCTATGCTTGCCGTGGATACGCCGACCATCCAGGTCATGCGTCTGGAACCGGCCAATATATCTGTTTCCGCAGGTGCGACAACGGCAATAAGGGGCGTGCCGGGAATGCGCTGAAATGTATATAAACGAACTGTTCCGTCGAGAGAGGATCGCGCGGCATAGAAACCGGAATCATGGTTCGCCATACGCGAGAAAAAAGTCGCCGATGTGATGGTCTGAGCCGTGCTGAGCGGGGGATTTCTTGCGATTACCGTGCCATCGGTACGGACAACCGCAGTGATACCGTGAGGGCCTACATCAAGCGTTGAAAGGAGCTGGCGGAAATAGGCAAGATCGATCGCGACCATGACAACACCGCCGAATGAGCCGTCCGGCTGGTTGATCCGTCTGGACAACGCAATGGCTTCGACTCCGCTTCTCGACCGTGCACGGTAAGGCGATGACAGATAGAGCCCCGCGTGTGCCGACTCGCGCTGAACCACAAAATAGTCCCGGTCGCTAAAATTCCATCGATGGGACGTACCGCAGCAGCCGTCGATTAGCCGTCCTTTGCTGTCTGTAACGCCAGCACCCGTCAAGTACTCGGCTGGGGTGCTGTTAAAGAAAATTTTATGTCGTACTGCGGAGTTCATGCTTTGCACAGCAGGATTCTGCCAGGCTGCAATTAATGTCAGAAGGGCATTGTTGAACGTTTCAAAGGTCCGCTCGATGTTGCTGACGAGAACGGAGGTAACGTTTCCAGACGTGTCGTGTGCATGTTCCAGTGCCTCGTTCCTCGCGGCCTGAAGCGTGGCGAGGCTGATCGCTGTGACCGCCAGTGCCATCAAAGTGCCCAGGACGCCGACGATCATCGGAGCCTTTCGACGAAGGCATCCACGATGATCAGGCGATTGCGGCGAGCCGGTCGAAGCTGGAAAATTGCCACTAGCTCCGATAACGGCATCGCCGGAAATAAATGTAGGGCTTTGCCCGACCGATAACGGGCGAGCCGGTCTTTTACGACCGGCGAACTGTCATTTCTCAATGCCCGGTCCGGACACGTCGTCGACGAGTTCAGCGATTTCATGAACGTTCACCGTGCGACCGAGCCGATTTTTGATGCCGTCACCCCACGCCTGCACATGAACCCCCGGCGCGAGATAGGCCGCAAGTTCAGCGGCGGCATGCGGCGGCATCCGGAGCGACGTGCCGTCATCCAGCAACGCGCCGCGTAATTCTCCCTTCGGACCGAACAGCGGCAATACGACTTCGCCTTGCACGTCTGCCGGTCGCGTCTTCATCTGAGGCGTATGTTCCTTCGCGTCATGATGATGCGGCGGACCGTCGTCGACGATCTCGACCGCGTTCTTCATGGTCAGTGAAATCGCCACGACGAGGTCGGCTGAGCGAGGTTTGACGCCGCGGACCCGCACGCTGTCGCCGATCGCGACATGTCTCGCGACACGTTTCGACAGATGCGGCGGAAAATGCACTTGCTGCGGCGGGCGGCCGCTGCGTTCGAGGATGAGGCCGTCGAGTTCGCCGTGCGGATTGAGCAGGAATTGCGAGACCTTGCCGAGGGTTTCGGGCAGGCAAGCGGGATCGATCCAATGCATGGGGTGCACTCCTTTGAATGAGTTACTGGGGCAAGTTGCCGTAAAGGGTGGTCAGGTTGCCCGGTGTACCGAATGCGGTGGCCTGCAGCGCCTCGCCATACCGGTTGCGGGTGCCGTAGCCTTGTGCGGCGATGGTCGTTCCTGGACGCAGCAGATTGGCAAACTGCAGGGCAGCGGGCGGAGTCAGTTTGATCACCGTGCCGTCGGCAAGCAGCACGCCGTCGGATTCGCCACGAGGAGCCGTCGTCACGCGCAGCACGCGCCCCACTGCGCTGAGCTTGACCAGCCCGATACCGGCCAGCGAACCTGGCAGACGCTGCGCATTGGCCGGCGGCGGCTGATCGGCAACACTGCGACCGCTTTTCGTATCGGAGATCAGGCTCGCGCGCAATGTGCCGTCCGGCTGTTGCGCGAAGCCGCTCACGTTGACGGTGTCCCCCGGCGACATCGTGCTGGCCACCTGGCTACCCACGTGCGGCGGGAAACGCACCAGGGTATTGTCGGCGAGCAGCATGCCGTCGACCTCGCCATCGGGATTGATCAGAAAACGCCGGACGACGCCGCTCGCGTTGGCGGGCGCGCCGTCGAGCGGTCCGTTATCACGCGCTTGCGGCGGTGGCGTCGGCGCGCCGGCACCTGGCGGAGCAGGCATCGGCGGCGCACCGTTCGACAGGTCTGGAATAGACCCGCCGGCGCCAGGCGGCATTGGCGCCATCGGCGGCGTTATTGCGCTGTTTTGCGGTAACGGCGCTGTTTGCGCGGCGCAAGCCGCAGTCGCCATCACGGCGAGCGCAAGCGTCGCCTGCGCAATCAGATTGAACCGGTTCATCATCGGACTCCTTCGACTGGAATGTCGTACGGGAGTCTTTGCAAGCCCTATGCCATTGTGCGATGCCTGCTACAGCAGGCCTTTCGCCCGCTGCGCCGCGGGAGGATGTCCGTCTGCTGGACATGGGGTGTCCGATAGCTGGACATCCACGCGGACCATCTGAGCAAAGCTAATCGAGCTTATACGCCGCCATTTTCGTATAAAGCGACTGGCGACTGATGCCGAGCCGGCGCGCAGCTTCCGCGCGATTGCCGGCCGTCTGCTGCAATGCGCGCTCTATCGCTGCACGCTCCAGCCATTCCATGGCCTGCGGCAAAGGCAGATCGAGCAGCGCGGAGGGAATCTCGCTGGCCGACGCGCGCGGCGCGCTCAGAAAGGCAAGATCGTCGTCCGTGACGAGCGGGCCGCGTGCGAGCGCCGCGACGCGTTCAATCGCGTTCTTCAACTCGCGCACGTTGCCCGGCCATGCGTGGACGAGAAGACGGCGCTCCGCGTCACCGCTCAAGCTTCGCGCCGGGCCGCCGAGGCTCGCCGCAGTCGCGAGAAAATGGGTGGCGAGCGGCAGTATGTCGGCGGGTCGCTCGCGCAGTGGCGGCAAATGAATCGGAATCACGTTGAGGCGATAGAACAGGTCTTCCCGGAACGTGCGAGCGGTGACCTCCGCCACGAGGTCGCGGTGCGTCGCGGCCACGATCCGCACGTCGATCGGTACGTTCGCATTGCTGCCGACCGGCGTGAGCGTGCGTTCCTGAATCACGCGTAGCAATTTGGCCTGCATGGGCAGCGGCAGATCGCCGATCTCGTCGAGAAATAGCGTGCCGCCGTCCGCCTCGGCGATCCGTCCGGTCCTCTGCGTCGCCGCGCCGGTGTACGCGCCTTTCACGTGGCCGAATAGTTCGCTTTCCAGCAGTTCGGCTGGGATCGCGGCGCAGTTGATTGCGACGAAGGGTCCGTGCCTGCGTCGCGAGGCGTCGTGCAGTACGCGGGCGGCGACTTCCTTGCCGGTGCCGGTTTCGCCGGTGATCAACACGGTCGAATCGGTGGCCGCTGCGCGACCGATCTGCTTCTGCGCATCGCGTAAGGCTTCGCTGTTGCCGAGCAGCCGCGGCGTGTTCGCGTCGCCGGGCTCTTCACCAGACGCTGCGGGTGCCGCGCCCGACAGGTCACCGTTCGACGCGACGATCTTCGCGAGCAGCGTCGCGATCGTATCGCGCCCGACCGGCTTCGTCAGATGCTCGAAGGCGCCCAGGCGCATGGCGTGGATGGTGTTGTCGCTGGTGGCGAATGCGGTCAGCACGACCACGGGCAGCGCCGCACGCGCGGGCATCGCGCGCACCCGTTCGAGCACCTCGATGCCGCTCAGGTCCGGCATCCTGAAGTCGAGAAACATGCAATCGATCCGCGTGCCGCTCTCGAGCAGGCTGAGCGCGTCGTGACCACAACCCGCCTGCGTCGTGTCGTGGCCGAGATCGCCGAGCGTTTCAGCCAGGCTTTCGCGGAAGGCGTCGTCGTCGTCGACGATCAGGATGTGTGGCATGGCATCTCGATCACGAAACAGGCGCCGTGCTCGCGCCCGGCATAGAAGGCGTGACCGCCATGCGCCACCGCGATCTCGCGCACGACGGCGAGACCGAGCCCCGAGCCGGCGGCGTCGCTGGTTACGAATGGCTCGAAAATGCGCTCGCGCTCGGCGGGCGGCACGCCCGGCCCATCGTCGGCAACTTCGATGCTTAAGGTAGCCGCACGCTGCGTCGCACGCAACGTGACGTGGCCACCGGTGGGTGTATGCCGCAGCGCGTTGAGTATCAGATTGTCGATAGCTCGGGCCAGCTGGGCGGCATCGAAACACGCCTCGTCGGGCATGTCGGCGTCCTGCGCAAGGCCGAGCATGACGCCGGCCCGCGATGCCGCGTCGAGATGCAATTCGACGCGCGCCATCAGCCATTCATGCAGGGCGACCGGTTGCCTGTCAATACGGATGGGCTGCGTGAGTGCAAGCAAACCGGACAACTGCACCTCCACCCTCTGAATCTGTTCGAGGATCGACGCCAGCGCGCGGTGCTTGCGCTGTGCGTCGCCGGCCAGCGCGTTTTCCGCTTTGAGCCGCATCGCGCCGATCGGATTGCGGATTTCGTGAGCGATTTGCGCTGCCAGCCGGCCGAGTGCGGCAAACCGCTCGGCGCCCGCGAGCTTTTTATCGAGTTCGCCCGCTTGCTGCTGCAGTGCCGTGGTGCGTGCACCGTACGTGTTGAATGCGACGACGATCTTGTCAAGGTCAGGCTCGCCGGTGGGCTCGATCGGCGTGAAAGGCGCATTCGGGTCCGTTGATTTGCTCAGGCTTTTCTCGACCCAGGCAAGATTGGCGCGCCAGCGGCGCAGCCGTGTTCCCAAAGCAATCGCGATCGCGACGATCACGGCGAGCAGCACCGCAAGCCCGGTGACGAGTGTCTTGCCGTATTGACCGAGCGCTGGCCGCACGCGCGTAAGCGTCCAGGCAAGCAACCCGGCACGCCTGGGCACCGGACAGGCCGAGACGATCACGGCGTCCTGCTGTCCTTCGACAAAGTCAGACGCCGCGTGACCGCCGGCCGCCGCGCGAAGGGTGCGCAGAATCAACGGCGTCTCGGCCTCGGGAATATCCCGCTTGATGCCACTGCCCTCGTAGGTCGGAAACGCGTACGCGTCGAAAACGCCACGCGTGCTGTCCGTCGAACGCCAGAAACCGCCTTCGACGCCCGGCATCTGTGCGAGCACGACGTCGAGAATCGCGTGCATCAGATCCGTGTTCGGCGCGCTCTGCGCATCGGCGATCCGTTCGACCGAGAGGTCGTAGCGCGACGCGACCGCCTTGCAACCGGTCAGCGTCTGTTCACGTGCGACGCTGATTTGCCGCTCCAGATTGCCTTGGGCCATAAACCAGACGAGCCCGATCAGGAGTGCACACATGACCGCTACCAATAGCCAGAAAACCACGAGCTGGTTAGCGAACGAGAGGCGCAATCGGGTTGCGGGCATGGATGTGCAAGGAACGAGGGGGCTTTAAGCATAGCAAAAACCCGGCCCGCCACGGGCCAGGTAATGGGCGATCCCTGCAGGTGTCGCGATCGCGGATGCTCGTGCACCTGGCGTCATTGACTGCTGTCGGTTTGCTGGACAGCGAGTGTCCAGCAAACCGACACCTGCGAATGCGCGGGTGCGTGCCGGCTCCGTCCGATGCGGCACGCGCGGATGGCATAGGGGTTGCATAAGGCTCCTGCTCCTGGCTCAACCGTCGTGATCGTGAGGCACCGTGAAAACCCGTCGCGCACTCGAAGCACTGAACTTCTTCATGGCCGACGTTCAGGCCGGCATCGGTCCGTTTCTCGGTGTGTTTTTGCAAGCGCGCGGATGGGGCACGGACACGATCGGCACGGTGATGAGTATCGGCGGCGTCGCAGGAATGCTGGCGACATCGCCGGCCGGCGCGCTGGTCGATGGCACCCGTCACAAGCGTGCCTTGATCGTGGTCGCGGGCGTGATGACTGTGCTGGCGTCAGGATTGTTGCTGGTCTCTCACGGCTACTGGATGGTCGCGGCCTCACAGGTCGCCACCGCGATCACGGGCGCCGCTATCGGGCCGGCGATGGCCGGCATCACGCTGGGCGTCGCGCGGCAAAGCGGCTTCGACCGGCAGTTCGGGCGTAACCAGGTGGCGAATCATGCGGGCAATGTCGTGGCCGCGGCGCTATCAGGCTGGTTGGGGTGGCGCTACGGTTTCGGCGCGGTGTTCGCGTTGAGCGCGGTGTTCGGCCTGCTGTCGATCGCGGCGGTCATGATGATTCGCAGCGACAGCATCGACCATCAGGTGGCCAGAGGCCTGGCGCCGCACGAATCGCACGAATCGCACGGCGCTTCGACCGATGGCGAAGTCAGCGGCTTCCGGATTCTGGTGCAGTGCCGTCCACTGCTAGTACTCGCGGCGGCGCTCGCGATGTTTCACCTGGGCAACGCCGCGATGCTGCCGCTCTATGGCCTCGCGATCGTCGCAGCGCACCAGGCCGACCCGAGCGCGTTCACCGCTGAGACCGTCGTGATCGCCCAGGCGGTGATGTTGATTGCGGCGATGCTCGCTAGCCGGCTGATCCGGTGGCATGGCTACTGGTGGGTCATTCTGCTCACGTTCCTGGCGCTGCCGGTGCGCGGACTGATCGCCGCCTCGGTAATCCACGCGTGGGGGGTGTGGCCTGTGCAGGCGCTCGACGGTATAGGCGCCGGCCTGCAAAGCGTCGCGGTGCCGGCGTTGGTCGTGCGCCTGCTGAGCGGCACCGGCCGCGTCAACGCCGGACAAGGCGTCGTGATGACGGTGCAGGCAGCGGGCGCCGCGTTGAGTCCGATGCTCGGCGGTCTGCTTGCTCATCACTTTGGTTATCCCGCGGCCTTCATCGCGCTCGGTGCGATTTCGACTGCCTCGCTGGCGCTGTGGCTTTGTTGCGGCGCAGGGCTCCGACGCGCATGCAGCACGCGTGGGGGCCTGGATGGCCATGGAATGGACTCGACGCCGTCTGCCTCCTAACGACGGCGCTTATTGATCTACGGAAATCTTATCGGTGAATTCACTCTTTCTTTCGTGGGGTATTGCGGCGGCGGCCACCACCGGCGTGATCGTACGCCCCTTCAAATGGCCGGAGGCCGTATGGGCGGTCGCCGGTGCCGGGCTGTTGGTGTCTCTCCACCTGTTACCCGTGGATCTCGCGATTCGGGCGGTCAACAGGGGGAGCGACGTCTACCTCTTCCTGATCGGCATGATGCTGCTCTCGGAAGTTGCGCGCCGCGAGGGCCTGTTCGACTGGGTCGCAGTGTTAGCGGTCAATCATGCCAAAGGCTCGCCTCGCAGGCTCTTCCTGCTGGTGTACCTGGTCGGCGTGGTGATCACCGCGTTCCTCTCCAACGATGCCACCGCCGTGGTGTTGACACCCGCCGTGTTTGCCGCCGCAAAGAAGGCCAGGACGCCTCCGCTGCCGTTGCTGTTCATCTGTGCGTTCGTCGCGAATGCGGCCAGTTTTGTGTTGCCAATCTCGAACCCGGCCAATCTCGTGCTGTACGGCAATCACACGCCGGCCCTGGGTGCCTGGTTGACGCGCTTCGCCGTGCCTTCGCTGCTGTCGATCGGCCTCACCTATGCGCTGTTACGCTGGACTCAACGAGAAGCGCTTTCAGGCCAATGTGAGGCTGATCTGGAATCGTCGAAGTTGTCAGCGAGCGGGCGCGTTGCGCTTGCTGGTATTGCGGTAACCGCTGCGGTTTTACTGACCGTTTCCGCGTTCGATATTCCGCTCGGGTGGCCGACCGCGACGCTCGGCGCACTGACCGCCATGATCGTGCTGATTCGGGAACGCAAGTCCCCGCTGCCGATGATCTTCGAAATATCGTGGAGCGTGTTGCCGCTAGTGGCAGCTTTGTTCGTGCTGGTCGAGATGCTGGATCACACCGGCGTAATTGCCGCGCTGGCAGCATTGCTGCAACACGCGGCGCTACATAGCGAACTGGCGACTGCGGCGTCCGCGGGAGGCATCATTGCTATCGCGAGCAACCTGATGAACAACTTGCCAGCAGGTTTGATCGCAAGCTCAACTGTCATGCAGGCTCATGGTTCGAGGCTCGTCACTGACGCACTGCTTATCGGTGTCGACCTGGGTCCAAATCTGTCGATCACCGGTTCGCTCGCGACAATCCTTTGGCTGAACGCAATTCGCCGCGAGGGAGAAGACGTGGGTTTTATGACGTTTCTGAAGGTCGGCGCAGTGGTGATGCTACCGACGCTTGCCTTGACCTTGTTCACGCGGATAGTCGTGGGTTAGATCGTGCATCACCAGCAAACACCACTTAATCAATGGACAGCGGCCGTTCGGCTCAAGACTGCGAACGACGACTCATCGCCGCAAAGGGCCTCATGCCATCGGGACACATCGCCTAAACCTCACAAGGCCGCGAGCGGCAACTCACGACCCGTAACAGACGTTCAGGATTTCTCTAAACCGACGTTCGCGCTCGCCGAGCGGGGGCTTCGACTAACTGTAGCCTCCGGTGCGATTTCAACGAAGTGATGTTCGTATAAGAATACAGGGCCGCCAACGTATCTCAACAGGCCTGAACATGGTGACCGTCGCAACAGTTGACCCCAGCTGTGCCGATAACGCGTTAGCGGTATGTCCAAACGATATCGGTGTAACTCAGATCACAAAAATCTCACCGCCCATTCGTGCAACATCCTGGCTGACGTGTATGAGGCGTAATTGTGCCAATCATCGTCTTTGTGCTCATCTGCAAAGTCCGATACAGCTTTTAAGATGAAAACATCTGGCCGATTCTGGCCGATGTACTTGGCAGCGCAGGCTACACCATAGCCCTCCATTTCAACGGCTACCACCTTTCGATTGATCGCTTCTAACGACTGGGAAACGTCCTTATCAGCGACTACAGCAGTGCCGGTGAACATGGGCCCCACTTTTAGAGCTAACGGATGCTCAGGTTGAGTGCCTCGAAAACCAGCTTTGATACTTTCCGCGAGGCCGGTAGTGCGAGAGAGTCTTCCTAATTGAGATATTAAAATTGGATCTGTGTCGATCACTCGCGGTGCCGGACGAAAGGCTGGTTTGCCATCGACCACTGCATGCTTTCCGTTCGTATAGTCCCAGACCGACTCGGCGGCAACCACATCACCAAGATTACAGCTACCCCGAATACCCCCCGTAATTCCGGTCATTGCGACGTAACGTGGTTTAAACCGGGCGACTGTCGCGGCAGTTAGTGCAGCTGCCGCTGACATTCCCGGCTCCATGCAGGCTGCGGCCACCACAGATCTTTGACCGCTTTTCGCATGCACCACTCCGCGAAAAAAAACGATGCAATCGTCCGTCGAGTCTATCTCGCTCAAGTTCCAAGGAAGATCCAAAATCGCTTCCAACTCGGGCTCGTAAAGGGCGCATACAACAGCCAGGTCAATTCTTTCCTGACCTGTCACGTGCTGTACCGTGGTTGCAGAAGCTACGTGTTCGAGGAATCGACGCAGCCGTTCCTTCCAAACATTTGACGCTCCGTCATAGTGGATGAAACCAAAGGCGTTCTCAGATAACGCTTGCCCGCATTTTTCATCAGCGTCCAGATATTGAGACAACCCAACAATGTATCGAGGGCGATGCAACAGGCCATTCAATTCGATTTCGCGAATGAGTCTTCCACCACCCGCGGCATCGGGCTCTTCACCCTTTCTGATAGGTATCTGGATGTCCAAGATAGCAGCGTCGAAATGGGTTTGAACAAGTAGACGCTTCGCGGAAACAAGATCCTCAGCTCGATTAACCGTATGACCTGCACTCATTACTATGCTTTCGACGGCCTTAGCTTTATCGTCGTCGTCTTCAACCAGTAGGACATTTAGTTTCATTCTATTCCCCTCATTCCACTAATCAGTTCTTTTACCCGCCCCTTCCACTCGCTCGATGCCGCATTATAGTAGACTAGGCCAATGTAGTTTTTGTCGTAAGTGCTTCGCAATTGTCTGTCAAGTTCAAGTGCAGTCACTTGATTTTCACGCTCTCCGAGCACTTCAAACATTGTGAACACAATAATACGCTGCGAAATTCGACGGCTTGCGATTTGCGCGAATATGTCTCTGCCTGCAAACGGGCGAATTCTGCCGCCGCCATCTGCGGGAGCGCGATCGAATGTAGGCATCGTCATATCTAAAAATACAACATCGTAACGCTGCTGAATAATCGCTTTGAGTCCGCTCTGATACGATTTTGCCTCGACACATTTTGAGTCGCGGTAGGTTTCGATCAGAAACGTTACCAATTGATGCCGCTTATTATCGTCATCCTCAACCACTAAAATGTTCATCGAATGGGCTCCCACCTGTGACGCCGATTTTTAAAGAGAATTCCGCTGGATCATTGTATCCAAACCACAATCTCAAAGTGCTACCAAAATCAATTCTAACTATTTTTGCGATCTTAAAGAATCCTGACCCACCCTCTCTGCGGACCGTATCGGTGGTTTCGTCTGCTAACACTAATTGAAGGCGATGTTGCAATTTTTGATTTTCTTCGATGACATTTACTGGGTCTGTTACAGTGCTGCTCAATTCGATATCCATTGAATTTTTCGTCTGCCGTCGACCGATTTTTGCGAACACTTCTCCCTCCGATTTTCCACAGTGCTTTAGCATGTTATCAAGAGCTATGAAGAAAATTTCCACGACACCCTTGAGTGTGGAACCGGGGAGTGTCATTGGCGTCTCAGAGGTACGCGACAGTTGCAATGTGTGCTGCGGATAGCAGCGACGGACCATCTCTTGAGCGACGTCGACTGCGAAATCAAACTGATAATCAGAAACATCGACTTCTGAATTTCGTGTGAACCACTCCGCAATGTCATCGATTTCACTTTGTACGTCGGTGCGAGCGCGCAATAGCGCAGTTCTAAGACGCTGCGAGCTCGGCGCTTCATGAACAGATCCAATCTCGTTCAGGCATGTGTCAATTACGCTTGAAAATTCATATTTAAACTCAGATTTAAGAATGCTCCGAAGATTAGATAGACTCGAATCGGTTTTCTTCCACAAAAACTCGAACAGTACGTCAAGCGCGTTCCCAGAACTCTTCGACGCATCAATGGCGCGCCCTATGTCGAGAACCTCTTGATTTGTAACAGTAAAATTAAAGAAGCCCTCGTGATTTTTATCTTCGGTACGAATCTGCACCCATTTGTCGCGCAACTTTGCAATCAGGTCATCACCTGATTTGGACAACGTCCGAAGAGCTTCATCCATGCGTTCTATATCGTTCGAATTTACCCTGTCGTCGGCGAAGGACTTCGTCCAATATTCGTTGGAATCATAGTCACCGGATTTCCCCTTTTGCGATGTTAAGTGCCACTTCTCCAGCACACTACGTAATTGTCCGGAAAGCGTACCGTGGCGAATCCCGACACTCAGGTAAACATCTAGGCCGTGCTCATTGCTTGAGACGAAGCGCTCGCGCACTAGATGCACAAGTTGAAGTAACGCACTGTATCTCTCATTGCGCGGCAAGACAAGAACGACGCCCCCATGCTCGAGATCCCTGGCTAACCGGATAACGACGTCGGAATAAGGTGTTATGTCTTTGGGCAATGTCATAAAGCGTGTGTAAAGCTCGCTAAAATCCTTGTCGACAGAATTACGAATACCTTCTACGTCGACTTGAATCCGGCTTTTTTCGATCGCCTGCACCCCTTTCCGGATAAGCTGCTTTTGTGTTATTTGAGCGATTTCATCGGCGTAAACGGATCGTCGCGCTTCATCTAGCTCAATCAACCACTGCAAAATTGCCACTCGTTCATCGAGAACTTCAGATGGTGTTTCATATGCAACGTGCGAATCAATTATCTCTGGCTTACACATCGCGTATAGGAAAAAGGCGATGACTTCCGGAGACACACCCGGCAACCGCGATCGCATGGCACTTGGACGATCTACACCCATGCTCATCAAGAATTGTTCGCACCGAATCGGAATATCACTTTCTGCAGCGGTGCTGTAATATTCGTTAAATAACCCGAAACATGTCGTCGTATAAATATCGCAGCCAACCAGACTTCCTTCAGATAATAACTCATTGTGTAGATAGATCACCTCTCCAAGCTGGATCCGAGCCGATAGTTGAGGCCGGGTGCAAAGAGCTTCCGCCGCAACACGTGCCGCCTCCGTCACATCCCCTTTCTCTAGATTAAACGTCAAAAGCGAAGTGGTGATTGAGAGAGCATCGATCAGATCTATCTTTTCGGCAGAGTGCGTCAAAGCATTAAGCTCTCGAATCGCTCCATCGAGATCACCGCTCTGCTTTATCGCACTGGCTTGGTAGCGAATAGCGCGCACACGAGGAATCAAAATTTCCTCATCGGCCGTAAGGGAGGGATGGCCATTGGGTTTAAAAGCTAGGAATTTATATGTCAAACATCTTGCAACGAGACGATCCGATGCTCGTGCTCCAAAGAGGGCAAGATGAAGACGCGGGCTAGCGGCCGGGCCATTAAGAAGCCCGAGGTCGAATGTTCCTTCGCGATATTTTCTGCCGGTCGCTGTAGTTTCATGGCAGGCGAGTGCAAATATTTCAATCGCCCATCTACTGTATCCGAACATATGTACCGATTTAATTAGCTGATCAAATGCGCGGTAGGTCCGCGGGCCTTTGATCAACAGCTCGATTAGATGTTGTCGAATTAAACTAAAGCCACGTGTCGCATCGGTGGATCCGCCGAATCGCGCCGCGCACCTGCAATATAGCTCCGTAAATGACGTCTTCTCGCAATAGGGTAGTGCATCGATCCTATTTCGGACAGACTCATAATGACCTTTGGTGTAATCATCCATTATGGACAAATAGCGCCGAATTGATTCGCTCTTTTCTCCTAAAAAATTTTTCCCTAAACTCTTTGCCCGATTCAGCTTCATTAATAAAGCTTCTAAGCGATCGTCTCGGATTCTCTCGCAGAGCGCTCTTGTGGCTTGTTCGAAGTGAGGGGTTAGCTTTTGATGGGTTGAGCTTGCGGCCGCGAGCTGTGCTGCGCGAACGAAGGTCAGATATCTATCGATTAGTGGAGATCCTCTCTCGTAAACCAATACGGCGACGAGATTGGTTATCTCACTACCCAAGTAGAATCCAGTGTGAAAATTAAAATATGATACGCTTGAGTAGCTGTCCTGCCCCTCCGCGGTAAAGGACTTGCTGACTGCAGCATGGTAGCGGGCCGGGGAGACAGCGCGTTCGGCTTTGAGACTGAAAAAATATGCAAATGTGCGCAATGCGCTCGCTACATCCTCGCGCTTTCTTATTTCACTGGCGAATGCCTTTTGTGCATCCACGCCTGATACGAGTTCGAGTAAAGAAAATCGATTGGAGAGCGACCATAACGAAAACCCAAACCGCAACTCAATCCTTTTTAACAAAGAGAGTGCGGCATCAAATTCGCCACTCAAGACTAGCCCGTCAAACTCCTCTTCAAGCGGAATAAATTCATTTAATATATCAGAAAACGCACGAACTTCTGCCGCTGCTAAATAGATATCCTCGCGAGGGCTTTCGGAATAATAGATGTTCGACCAATCGCACAGATCGGCATAATCTTCTGCGTGAATCTTGCCGAATACGGGGTTGTTTACGGGCAGTGTTCGGCGCAAATCACGCGCCGCACTGCACATCGCCTCGAAAGGTAGTGATGACAATGCTGCATAGGCTCGTTTGGGTCCGTTGTTTCCGTCAGACGCATACGCGTATAGCTTCTGAATAGGGTTCTTACGGCTTTGGCGAATTACTGGTGCTCTACTCAATTGCTCCCCCGACACTCAAGTGCGTGATGCTTTCTGTATGTCTAGCTAGTCACGGCGAGCCGGAGTGGGTCGGCCTACTCGACTGCCGAAAGTGACGTTCCGGTTGCCCCTCTGCGCAGCATTGTCGGCGATCTAGGCGTGATAGTCGATTGGCCGCTCATGGCCGACTCTTGCCCGACGCGGCGGACAGTCACCGGCCCTCAACGGACCTCCAGCTTTCTCGATAGCGGACGCTGAGATAGCTATGCCGGTCTGCTTGCTCGGACATATCGGCGATGCGTACCACGTTGAGCGGCCGTGAGAACTCTTCAGAGCGCGCGCTGCATCCAGACCGAACTCACGTAGCGTCCGTTCTTGAAAGCGTACTCAGCAAACGTCCCAACTTCGGTGAACCCTGCTTTCCGATGAAGCCGCACTGAGGCTTCGTTTGGTAGGGCGATGCCAACGACGGCGCAATGCAGGTCCTCTGCCGAGATTTCTTCAAAAAGACTTTCATACAACACCGACCCCACGCCACGACCTACCGCTTTGGGGTCAACATAGATGCTCGTTTCGATCGTTTTTTTGAAGGCTGGGTGATTACGATATTGCTGGCTTCCTGCGAATCCAAGCAATCGCCCCGATTCGGTAGCTACGAATAGCCTGTGCGGGCCTGAGCGGTTAAACGAGCCCATCCACGCGCTCACCGCTTCCTTCGGCATCAGCTCCTCGTCAAAGGTCGCGTACGAGTTAGAAATGTAGTGGTTGCGAAGTCTGAGAAGCGAATCAAGGTCCGCGCATCTGCAGGCCGGATAATCATAGGGCGTTCTATTCGAAAAAGGTTGCGAAGTCCCGACGCGAGTCGATCAGCGATGAACCTGCATTCGCTAGGCATTCGTCGCAGTCATTTCTATCCGGCGTGCCGCGACAGGCGAGCGCCAAGATGCGGAGCGGGAACGTCGCCGTGATTGTCGCGGATTTCAAGGTCTGCGTCGAACGGCCGAAAATGGCCGATTGTTGCCGGATGTGCGCAGCTAGCTCGGACTGTGCGGCGGTCTGCTGATGCATTTGGAGGGGAGACTTGGTCTGCGACAGATTCACTACGGCAATGGTGGAGGTGGCAATCCTCGTCTGACAGAGCTTGCACCAGTCATCCCACGTCCTGAGTCGATGTCCCAGCGCCGCGCATCCATCGTGGCGTTTCACGCGTAATCACAAGAGAGCCGCACAACGGCATCCACGCGTGCCCTCTCGCAGCGCCGGCACGGCGAGACCATCACCCTCAACGGACCCATCGCATGCAATCGATGAAAACATCCCTCGCCAGCCTCCTCGCGCGCGGCAGCAGCGGCACGGCAGCCGGACTCTACTTCGTAGTCTGCCAGGCCGGCTGGTTCGTCTGCGTGCTGAGCGCCGCGCGTGGCGCTGGCTGGCTCGGCATGTTCTTCGCGGCGTGCGCTGTCGTCTGGCATCTGACGCGTGTATTCGAGCCCCGGCGCGAAGCCCGCTTGCTCGCGGCAACAGTGTGCGTCGGCATGATCTGGGAGAGCGTGCTGGTCTACGCAGGCCTGCTGGTCTATCCGAGCGGCACGGTGATAACCGGTTGCGCGCCGTACTGGATGAGCGCGCTGTGGGCGCTGTTCGCGATTCAGTTCAATGTGGTGTTCGCGTGGTTGCGCGCGCGGCCGGTGCTGGCCGCTGTGCTCGGCGCGCTCGCCGGACCGCTGTCGTTTCGTGCCGGCGCCGCGTTGGGCGCGGTGCATTTCAATCGGCCGCTCGCAGCATGGATCGCACTCGCGCTCGGCTGGGCCGTCTTGCTGCCCGCACTGCTGCAACTCGCGAAACGCTGGGACGGCGTGCACCGCGAAGCGAAAACGAAAGCGAAAACGCATCCGCAGCACTCCAGCTAAGTCAGCAAAAACACGCCATCGCGGAACGCCCCTTGCTAAAGGTCTATCGATTGAATCGACCTTACACGGAGGCTTTGCGCATGAAACCTTATATCGTCGCTCACATGATGTCCTCGCTCGATGGCCGCAGTCTCACCGACGGCTGGCATCTCGACTTCGCGTCGGATCTGTACGAAGACACGGCGGCCACCTTCGAAGCCGACGGCTGGATCTGCGGCCGCGTGACCATGCAAGAAATTTCGCACGGCGACGATTATCCGAAGGGTCTTGCGAAAGGCACGGTGCCGCGCACGGATCATATCGTCGAGCGCAATGCCGCTCAGTACGCGATCTCCATCGACCCGCAAGGACGTGTGGCCTGGAAGAGCAATACGGCGTTGAAATCGCACGTGGTCGAAGTGTTGACCAGCCAGGCGAGCGACGACTATCTCGCGTACCTGCAATCGATCGGTGTGTCGTACGTATTCGGCGGCGAGCATGAGCTCGATCTCGGCAAAGTGGTGCAGACGCTCGCGCACGAACTCGGCGTGAAGAAGCTGATCGTGGAGGGCGGCTCGCATGTGAGCGGCGCGTTCGTGAACGCGGGCCTCGTGGACGAAGTGAGCGTGCTGATCCTGCCGTTGGTGGATGGCCGCAGCGAGCATCCGTCGTCATTCGAAGTGGCCATGGACAAGTGGCAAGCGCCCGCGTATCTGACACTGACATCAGTCGAGAAAACGCAGCACGATGCGGTCTGGCTGCGCTACACGAAGTCGGTGAAGGTATAAAAAAGCGCGGCGCAGTGAGCGTTGTTCCGCTCCCTGCGCCGCGCTTCGCCACCTTCCAGACCGCTTAGCCCTTCGCCTGTTGCGTCGACAACCAGCCGCCGCTCACCCCGATCTGCGCGATCTGTTTCGCGACCGCGTCGCCGAGGCGTTTCGCATCCGCCGACACACCGGTCTTCTTCGTTTCCGACACCGCGTGCAAGCCGCCGCCCACCGCCGCCGACGTCGCGATGCTGCCGGCCGCCGCGCCTACACCACCAGTTGCTACCATGCCGGGCGCTTTGCCGCTGTCGCCCGAAGCGCTGAAGCTTTGCACGAGACGGGCTTCGCCGCCCGCCGGTTTATACAGAATCTGCACCGAACTGCTCACCTGGCTTTTGCCCGCGCCGAGGCCGATCAGAATGCGGCGACGGCGATTGCCCGAGTCGATCGTATCGAAGCTGCCTTGCACGAGCAGCACGTTCTGATCGGCGGGCGCGGGAATGTCCGAGCGGATCGCACGCAAGCCCATCGATTGCAGTTGATGCACGATTTCGTCGGCCACCTGTTCACGGACGGCGAGCGCATCGGCAGCCTGTTTTTCCGCCGCCGATGATCCGTCCATCTGCGTCTTCAATTTCTGCAGCATGCCGCCGTCGAGTTTCACCTGATCGGAATCGGTGTCGAACGTGTAGACATAAATGTTGTCCGGCCGCACTTGCGGTTGCGCGGTGGCCGCGCTTGCATTGTCGATGTGGCCGCTGGCGCAACCGCTCAGCAGCGCGCTGCCGCACACCATCGCGATGCAGGCCAGACGGGTGGTCTGGTTCTTGAGGAAATTCAGTGAAAGCAACATGGTCGTCCTGTCGTCGGCACGCGGGTGCCGCTATGTTCGGGCGTCTCGTTCGGCGATCGGGCAACCGTAGGATCGTTGATCACCGGCGAGACGCACTCGCACGTTAAGC
This sequence comes from Burkholderia sp. 9120, assembly GCF_000745015.1. Classification (NCBI taxonomy): domain Bacteria; kingdom Pseudomonadati; phylum Pseudomonadota; class Betaproteobacteria; order Burkholderiales; family Burkholderiaceae; genus Burkholderia; species Burkholderia sp. 9120. The sequence goes on along the minus strand of NZ_JQNA01000002.1, from coordinate 5,423,693 downwards.
ACCTTGATCTCATGCGTTCGTTTCTTACGCACCGGCAGCGAAACGAAGTATGGGCGAGGCGCTGTTGCAACTCCATTCGACAATTATTTCGCGCCATGTCATGGCGCGAAACGTAGGGAGTTCCGCGTGATTCGGACGTCAGTTCAACGCGAGCCTGACGATGCAGCAAAGAACGAAGACGAGTAGGGCGGCGGCAACGGCCATGTTGAGCGGGTAGCGCATTCTTCACCAGGCTCTAGCGTTTCGGAGCCTCCATCCTAATCACCTGACGGAAGATGAAAAGTAGGCAGTGAAGCGGCAATGTGGGGCAGCTAACGCATCCGGTCGAACAGCTTCGCGTTGTGCGTTGGCGGTAACGCTTCCAGTTCGAGGTCACGGAAAAGTCGTTGCATTGTCATCTTTCCGGACCGGCCGGCGCCTTGCTCGCGGCGGCAAGATCTTCCGACAGACTGGTGCGCAAGGTAGCAATGGCCTGATCCGGATTGGCGGGCTTCAACTGCTCGCGCGCCAGCGAGTCGTACACGTAGTGACGCAGCATCGGGTCCTGCGTCTTGCTCAACACGTCGTGATACACCGCGACGATCTCACCTTCGTGACCGTTCATCGCATAGAGACGGCGCAGTTGTTCCAGATCGTTGATCACCGCGAAGCCCGCGCCGCGCGGTCCCATCGGACCATGCGGCGGCGGTCCGTCGCCGCGTTGCGGGCCGCCGCCATGGTCGTGGTCGTGCATCGATGCAGGCGGCGCTTCCTGCGTGAATGCGGCCGTCGCGGTCAGGCTCAGGATGGCGGCCAGCGCCGCGCCGATAAGGCTTTTTTTCATGGTATCGCTCCCATTGAATGAGGGTCGACGCAACCGTGCGCCGACCCATGAGCAACGATAGTCGACACGCCGTTTCGTAGGGTTACTGAAGCCGCGCTGTAACTTACTGAACCTTGCCTGCGAAACGAGGGGAACGGTCGGCGCCCTGAAGCGCCGGCACGCACTCCAGGGCTCGGCCTGCTGGCGCAATATGGCCGGATGGCGCATGATTGACCCGATGTGCCGTCCGACCCCAGAAGCAGTAAGCCTTTGCGGGACGCGCGGCGCACGCCACGCCGCTGGTGCATGCGTCATGGCACATAACACGGCGACGCACCGCCGGCGCGTACTCAACCGTTAAGGAGGATTTCGCATGGACCGACCTGACGCCGCCAATCCGTTTGGCGATTTCACCAAAATGCTGGAGCAGTTCAAGCTCCCCGGCTTCGACGTACCCGCCATCATGGAAGCGCGACGCAAGGACATGGAAGCGCTCGTTCAGGCAAATCAGACGGCCTTCCAGGGCATGCAGTCGCTCGCGCAGAAACAGGCGGATATGTTGCGCACCACGTTGAGCGAAATGCAGTCGCTGACGGGGCAGTTGTCGAGCGGCGGCGCCGCGCCTTCGTCGAAGGCCGCCGAGCTGATCCAGCAAAGTCTGCACAAGTCGCTCGCCGACATGCAGCAACTCGCGCAAGCCGCGTATCAGACGCAAGCCGAGTCGTATGCGGTGATCGCAAAACGCGTCGAAGAAAATGTGCAGGAGCTGAAGTCGCTCCTTCAGCAGCAGAAGAAATAACCGGCGCCGGGATTTCGAATCCCGGCCGATACCGCAAATGACCTCCGTGTCATTTGCGGTTTTTTTTCGCCTCGGCAACTCCCTTCGTCGCGGTTCGATCTCGTCACACGAAAGCGTTTGAAGCGGCGCTTATCGTCAGAGGAAAACGGTTTTTCGGGGCGGTTTATTCAGCATGCGCTTACATCGCGCAGGCGATGCAACGCGCATGGATGTTTTTTTGCTACGTCCCCGTTATTTCATGCGCGTGTTCGCTTTAAACGCGTTATGACGTGAAAACTTACGCGTAAGCACCGTCCGTGGGGGACACCCTTCCCGACGATCAAACAGGCCTGAACGGCAGCGCGCCGCGCGCCGGTTTAAATCGCTTCGCAAACGATTGCAACGTCATGCCGCGCTCGCTAAAGTTTCGCGCCGCCACTCCGTTGACGCATTCACGCAAGCCAACCGGTGTGAATGCAAAACCGGCACCGCCGATCAGGAGTGCGCCCCTGGATTCCCGTTCCTGACTGACCCGGCCAAGGTCGTCATGAGCGTTTCACCTCGAAGGACATTCTCTTGAAACCGATGCTCTCTACCCGCATTGCTCGCGCAATGCTCGGGGCAAGCTGCGCGCTGTCGTTCGCCGCACACGCCACGCTAGGCCAGAACGTCAGCACGATCGACAACGATCAGATGCGTCTGCATGCCGTCGCCCGGTCGGCCACTACGCAAAGCGCGTATTCGGTACACCTGATCACGATGCCGTCCGGCACCCAGGTTCGCGAATACGTGGCCTCCAACGGCGTCGTGTTCGGCGTCGCGTGGCAAGGCCCCACGCTGCCGGATCTGAAGTCGATGCTCGGCACGTCGTTCGACACCTACGTCGCCGCGACCGCAACGCGTCGCGGCACGCCGCTGGCGGTGTCCAACAGCGATCTGGTGGTCTACTCCGGCGGCCATCTGCGCGCATTCGCCGGCCATGCGTACTTGCCGCAAGCGGTGCCCGCGGGCGTCGATGTCGGCGTCATTCAATGACGGAGCGAATCATGCGTCATCTGTCTTCGTTGTTTGCTTCACGTTCTTCGTCGCGTTCCTCGACGGCGATCACCCTGTTGGGCGCGACGTTGCTCGCGCTGCTCGTCGCCGCGTGCGGCGGCGGTGGCGGCGGCGGTTCCAGCGCTTCGGCCGGTTCAAGCAGTTCGACCACGGCGTTATCGGCGCCTCCGTCGCAGGCGGTGGCCGCGAACGCGGTGCGCGTGACGGTCGACTCCGGCGTGAGCAGCGTGCCGAACATGCCGTTCGTCAGCCTCACGATCTGCACGCCCGGCACCACTCAATGCCAGACCATCGATCACGTGCTGGTCGACACCGGCTCGTGGGGCGTGCGCATCTTCGCGTCGCAATTGCCGGCTTCGGTGCCGCTGCCGCAGCAACAGGACAGCGCGGGTCACCAGATCGCCGAATGCATGCAGTTCTTCGACGGCTACACGTGGGGCTCGGTGCGGCTCGCCGATCTGCAGATTGCCGGCGAGAAAGCCGCGTCGCTGCCGATCCAGGTGATCGATCCGAACTACGCGTCGCTGCCGGCCGCTTGCGCGAACTTCGGCTCGTCGCGCAACACGCCGGCCACGCTGCAGGCCAACGGGATTCTCGGCATCGGCGTGTTCAAGCACGACTGCGGCGCGAACTGCGTGCAGCAGGCCGTGGACGGTACGTACTACGGGTGCAGCGGCGCATCGTGCACGTCGATTCCGCTGGCCGAGCAGTATCAGGTGGCCAACCCGATTCCCTATTTCGCCACCGACAACAACGGTTCGATGCTGAGCCTGCCGACGGTCTCCGGCGGCGCGGCGTCGGTGACGGGGCAACTGGTGTTCGGCATCGGCACGCAGACCAACAACACGTTGGGCGGCGCGCAGGTGATCGGCGTCAGTCCGTCGAACGGCACGTTCACGACGGTGCAGGGCGGCGCCACGTATTCGCAAAGTATTCTGGACAGCGGCTCGACCGGCCTGTTCTTCGCGAGCAGCGCGATGCCGGTGTGCGCGAGCCCGAACAGCTCGTATTACTGTCCGGCGTCGACGGAGCAACTGAGCGCGATGATCGAAGGCGTGAACGGCGTGACGAGCGCGGTGAACTTCAGCGTCGGCAATGCGACGGCGATCGCGCAGACCTATAGCGGCAGTTTGGCGCTGCCTTTGCTGGCGGGTCCGGCGTTCGTCACGTCGACGATTTTCGATTGGGGTCTGCCGTTCTTCTACGGCCGCAATGTGTACGCGGCCGTCGAGCAACAGGCGACGCCCGGCGGGACGGGGCCTTACGTCGCGTATTGAGTATTAAGTTACCGGGGCTTGGCGTTTTGGCCCGTTGCTGTGGGCGCGGGGGCGACACCCGCAGGCTGCGATGGCGGAACGGGCGGCGGCTGCGGCGCTACGGGGACGGGAGCCGCCGCAGGCGCTATGACAGGCGCTATCGCAGCCGTAGCGCCCACCGCCACCGCTCCTTGCCCCTGACCCGCCGGCGCCGCCGCTTCCCTCGGCCGCGACTTATCGCCCGCCTCCGCGATCACGCGATGCACGAAGCGCAGCTTGTCCACCACGGGCGCGGCGAGCGTGAACGGATAGCCGTCCGCCATCCCCAGACTGCGGTTCAGGCTGTTCAGCGCGTAGGTGAGCGGAAACCAGCGCTTCATCAGATTCTCGAAACTCGTGTCCTCCACCGGCGTGCGGTCGGTCAGCGTCGGCTCGCTCGGATCGTCGGGCAGCAGCGCGACGCCGTATGACGTCGACGTATCCAGCACGTCGACGATCAGCATGTAATGCGCCCACGTTTCCGCCCAGTCTTCCCACGGATGCATCGTCGCGTACGCGCTGATATGCGACGCCTGCCAGTCGGCCGGCGCGCCGTCGCGATAGTAGGCCGTCAGCGCTTCGCCATAGTCGACGCTCTCGTCGCCGAACAGCTTGCGGAACGGTTCGAGCCAGCGCGGGTTGTTCTGCACCAGCTGGCTGAAATAGTAATGACCGGTCTCATGGCGGAAGTGCCCGAGCAGCGTCCGGTACGGCTCGCCCATCGCGCTGCGCACTTTCTCGCGATACGCGTCGTCCGCTTCGGCGATATTCAGCGTGATCAGTCCGTTGTCGTGGCCGGTCATGACCTGCTCGCCGTCGCCGCCGTCTTCGAGGAATTCGAACGCGAGGCCATGCTCCGGGTCCATCTGCCGCGACTTCACATCCAGACCGAGCGCCGCCAGCGTGTACAGCAGGCGCCGCTTGGCCATTTCCAGCCGATACCAGTAGAGCCGGTTGTCCGGCGCGCTCAGGTTCGGAATGGTCCGCGTCAACTGGCAGGCGCGGCACAGCGTGTCGGGCGAGTCGGCGGGAATCATCCAGTTGCAGACGTTTTCGACTGCGTAGTTGTGGCACTGGCGGAACAGCGCGCCTTGCAGATCCGGATGCAGACTGCGCCAGCGTCCTTCGCCGGCGTCTTCGAAGGCGCTGATTTCCGCGACCTCGGGTACATAGCCGAGCAACGACTCGCACCGTTCGCAACGCACGTTTTCATAAAAGACGAGATGCGAGCAGTGATTGCAGTGGAACGTTTTCATCGATGGAGCCTGAGAAGTGGAGAGCGGATCACGGGCGGATCACGAGCGACGACTCGCCGCAATCTTTATGCCGCAATTGCCAGACGTCACTGGTTTAACGCACATTACGTGCATGATCGTGCATCGGCGTTGCGCCGCTTTGGTGCGCGGCGTTGCAGAAGGCGGTAGAAAGGCGCGCTAATCGAGCGACCGGACGCTCGACAGACGCGGCACACTTCGCAGCAGGCGGTGTTCCGGGGGTTGCAGGCTATTTACGCGGATTTTCGCGCTTGTTCCATAAACGGCATGAAGCTTGCTTTTTGGCGGGCTGCCATCCTTCGTCCAGGAGTCCGGTGTGTCCATACGCGTCGCGTTGCATCATGTCACACATTACCGCTACGACAGGCTGGTTGCGCTGTCGCCCCAGGTCGTGCGTCTCAGGCCTGCGCCGCATTGCCGTACCCCGATCCTCGCGTATTCCATGCGGATCGAGCCGGCCGACCACTTCATCAACTGGCAGCAGGACGCGTTCGCCAACTATCAGGCGCGCCTCGTCTTTCCGGAGAAGACCCGCGAGTTCAAGGTGACCGTGGATCTGATCGCCGAAATGGCCGTCTACAACCCGTTCGACTTCTTTCTCGAACCGTCGGCCGAGCAATTCCCGTTCGACTACGACCCCGGCCTCGCGCTGGAACTCGCGCCCTATCGCGTCAAACGGCCGATGACGCCGCGTTTCGCCGAGTTCGTCGCGAGTATCGACCGCACGCCGGCCGTCACCGCCGACTTCCTCGTCGCGCTGAATCAACGGTTGCAACACGAAATCCGCTACCTGATCCGGATGGAGCCCGGCGTGCAAACGCCCGAGGAGACGCTCACGAGCGCCGCGGGCTCGTGCCGCGATTCGGGCTGGCTGCTGGTCGAGACCTTGCGGCAACTGGGGCTGGCGGCGCGTTTCGTGTCCGGCTATCTGCTGCAACTCGCGCCGGACATTAAATCGATCGACGGCCCAAGCGGCGCCGAGGTCGACTTCACCGACCTGCACGCATGGTGCGAGGTGTACCTGCCCGGCGCGGGCTGGATCGGCCTCGACCCGACCTCCGGCCTGCTGGCCGGCGAAGGGCACATTCCGGTCGCCTGCACGCCGGAACCGGGCAGCGCGGCGCCGATCTCCGGCGCGGTCGACGAGTCCGAGGTCGAGTTCGAGCACACCATGTCGATCGAGCGGGTGCTGGAAACGCCGCGCGTCACCAAGCCGTACAGCGAAGAGGTGTGGGCCGACGTGCTGACCATGGGCGCCGAGGTCGACCGTCAACTCGAGGAGATGGACGTACGCCTGACCATGGGCGGCGAGCCGACCTTCGTGTCGGTGCGCGACCGCGACGCCGACGAATGGAACACCGACGCGCTCGGACCCACCAAACGTGGCTACGCCGTCGCGCTGATGGAGAAGCTGCGCGCGCGTTACGGCGCGAACGGCTTCCTGCATATCGGCCAGGGCAAGTGGTATCCGGGCGAACAACTGCCGCGCTGGGCCATGTCGCTTTACTGGCGCGCCGATGGCGAGCCGTGCTGGCAGGATCCGTCGCTGTTCGGCGACGAACGCGAGCCCGGCAACTACACCGCCGCCGACGCGCAACGCTTCCTCGCGCATCTCGCGACCCGGCTCGACCTCGACACGGATTGCATCCAACCCGGTTTCGAAGACGTCTGGTACTACCTGTGGCGCGAACGCCGTCTGCCGGTCAACGTCGATCCACTCGATGCGCGCCTCGACGACGAACTCGAGCGCGTGCGCCTGCGCCGCGTGTTTGACGCGGGTCTGAGCGGCGCGACCGGCTTCGTGTTGCCGCTCGGCCGCGAACGCGACGTGCCGCATGAAGCGCCGAAGTGGGTCAGCGGCCGCTGGTTCTTCCGCGACGAGCGCATGTTCCTGATTCCCGGCGATTCGCCGATGGGCTACCGCCTGCCGCTCGACGCCTTGCCGTGGGTGTCGAAGACCGACTACCCGTACCAGCACGCGCACGATCCGTTCGCACCGCCCGTGCCGTTGCGTTCGGCCACGCAGTTGCGGATGCAGTACGACGGCGAGCAGCGCACCCTGAGCCCTGCTGAAGCGCGGCGGGTGGCGGCGTTGTCGTCGTCGGCAGCGGATTTGCTGAGCGGCATGCCAGGCAGCGGCGTGCTGGCGTTCGCGCCGCAGACCGGTGGCGAACAGCCGCCGGCGCGCGGCGTGTCGTCGAAAGAAACGTTGCGCACGGCGATTTGCGTCGAAGCGCGTGACCCGAAACGGGCCGCAGGTCCGAAAGCCGAGACCGACGCGTTCGGCAGCGGCCGCACCTTGCTGCATGTGTTCATGCCGCCGCTCACCGAGCTCGACGATTATCTCGACCTGCTGGCCGCGATCGAAGCGACCGCCGCCGAGCTGCAAATGAAGGTCGTGCTCGAAGGCTATCCGCCGCCGCGCGACGCGCGTCTGAAGGTCCTGCAGGTCACGCCGGACCCCGGCGTGATCGAGGTGAACATTCATCCGGCGTCGAACTGGGATCAACTGGTCGACCACACCGAGTATCTGTATCAGTCCGCCGCCGAGAGCTATCTCAGCAGCGAGAAGTTCATGACCGACGGCCGCCACACCGGCACCGGCGGCGGCAATCACTTCGTCCTCGGCGGCGCGACGCCCGCCGACAGTCCGTTCCTGCGGCGTCCCGATCTGCTCGCGAGTCTGATTGCGTACTGGCACAACCATCCGTCGCTGTCGTATCTGTTCTCCGGGCTGTTCATCGGACCGACCAGCCAGGCGCCGCGGATCGACGAAGCGCGCAACGATCAGGTCTATGAACTCGAAGTCGCGTTCCGCGAATTGCAACGGCAGATCGATCTGCTCGGCGGGCGCGAGAGCGCCAATCTGCCGGCGTGGATGATCGACCGTTCGCTGCGCAATATCCTGATCGACGTGACCGGCAACACGCACCGCGCCGAGTTCTGCATCGACAAGCTGTATTCGCCGGACGGCCCGACCGGCCGCCTCGGTCTGCTCGAATTGCGGGGTTTCGAAATGCCGCCGCACGCGCGCATGAGCCTGGTGCAGCAGTTGTTGCTGCGCGCGCTGGTGGCGCGTTTCTGGCACACGCCGTACACGCAGCGGCTCACGCGGTGGGGGACCGAACTGCACGATCGCTTCCTGCTCGGCACCTTCGCCAAGATGGATTTCGACGACGTGATCGGCGAACTGAACGAGGCGGGCTTCGCGTTCGACAGTAGCTGGTTCGACCCGCACTTCGAATTTCGCTTCCCGCTGGTCGGCGCGACCACGGTGAATGGCGTCTCGCTGACCATTCGCAATGCGCTCGAACCGTGGCACGTGATGGGCGAAGAAGGCTCGCCGGGCGGCACGGTACGCTATGTGGATTCGTCGGTGGAGCGGCTCGAAGTGCGCGCGCTGGGGCTGAACGACAACCGTCATGTGCTGACCGTGAACGGCGTGCCGGTGCCGTTGCAGCCAACCGGCCGCGTCAGCGAGTATGTGGCCGGCGTGCGCTTTCGCGCGTGGTCGCAACCGTCGGCGCTGCATCCCACCATCGGCGTGGATGCGCCGCTTACTTTCGATCTGGTCGACACATGGACCGGCCGTTCGGTGGGCGGTTGCCAGTATCATGTGGCCCATCCGGGCGGGCGCAGCTACGAGACCTTCCCGGTCAATGCTTACGAGGCGGAAAGCCGGCGGCGCTCGCGCTATCTGGCGTCGGGCCACACGCCGGGGCCGCTCACGGTCGACATGCCGCAGCGCAGCCTGGAGTTTCCGTTCACGCTGGACCTGCGCTACTGGTAACCACGCAGCACACTCTTAAAACGATACGACTTTGGCCTTTCAATCGACTTTTCCCTTCGAGACGTCCGCGGCGCGCGCGGACGCTTCGTCCTTGTTGCGCCTGCTGCCGGCTTACGAGGGACATTGGGACGAGTTACGCGACGCCTCGGGCGCCCTGCGCGAACCGTGGCGGCAGTTCTTCCAGCGGCTCGGCGAAGACGGCATCGCGCGGCTGGACGATCATCGCGCGTCGATCGCGCAGCAGATCCGCGACAACGACATCAGCTACAACGTCTACGCGGATAACGGCGAGTCCCGGCCCTGGGCGCTCGACCTGCTGCCGTTCCTGATCAGCGAAGAAGAGTGGACGCATATCGAGCAGGGCGTGACGCAGCGCGCGCATCTGCTCAATGCGATCGTCGCGGATATTTATGGGCCGCAGACCCTGCTGGAGCGTGGCCAATTGCCGCCCGCGCTGGTGTTCGGGCATCCGGGTTATCTGCGTTCGGTGAAGGGCTATACGCCGCCTGGCGGCCAATATCTGCAGGTCGTCGCGGTCGATCTGGCGCGCACGCCTGGCGGCGACTGGACCGTGATGGCGCATCGCACCGAGGCGCCGTCCGGCCTCGGCTATGCGCTCGAAAACCGGCTGATCGTGTCGACGCTGTTCGCTGACCCGTTCCGCACGATGCGCGTGAGCCGCCTCGCGCCGACCTATTCGCAACTGATCGCGACGCTCGTTCAGGCCGCACAGGCGACCATGCTGCACGACGGCGAAGGCGCCGAAACGTCGGCGCATATCGCGTTGCTCACGCCGGGACCGTTCAGCGAAACCTATTTCGAGCACGTGTTTCTGGCGCGATATCTCGGCGTCACGCTGGTCGAGGGTAAAGACCTGACCGTGCGCGACGACAAGCTGTATCTGAAAACCCTCGGCGGTCTCGAACGGGTGCACGTGGTGCTGCGCCGTCTCGACGACGCGTTCTGCGATCCGGTCGAACTGCGCGCCGATTCGAGCATCGGTGTGCCGGGTCTGTTGCAGGTGATGCGCGCGGGCAATGTGATCGTCTCGAACGTGCCGGGCTCGGGCTTTGTCGAGTCGCCGGCGTTGCACGGTTTTCTGCCGGGTATCGCCGAAGTGCTGCTCGACGAAGACCTCCTGCTGCCGAGCGTGCCGACCTGGTGGTGCGGCGAGAAGGCGGCGCGCGAGCACGCCTTCTCGCGGCTCGACGAGGCGTTTATCGTGCCGACGTGGCCGGTCGGCGCGCGCGATGCGCCGCCGGGCATCGAGCAGGGCAGGCAGAAACTGTCCTCGTGGCGCGCGCGTATCGAAGCGATGCCCGACACCTACACGATCCAGCAGGCGCAGCGGTTTTCCAGCACGCCGCGTTACGAGGACGGCACGATCGGTCGCCGTCCGTCGGTGCTGCGCGTCTATGCGATCGCCGACGTCAACGGCGGCTGGCATGTGATGCCGGGCGGCTTCACGCGCATGGCCGCCGAACGCCAGACGACCGTGTCGATGCAGTACGGCGGCAGCAGCGTCGACACGTGGGTGCTGTCGAGCCAGCCGACCTCGACCTTCACGCTGTTGCCTTCGCCGATGCAACCCGCCGATCTCGCGCGCAAGCATCGCACCGTGTCGAGCCGCGCGGCGGAAAATCTGTTCTGGGCCGGACGCTATGGCGAGCGCGTTGAAAACAACGTGCGGCTGTTGCGGCTGATTCTCGGCTCGCTGGAAGGCAACGACGCCGACGCGATGTTTCCGACTCTGGTCGAACTCGCGCTGCACTGTGGGCTCGTGCAGGCCGGCGACATGGCTTCGCCGCATTCGCCGCAAGCGTTCGAACGCGCGCTGGTCGCGAATCTGAGCGAGAGCACCGGGGTGGCGAGCATCGGCCAGAATCTGGCTCGCCAGGCGCGCTCGAATGGCGAAGTGCGGGGGCGGCTGTCCAACGATCACTGGCGCACGATTCTCGCCGCGCGCAATGACTTCCGCGATGCCTTGCAGACGTTGATGCCGGGGGCGGCGCAGGCGCAGACCTCGATGCAATCGCAGTCGCAGTCGCAGAGCGCGGGTGAATCGCAAACCCAGAGCAACGGCAGTCGCAACGGCGGCGCGATGAGCGCGAACGGCCGCGCCGAACGCCTCGATCGCTACGACCGCGTCACGTTGATGACCGCGCTCGAACGTCTGTCGGTGCAGTTGTCGGCCATCAGCGGCGCGCAAGGCGACCGCATGACGCGCGACGAAGCCTGGCGTTTGCTGTTCGTCGGCCGCCATATCGAACGTGTCTCGGCAATGACCTCGTTCCTGCGCGTGGTCGCCGATAAAGGCCAGCTCGCCACGCCCGCCGGCTTCGATCTGCTGCTGCAACTGTTCGACAGCACGCTGACGTATCGCTCGCTGTATCCCGGCCGTTTCGAAGTGCCGGCCTTGCTCGATCTGCTGGTCAGCGAGCCGACCAATCCGCGCGGCATCTACGGCGTCTACGCGCGTCTGCGTAAAAAGCTCGATGAGATCGCCGTCGCGGCGGGCAGCGTGCGGCATCGTCCGTTTGCGGAATTGATGCCGCCCGCCGTGTCGTTGCCGTCGCTCGAAGCGCTGTGCACCGTCGACGAAAACGGCGTGCATAGCGACCTCATTGCGGTGTGCGATCAGATCGGCGGCTTTGTCGGCGCCGCTGCCCATGAAATCAGCGCGCGTTACTTCAGTCACGCGAGCACTGTCGCCTCACAGGTGTGGTCATGAAGAGCGCACCGACCGTGCTGTCCGTCTCGCATCGCACCACGTACCACTATTCCACGTACGTGGAGACCGCCCAGCATCTCGCGACGATCCGGCCGATCGCGTGCGCGTGGCAGCGCGTGGTGTCGCACAGCGAAAAGATCGAACCGGAACCGTCGTATCTGAACAGCCGTCTCGACGCGTTCGGCAACGACGTGCTGTATTTCGCGCTCGACGCGCCGCACGAACGCCTGCAACTCGTCAGCGAAACCACGGTGGCGCTGACACCGCGCTGGACCGATCTCGACCCGGACACCACGCCCGCCTGGGACGAGGTGGCGAGGGCGCTGCGGTTTAGCGTCGGCGGCCAGTTCCGGCCTGAAGTGGAGTTCTGTTTCGCGTCGCCGAATATCGTGCCGCGGCCGTCGTTGCGCGCGTATGCGTTGCCGAGTTTTCCGCCCGGTATGCCGCTCGCCGAAGGCGCGATCGACCTGATGCATCGCATTCACGACGACTTCGATTACAAGCCCTCGGCGACGATGTTCGATACGCCCGCCGAACGTGCGTTCGAATTGAAGAGCGGCGTGTGTCAGGACTTCGCGCAGGTGATGATCGGCTGTTTGCGTTCGCTGGGTCTGCCGGCGCGTTACGTGAGCGGCTATCTGCGTAACGACCCGCCGCCGGGGCAGCCGCGTTTGATCGGCGCGGATGCGTCGCATGCGTGGGTGTCGGTGCATTGTCCCGGCAGCGGCTGGATCGACCTCGATCCGACCAACGACGTGCTGGCCGATATGGATCACGTGACGCTCGCCATTGGCCGCGATTACAGCGACGTGTCATTGCTGCGCGGCATGATTCTCGGCGGCGGCGCGCATCGCGTGGAAGTGGGGGTGACGGTGCTCGCACTGTAGTGTGCCGCTGTAGTGCTTTCGCTTGAGCGCTTCCCGTTTTACCACTGCATTTAAGCCGTTTTCTGTCAGACGAATCGTCTCCACGTGCCGCGCATTTCGCCGCGGCACGCTCAATTTCGCCCACTCGGGGAAATCCCTTGCCCCTCATTCCCATTCAATGGGAATCCCATTTTTGAAATCCGAGAACGTTCTGGCATTCTGGTTCCGTGATTGATTGCGGGTGGTGTCGACGTGAACGCGGAACAGAATGTGACAGGTGCAGAACGGGTTTTGCTGGTGCTGGCGGCGCTCGCCAGTCATGGCAAAGCCATGTCGGTCAAAGATTTGCTGGCCGTGACCGGCCTTGCGCAAAGCACCTTGTATCGGCAAATCGCGCTGCTCAAGCGCTGGGGTTTCGTCGCGGAAAACGCGGGGCATTACGCGCCCGGTCCGATCAGCCTGCAACTCGCGCTTGGCTTCGACGTCAATTCGCTGCTCGTGGAAGCGAGCCGTAGCGAGATGCAGCAACTGGCGCGCGCGTCGCAGGAAAGCATCGGGCTGGTGGTCGCTGTCAAACATCAGGTGATGTGCCTCGAAATGGTCGACAGTCAGCATTCGCTGCGCTGCTCGTTCGAAAAAGGCCGCGCCGTGCCGCTCAAAGCGGGCGCGTCGGCGAAATCGCTGCTGGCCTTCATGGCCGACAAAGCGCGCAACGAAATACTCGATAGCGCGTTCGACAACGACCCCGCCGGCCGCGCCGCGATCGAAGCCGAACTCGAACAGATTCGCGCCCAGGGCTACGCCGTCAGCGACAGCGAAGTCGATCCGGGCGTGTGGGGCGTGAGCGCCCCGATCTTTCATCGCAGCGGACGCGGCGTCGGTAGCAGCGCGTCGATCACCTTGATGGCGCCGTCCACGCGCGCCACGGGTCGCGAAAGCCAATTCATCGACGGGACGCTACGTACGGCCCGCGCCATTTCCGAGCACATGCAAACCGATTGATCGCTTCATGCCGTTCGCGGCTGCATCTCGATCCGGATTCCGAACGAACTGAAGAACTTGATGGACCACAAGGAGCCTACCCATGAAACTGCAACGACTGCTGTCCCTCGCCTGTGTCACGGTTGCCGTGACTTTTGCGGGCTTCTCCGGCGCCGCGTCGGCACAATCGGCGGACGTGCTGAACGTCGCCACCGACGCCACCTTCCCGCCGATGGAATTCACCGAGAACGGTGCGCGAACCGGCTTCGACGTCGACATCATGAACGCGCTCGCCAAGGCCATGGGCAAGCGCGTGCAATGGACCGACATCGACTTTAAAGGGCTGATTCCCGGCCTGATCGCGCATCGCTTCGACGCGGCGATTTCCGGCATCTATATCACCGACGAACGCGCGAAAGTGGTCGACTTCACCGATTCGTACTACGCGGGCGGCCTCGTCGCGCTGGTGAAAAACGATTCGCCGGTCAAATCCGTGGCCGATCTGAACGGCAAGAAAGTGTCGGTTCAGGTGGGCACAAAGTCGGTGAACTTCCTGCGCGACAACTATCCGCAGATCAATCGCGTCGAAGTCGAAAAGAATCAGGAAATGTTCGACCTCGTGGGCATTGGCCGTGCCGACGCCGCCGTGACCGGCAAGCCGGCCGCGTATCAGTTCGCGAAGACGCGCGGCGGTTTCCGCGTGCTCGACAAGCAACTGACCACCGAAGCCTACGGCATTGCCGTGCGCAAGGACGAGCCGGAACTGAAGACCGCGTTCAACACCGCGCTCGCGAAGATCAAGGCCGATGGCACTTATGCGGCGATCGTCAAGAAGTGGTTCGGCGCGAGCGCGCAATAAACGGCTGAGTAAATAACATGGCACTCGATTTTTCGCCGGTGATTGCCGGCTTGCCGGACATCATGCATGGCGCGCTGGTGACGGTGGAAGTCACCGCCGCCTCGCTCGCGTTGAGCTGCGTGCTGGGCCTGTTGATCGGTATCGGCCGGCTCACGCCGCAGCGGCGCGTGGTGTACGGGCTTTGCACCGCGTATCTGACGTTCTTCCGCGGCACGCCGTTGCTCGTGCAACTGTTTCTGCTGTTCTTCGGCTTGCCGCAATTCGGCATTCTGCTGCCGGCGTTTGTGTGCGGCATGCTCGGCCTCGGCTTGTATTCGGCGGCCTATGTGTCGGAGATCGTGCGCGGCGCGATTCAGTCGGTGGATCGCGGGCAGATGGAAGCCGCGCGCTCGATCGGCATGTCGTCGGGACAGGCCATGCGCGCGATCATTTTGCCGCAGGCCATCGTGCGGATGATCCCGCCGCTCGGCAACGAGTTCATCGCGCTGATCAAGAACTCGGCGCTGGTGTCGCTGTTGACGATCGACGATCTGATGCATGAAGGCCAGAAGATCATCAGCGTGTCGTACCGCTCGCTCGAGGTGTATCTGGCGATCGCGCTGGTTTATCTGGTGTTGACGCAAGCGACCAACTACGCGCTGCATCGCGTCGAGCGCCGTCTGCGCGCAGGAGGGATGGTGCAATGAATACCGTGAATACCGTGGCTCAGGAGACGGGGCCTATCGTCAGCATTCGTGGGCTGACCAAATCGTTCGGCTCGCATACGGTGCTCAACGGCATCGACTTCGATATTCAGCCGCAACAGGTTGTCGTGGTGATCGGGCCGAGCGGTTCGGGCAAGAGCACATTCTTGCGCTGCTGCAACGGCCTCGAACAGGCCGAAGGCGGCACGATCGATATCTGCGGGCATCGGCTGGTCGAGCAGGGCGCGATGCTCAAGGAGCGCTCGCTGAACGCGCTGCGCACTGAAGTCGGCATGGTGTTTCAGTCGTTCAATCTGTTTCCGCATCTGTCGGTGCTGCACAACATTACCGTGGGGCCGCGTATGTTGCGCGGCGCGAGCAAGGCCGAAGCCGAAGCGGCCGCCATGGCTTTGCTGGAGAAAGTCGGGCTCGCGCAGAAGGCGAACGTGATGCCGGCGAGTCTGTCGGGCGGTCAGAAGCAACGGGTGGCGATTGCGCGTGCGCTGGCCATGCAGCCGCGTGTGATGCTGTTCGACGAGCCGACTTCGGCACTCGATCCGGAACTGGTCGGCGAAGTGCTGCAAGTGATGAAACTGCTCGCGAGCGAAGGCATGACGATGGTCGTCGTCACGCATGAAATGGGTTTTGCCAAGGAAGTGGCCGACGTGGTGGTCGTGATGGACGGCGGCGTGATCGTCGAAGCGGGACCGCCCGCGGAAATTTTCTCGGCGCCTTCGCAGCCGCGTACGCGGGCCTTCCTGCAGGCGGTGTTGTCGCGCGCATGAGAGTTCCATTCGACGACAAGGTGTGGGCCGGCCGTTCCGACGACGGCGAGCCCGGCGACACGCGGCGCGTTTTCAACCAGGTGGTGCCGTTCGGCGACGCTCGGCAGGTTGATCGCGAGATGCCGGTGATTGTCGGCTTCGGTTCCGACGAAGGCGTGCGCCGCAATCAGGGCCGCACGGGCGCAGCGCACGCGCCGAAGGAATTACGGCGTGCGCTGGCGGGTTTGCCGGCGAAGGTGGCGCTGGCATCGCTCGCCGATGCGGGTGACGTGGTGTGCGACGACGGTGACCTGGAAGGCGCGCAGGTTGAATTGGCGCAGGTGGTCAGCGATGTGCTGGCGCGTGGTGGCCGGCCGCTGGTGTTTGGCGGTGGACATGAAGTCGCGTGGGGCACGTATAGCGGATTGCGCTTGCATCAGGCGCGCGAGGCTGTCGAAAGCGCTACCTCTCACGCGTCGCGCAAGCTGCTGATCGTCAACTTCGACGCGCATTTCGATCTGCGCCAGAAGCGTCCGGCGAATTCCGGCACGCCGTTCGACCAGATCGCCGACGACTGCGCCGAACGTGGCGTGCCGTTTAACTACGTCTGCTTCGGCATTAGCGATCTGGGCAATACCGCGTCGCTGTTCGCGCATGCGGAGCAACTCGGCGTGCGCTACGTGCTCGACGTCGACATGCAGGACGTGCATCTGCCGCAGCGCCTGCAGGATCTCCAAACCTTGCTCGACGCGGCGGACGACGTTTATCTGACCATCGACCTCGACGTGTTGCCGGCGGGTATCGCGCCCGGCGTGTCGGCGCCGGCCGCGCTGGGTGTGCCGTTGTCCGTGGTCGAAGCGATGGTGCAGCGCGTGCGGGCGTCCGGCAAGCTGCGCGCGGCGGATATCGCGGAGTACAACCCGTCGCTCGATCAGGACAAGCGGACGGCGAGGGTTGCCGCACGCCTGGCGTATCGCTTGCTGTAGTTTGAGCGTGGCGCCACGCCGCAGACGTGGCACACATAAAAAACGGCTCGCTGGCGTAATCCAGCGAGCCGTTTTTACATTCCACTCACCGCACGCTTATTCCACGAACGCCCCGATCGACAGGAACGGATTCACCTTGCCGATGTTGTTCGCGGGATCGTTGGTGGTGAACGTCGGGTTGATCCCGTTCATCAGCAGACCGTACACCGGCCCGACCTGGACCATCACGCCGGTGTCGCCCGCCTGGTAGAGCGCGGTGCTGCCGGACATCAACGGCTTGGTCGCGGTCACGTTGACGATACCCGGTTGCGTCTGCGTGAAATCGAGCGAGAAGTTGCTCGATGCCGCGGACGTGAACGGATTCAACAACGCCGCCGACGGACTCTGGAACAGGGTCGCGCCGTAATTCACGCCCGGGTTGAACGACGCGCTGCCGTCGGTGCAGGTTCCCGACGCGGCATAGACCGGCTGTCCGTTGACGTAGATCGGGTTCGGACTTTGACCGATGGTGGTCACCAGACCGCATGCCGACGCGCTATTCGCGCCGATATAGCCGCCCTTCAACGCCGTTTGGGCAATCTTCGTGGCGGGCGCCAGCAGCGAGATGCCGAGCTGATCGTCGAGCGCGTTGTTCAGAATGCCGAGCGGGTCGTTATCCGTATGGGCGTAGCCGACGCGAATCATCACCGGCACGAGCTGGTTGTTCACCTTGCCGACGATCATGATGCCGTGCGCCAGACTCGGCGCGAACAGCAGTTGCAGCACGCCCACGCCGGCCGCCGGATAAGCCAGACCGTTGGCGCGGCTGACGAAAACGTTGTCCGGCGAGCCGTCGGCATTGGTGCGCACCGTCCATGGCGTGCCGGTCAGGACGCACGAATTCGGCGATGAGTCGGGTGTACAGGTGCCGTCGGCGTTGAGCGTCTCGCTGGCCTGAACGGCTTGCGGCGCCCAGCCGGTCGTTGTCAGACCGTCCGTGCCCTGGGCCGGGTTGCCCTCGGGGCTCATGCGGAACCCGACTTCGTTATAGGCACCGGCCACCTGGGTGAAGTCGGTGATCGTCTGGCTGAAACCGAGGAACGGATACGAGTCGAACGTGCGCTGCGGCACGACGCCGATCGGGAAACCGAGCGACGTGACGCCGGAGAACTGGATCGTCGCGCCCGGAATCCCGCCGCCGATAATGCCCTCGCCGACGAACAGCATCGGCGGATCCTGCGGATTGATGGTGACGCTGTAGGTGCCGTCTGCGGTCGTGCCGTTCTTCAGCACGATCGCGCAGCGGTTCTGTTCGGCGGTCGGCAGGGCGAACGAGCCGGTCGGATTGTCGTAGTCGCCGGTGATCGTTAGGCCCGCGCGCGTGACGTTGACCTGGCCGACCGAGATCGGCACGGCGGATTCGACGAAGGTCATCTGATACTTCTTCGTCGCCGAATTGAATTGCATCTTGATGTACTCGCCGCTGCCCGAGCCACCTGTGTAGGTGGTCGAATAGTCGAGCGCATCGGGGCACAGCTTGGCCGCGACGACCGGCGTGCCGGGCGGCTGGCCTTGCGCCCCGCAGGAGGCGCCCGAACATTGCGGCACGGAGACGGCGCCCGGCGCATCCGTTTTGCCGGACCCGCCGCAAGCGGCCAGCAGCACGGATAGCGCGAACGCGCCCGTCAGTGCGCCTGTCGGTATTGAAGCAGATGAGCCTGCCCACAGTTTGAACGCCATTGTTTTGTCTCCTCGTCAAGCGTCGTTCGTTATTAATGCGCGCGATTAAATGAGTCGCGCGGATGCCGCTGGGTTTTTATCCGTCCACGAACTGAAATGCCATGCCCGGCGATGGTTCCGGATGCGCTCGATAAAATGGCCCCGAATGCGCGGCGGGATAGCCGCGGCAAATCGAGAGCATCGCGCGAGCCTTATTCGCCATACGGGCGGAGCGCGTCGAATGACGCGGAAGGCCACGAGACAGGCGAATCCGGCCATGCAGGGCAGATCGCCGTAGGCTAGGTAAAACAGGGGAATTTCAGTGCGACGCTAACGTATTTAATGCCGTATATCGAAGTGGCGCATGCAAGTCGCATAGTGGGAATCGCGCTGACTGGGTGGAATGGCATTAATGTCTCCGTGGCCTGTTATTAGATTTAATTGGTTGCGGCTGAACATTAAGCCGCTGCTACGGACTTGTATATAGTGGCATTAATCCAAACCCGTAAGATTCACCGTCGCGCCGTGCGGTGGGGCCTTGCGGCGGCAATTCAAACAGACGTATGTATGGAGGTTTTGCCCATTGATGCGGATTGCCGACACCCATCGCCGCGCCCCGAAACAAAATTCATCTTGACTCTGTGCGTATGCACACATACACTCATCGACATGAACCGCCCTCTCTCTTACGACGAATGCAACTGCTTCGCGCTGCGCCAGGCGGCGCGGCACGTCACGCAAATCTACGAGCGCCATCTGGGCGGCGTAGGGCTGACGGCCGCGCAGTTCACGATCCTCGCCAAGCTCGCACGCAAGCCGAATCTGCCCATGGCGGATCTGGCGGATGCCATGGTGATGGAGCGCACCACGCTGGTTCGCGCCATGAAGCCGTTGCAGCGCGATGGCCTGGTGGTGGCGGAAGCGGCGGAGCACGACGGCCGCACGTTTCTGTTCAGTCTCACGGCAAAGGGCGAAACGACCTTCGACCAGGCGTCGGTGGCGTGGCGCGCAGCGCAGGACGAGTTTGAAGAGCGCTTCGGGCATGCGCGCGCAAGAGTGCTGCGCGCCGAGTTGTTCAGCATCACCGGCTAACGTAACCCGATAGGCCGCATGAACTCGCTTCAGCAGATTTGATGCGTCCATTAATGTGCATACGCACTCACGATTCAGGAAACGTAGTGATGGAAGGCCTCCTCGACGACGACTGCTTTGCGATCCGCCAGGCCGCCCGTTACGTCTCGCAGCTTTACGACCGGCATCTGGCGAACGTGGGGCTGACCATCACGCAGTTTTCGCTGATGGGTCGGTTGAAACGCGTCGGCCCGATGTCGATGAAGCAACTGGCCGAAGCCATGCGGATGCAGCGCACGACGCTGGTTCGCACGATCCAGCCGCTGCGCCGCAACGGCCTGATATCGAGCGACGTGCTCGGCGCGGACGTCCGGGCGCTGTCGATTGCGCTCACGCCGGCCGGCGAAGAACGTCTGAAGGCAGGCCGCGAACATTGGTACGCGGCGCAAGCCGAATTCGAACACCGATTCGGCGAAGAACGGGCCGCCGCATTGCGCGGCGAGTTGTTCGCCATCACGCAGGATCCGCTCTGAAGTCGGACGGGCAGTACCGCAAGGTCGGCGCAACGCACAGCGCCGTTTTTTTTAACTCAAGGAGTGCATACGCACATATTGACATCATGTCCACAACCCCTTCCACTATCGCGCCACCCAGCGCGGCTCAATCCGCCACACCGGCGCGGCGTATTCCCTGGATGCTGCTCGCGGTGATCACGGTGCTTGTCGTGCTCGCGTTGGCGGTGTCGTACTGGTTCTTCGTCGGCCGCTTTGTTGAAACGACTGACGATGCCTACGTGGGCGGCGATGTCACCGTGATGGCGCCGAAAGTGAACGGCTTCGTCACGGATGTGCTGGTGCGCGACAACCAGTTCGTGCACGCGGACCAGGTGCTGATCCGGCTCGATGCACGCGATTACGACGCCCGCCTCGCGCAGGCCAGCGCGGAAGTGCAGAGCGCCCAGGCCGCGGTGACCGAGTTGCAGGCGAAGAAATCCTTGCAACTCGCCACCATCAACGAGCAGGCGGCCGAGGTGCGCGCCTCCGGCGCCGAACTGACGCGCAGCGCCGCCGACCAGACGCGTTATCGCGAACTGGTGAAGGACGACGCGGTGTCGAGCCAGGTGGTCGAGCGGGCGGACGCCGATCTGAGCAAGGCGCACGCTGCCGTCGATCGCAGCGGCGCGGCGCTGATCGCGGCGCAGCGCCAGATTGCGGTGCTCGACGCGCAGATCGGCGACGCCGACGCGCGCATCGCCACCGCGCAAGCGGCGCAGCGGGTCGCGGCGCTGAACGTGGAGTACACAACGATTCGCTCGCCGATCGACGGTTATATCGGCAATCGCACCGCGCGAGTGGGACTGCTGGCGAACACGGGCGGCTCGCTGCTGACCGTGGTGCCCGCGAGCGGCCTGTGGATCGACGCCAACTTCAAGGAAGATCAGTTGAAGAAGATGCAGGTCGGCGACCGCGTCGACGTGAATCTCGACGCGTCGAGCCGGCAGATTCACGGCGTGGTGGAAAGTCTGGCGCCCGCCACCGGCGCGACCTTCAGCGTGCTGCCCGCCGAAAACGCCACTGGCAACTTCACGAAGATCGTGCAGCGTGTGCCGGTGCGGGTGCGTCTCGAGGTGCCGAAAGACATGCAAGGCGTGTTGCGCCCGGGCCTCTCGGCCACGGTGAAGGTCCACGTCGACGCTGGCGACACGCCGGCGCGCGGCTAAGAGACCGATCATGACCCAAGTCCTCGCCAACCCCGCCGATCTGCCGACGCGCACCAAAGTCGTCGCGTTCACGCTGATGTGCATCGGCTTTTTCATGGCGACGCTCGATATCCAGATCGTGGCGTCGTCCCTCAAAGATATCGGCGGCGGTTTGTCCGCGAGCCAGGATGAACTCTCCTGGGTGCAGACCTCGTATCTGATCGCTGAAATTCTGGTGATTCCGATGTCCGGCTGGCTCACCCGCGTGTTCTCCACGCGCTGGGTGTTCGCCTTTTCCGCGCTCGGCTTCACGATCACCAGCATGCTGTGCGGTCTCGCATGGGACATCAACTCGATGATCCTGTTCCGCGGTTTGCAGGGCGCGCTCGGCGCCGCGATGATCCCGACCGTGTTCACCACCGCGTTCGTGCTGTTCCCCGGCAAGCAGCGGTTGATTGCGTCCACCACCATCAGCGCGCTCGCCACGCTCGCGCCGACCATCGGTCCGGTGATCGGCGGCTGGATCACCTCGCAGTGGTCATGGCACTGGCTGTTCTATCTGAACCTCGTGCCCGGCGTTCTCGTCACGGTGATGGTGCCGAAGTACGTGCACTTCGATAACGTCGATCTGTCGTTGCTGAAGAAGGGCGATTACCTCGGCATTCTGCTGATGTCCGGCTTTCTCGGCTGCCTCGAATACGTGCTGGAAGAAGGCCCGCGCAAGAACTGGTTCGGCGACGACGTGATCGTGTTTTGTGCGTGGATCTCGGCGATCTGCGGCTTTCTTTTCCTCGTGCATGCATTCACCGCGAAAGAGCCGATTGTCGACTTGCGCGCGCTGGCGGTCCGCAACTTCGGCATAGGCAGTTTGCTGTCGTTCATTACCGGAATCGGGATTTTTTGCGCGGTCTTTCTGACGCCGGTGTTCCTCTCGCGTGTGCGCGGTTTCGACTCGTTGCAGATCGGCGTGGCCTTGCTGTCGGTCGGCTGTTTTCAATTGGTCGCGATGGTCGCGTATTCGATCCTCGCCCGCATTGTCGACATGCGAATCCTGCTGGTGGTGGGGCTCGTGCTGTTCGGCCTCGGCTGTTATCTGTATGTGCCGTTGACCAATCAATGGGGTTGGCAGGAGTTGCTGATTCCGCAGGCGTTGCGCGGCATCGGGCAGCAGTTCTGTATTCCACCCATCGTGACGATGGCGCTGGGCTCGTTGCCGATGTCGAGGCTGCGTTCCGCGAGCGGCCTGTTCAACCTGATGCGCAATCTCGGCGGCGCGATCGGCATTGCCGTGAGCAGCACGATGCTCAACGACCGTTTGAACCTGCACTACGAGCGGCTCGACGAACATCTGAACGCCGGACGCCCGGTGCTCGAATCGCTTCTGCAGCAGCAGACCGCGCATTTCGCGGCGGTTGGCGGCGACGCGCTGAACGCCGCCAACGCAGGGCTCGGCGCATTGCATGGACTGCTGATGCGCGAAGCGCTGGTACTCACTTTCTCCGACACGTTTTTCGCGTTGTCGCTGTGTTTCGTGGTCGGTTTGCTGAGCGTGCTGTTCTCGCGCCCGTTCGGCAACACCGCGCCGCCGCCCGATGCTCATTGAGGAACTCAACATGAAACCGATCGTACTCAAAGTTCTCGCGAGCGCCGCGTTGTTGACGCTCGCGGCCTGCGCGGTCCCACCGGCCGAACACGCGGATTTGCCGCAAACGGTCAAGACCGTGGCGCCGGCCGCATGGAACGTCGACGCGCCGCAAGACAGCGTCAGCGCCGATACGTGGTGGGCGCAATTCGGCGACCCGGTGATGCATCAACTGGTCGAGTCGGTGTTGACCGGCAATCTCGACGTGCAGGCCGCGGTGGAACGCGTCAAGCAGGCACAGGATCTGGCGACGCAGGATCGCGCGGCGCTGCTGCCCGAGTTGAACGCCAATGCCGGCGCTTCCGACTCACGCCAGAACACGCCGCCGCCGCTCGGCTACGTGCGTCAGGCCGGTTTCGGTTTGTCGGCGAGCTGGACGCCGGACGTGTTCGGCGGCGAACGGCTCGCCGTGCTGGCGGCGCAGGCGCAAGTGTCGGGCCGTGAGGCGTCGTTGAACCAGCTGCGGCTCGCGCTCGCGGCGAACACGGCGGCCGCGTATATCGACCTGCGCTGGGCGCAATCGCAATTGCAGATTCTCAGCGACAACGAACAGATTCGTGCGCGTGCGCTGAAGCTCACGCAGGAGCGCTTGCATTTCGGACTCTCGACGCAACTCGACGTCGCGCGTGCGCAGAATCAATTGCAGGATCTGCAGGCGCAGATTCCGCGCATTCAGTCGGCGGTACAGCATCAATTGAGTCTGATCGCGGTGTATTCGGGGCGCACGCCGGAAAGTGTCGACGGTTTGCTGCTCGCCAACGCCCGCGAGATTCCGTTGCCCGCGCAAAGCGTGCCGCAGACGTTGCCGTCGGAAGCGTTGTTGAAGCGGCCCGATGTCCGCACCGCGTATGCGACGGTCGAACAACGCGCGGCGGAAGTGGGCGTGTCGAGAGCGCAGCGTTATCCGCAGTTCCGGCTGAATCTCGCGGACGGCTTGCTGGCCTCGTCGTATCTCGGCCTGCCGACGCTGACCGACAACCTGTTCAGCGCGGCGTTGAACGCCACCAGTCCGATCTTCAACGCGGGCCGTATCACCGCGAATATCGACGCGAGCGAAAGCCGCATGCGCGAATCGCAGCTCGGTTTGCAGCAGACCATGCTGCAGGCGCTGAAGGAAATCGAGGACAACCGCAGCGACCTGGTGAGCGGATCGGTGCAGGTGCAACGACTTGGCGGCGCGCTCGATGCGTCGGGCCACGCGCTGCGTTTGTCGACCGAGTTGTACAAGAACGGCGCCTCGAGTTTCCTCGACGTGCTGGACGCGCAGGAAGCGTATCTGCGCGACGACGAATCGTTGAATCAGGCCAAACGCGAGCATGCGCTCGCAGCGGTCGCGTTGTACCGGTCGCTGGGTGGCGGCTGGGATCTGCCTGGAACCGTCACGGCGGTATCGGCGAATAACTGATGTGCAGCCACGGCAAATCAAACTGCAAACGTAAGCCAACTGGAGAGAAGCAATGACGAACCCACGAGAAGTCGTGATCTGCAATCCGGTAAGAACGCCAATAGGCGCCTTCGGCGGATCGCTGAAAGAAGTGCCCGCCACCGAACTCGGCGCGCTAGCCGTGCGCGAAACGCTGCGTCGCAGCGGTCTCGATGCGGCGGCGTTGGCGTCGGTGGTGATGGGCAATGTGATTCAGGCGGGCAACAAGATGAATCCCGCGCGCCAGGCGTCGATTGGCGGCGGTGTGCCGGTGGCCGTGCCGGCGCTGACGGTGAATCGCGTATGCGGGTCGGGCGCGCAGGCGATCGTGTCGGCGGCGCAGGAAATCTGGCTCGGTTTCGGCGATGCCGCCGTGGCGGGCGGCATGGAGAACATGGACCGCGCGCCGTATCTGCTCGACAGCGGGCGCTGGGGCAGCCGCATGGGCAACGCGCAGGTTCACGACAGTCTGCTGCGCGACGGCCTGAACGACGCGTTCTCCGGCGAGCATTCGGGCTGGCATACGGAAGACCTCGTCGCGCAATTCGACATGACACGTGAAAGCCAGGACCGCTGGGCCGCACGTTCGCAACAGCGATTCGTCGAGGCGCAAGAGAGCGGCGACTTCGACGCCGAACTGATCGCCGTACCAGTGCCGGGCCGCAAAGGCCCGCAACCCTTCACGCGCGACGAACAACCGCGCCCCGATACCACGCTGGACACGCTGGCCAAACTGCGGCCCGCTTTTCGTCCCGACGGCACGATCACCGCAGGCAACGCGCCTGGCCTGAACAGCGGCGCGGCCGCGATGCTGGTAGCCGAGCGCGGTTTCGCCGAAGCGCGCGGGATCGAACCGGCCGCGCGTCTGGTGGCGTTCGGCGTCGCGGCGGTGGAGCCTGGCATGTTCGGGCTCGGTCCCGTGCCGGCGGTGCAGATGGCTCTGGCGCGCGCCGGTTGGCAACTGCATGAGGTCGAGCGCTTTGAAATCAACGAAGCATTCGCGGCCGTGCCGATCGCGGTCGCGCGCCGGCTCGGCATTGCGGATGAGTTGATCAACGTGCAGGGCGGCGCGATCGCGCACGGTCATCCGATTGGCGCGACCGGCGCGGTGCTGACGACACGACTGATCCATTCGATGCGACGCGACGGTCTCAAGCGCGGAATCGTGACGCTGTGTATCGGCGGCGGGCAGGGGATTGCGTTGGCGTTGGAAATGCTCTGAGCGGTGGGTCGACAACCGCAGTAGAAATCGTTGCGGCGCGTTAACGGCAATCGCACGTTAACGCACCGCAGCAACCCCACACTTCCACACAAAAAATGCACCGCGCATGCCCCGCGCTGAATCCTTCAGTACCCGAACGCCACCCCTAACCGAATCTTTTTCCTCCAGCGTCAGTTTCGTTTAGCATCTGTGCCACTTTCACAAGAACGTCACGAGACATGGCCCTGATCGTCCGAAACCTCCTCGGTATTGCCGTCCTGTTGTTGATCGCCTATATCTTCTCCGCCAACCGGCGCGCCATTCGCTTACGCACTGTTGTCGCCGCCCTGCTCACGCAAATCGGTATCGGCGCTTTCATTCTGTTCGTGCCATTCGGCAAATCGATCCTCGACGCAGCCGCAACCGGTGTCAATCACGTACTGGCCTACGGCAACGCGGGCATCGAGTTCCTGTTCGGCGGCCTCGTGCAGCCCAAGATGTTCCAGGTCTTCGGCGACGGCGGTTTCGTGTTCGCCGTGCGCGTGCTGCCGGCCATCATCTTCGTCACGGCATTGATCTCCGTGCTGTACTACCTCGGCGTGATGCGCTGGATCGTGATCGTGCTCGGCACGGTGTTCCAGAAACTGCTGGGCGTGTCGAAGCTCGAATCGTTTTCGGCTGTCACCACGATCTTTCTCGGTCAAAGCGAAATGCCCGCGGTCGTCAAACCGTTCGCGCGTGACATGACCGGCGCCGAACTGTTCGCGGTGATGTCGAGCGGCATGGCGGCCGTGGCGGGCTCGGTGCTGGCGGGCTACGCAGGGCTCGGCGTGCGGGTCGACTATCTGCTCGCGGCGTCGTTCATGGCGGTGCCCGGCGGCCTGCTGTTCGCGAAGATCATCTGCCCGAGCACCGAGCCGAGCCGCGTGCAATTGCAGCATCTCAACTTCGACGAAAAGCGGCCCACCAATGTGATCGAAGCCGTCAGTTCCGGCGCGACCGTGGGCCTGAAAATCGCGGTGATGGTCGGCGCCATGCTGATCGCGTTCGTCAGTCTGATCGCGTTGCTCAACGGGATCGTGGGCGGCATTGGCGGTTGGTTCGGCCATCCGGACCTGTCGATGCAATCGGTGCTCGGCATGCTGTTCGCGCCGCTCGCGTATCTGATCGGCGTGCCGTGGAGCGAGGCGACGATCGCCGGTAACTTCCTCGGGCAGAAGGTGATTCTCAACGAGTTCGTCGCTTACGCGTCGCTGTCGCCGTATCTGAAAGACGCCGCCAGCGTGAGCGCGGCTGGCCTGCAGGCACTCGATCCGCGTACCATTGCAATCCTGTCGTTTGCGTTGTGCGGCTTCGCGAACTTTTCGTCGATCGCGGTGCTGACGGGCGGCTTTAGCGCCGTCGCGCCGGAACGCCGCGCCGAAGTCGCGCGCTACGGCTTGCGTGTCGTGCTGGCCGGGACGCTCTCGAATCTGCTGAGCGCCACGATTGCCGGCATGTTCATTACGCTGCATTGAATCGAGGATCGCGGTATGAAGATGGAACAACTGCTGGAACGCGCGGGCGTCGCGCGAGAAAAGGCCTATGCGCCGTATTCGAAATTCAAGGTCGGCGCTGCGTTGCTGACTAAAGACGGCCAGGTATTCGACGGCTGCAACGTCGAGAACGCGTCGTATGGTTTGTGCAATTGCGCGGAACGCACCGCATTTTTCAGCGCGATTGCCGCGGGTTATCAGCGTGACCAGTTCGCCGCGCTCGCCGTGATCGGCGACACCGAAGGCCCGATCGCGCCGTGCGGCGCGTGCCGCCAGGTGATCATCGAACTCGGCGGGCCGGACCTGCCGATTCGTCTCGGCAATCTGCACGGCGCGACACGCGACACCACCGCGCGCGAACAACTGCCGGACGCGTTTTACTTATGAGTCAGCACAAGATTATTTACGACACCGATCCCGGTGTGGACGACGCAATGGCGCTGGTGTTTCAGGCGCGGCATCCGGAGATCGAACTGCTTGGTCTGACGAGCGTGTTCGGCAACGCGACGATTCAGACGACCACGCGTAACGCGCGTTTCCTTGCCGGTCGCTTCGCGCCGGGCGTGCCGGTCGCGCAGGGCGCGGCCGCGCCGCTCAAACGCATCGCGCCGGACCCGCTGGCGTGGATTCATGGCGACAACGGCCTCGGCAACATCGCGCTCGACATGAGCAACGCCGCCGCGCTCGACGAGCGTCCGGCACACCGCTTCATCATCGACACGGTGCGCGCGCATCCTGGCGAAGTCACGCTGGTCGCCGTGGGTCCGCTCACGAATCTCGCGCTGGCGCTCGCCGACGATCCGCACATCGCCACACTCGTCAAACAGGTGGTGATCATGGGCGGCGCGTTCGGCACGGACGGCGTGCTCGGCAACGTGACGCCCGCGGCGGAAGCCAACATTCTCGGCGATCCGGATGCGGCCGATCTCGTGTTCGGCTCGGCGTGGCCGGTGACAATCGTCGGCCTCGACGTTACGCAGCGCACCATCATGAGCCACGACTATCTGGCGTCGCTGCGTGAACGCGGCGGCGCGGCGGGGCAGTTCGTGTGGGACGTGTCGCGGCATTACGAGGCGTTTCACGAAGAGAGCGCGCAACTCGCGGGCATTTACGTGCATGACTCGTCGGCGGTGGCTTATGTGCTGGCGCCGCATCTCTATACGACGCGCAGTGGCCCGGTGCGCGTGCTGACCGAAGGCATCGCAGTCGGTCAGACGATCCAGAAGCCGGTGACGATGCCGGTGCCCGCGCCGGACTGGGATAGCCGCCCGCCCTGCGAAGTGTGCGTGGGCGTGGACGTCGGCGGCATGCTGGCGCTCTACGAGAAGACGATTCTCGGCACGCTCTGAGCGTGATGGTGCGACCAGCCGGACGCACCGATTGATCTGACCAGAACAATCGGTGCATCGCAGCACGCCGCCCCAGCAATCGTGGCCGATGCCGACGGTCAATCTTTGCTACATTCTCCCCACGCACTGCGTCAGCGGCTCCGAGGTCTACTACCCGGAAGCCCAACGCCGCGCGACCGAAATCTATCAAGAGGCCAAAGATGCGAATTCTAGTAGTAGGGGCGGGCGCGGTGGGCGGTTACTTCGGTGGGCGTCTCGCCGCGGCAGGCCAGGACGTGACCTTTCTCGTTCGTGCGGGGCGCGCGGAAAAGCTTCAGCGCGACGGGCTCGTGATCAGCAGCGCGCGCGGCGATCTCACGCTGCCCAACGTCAAGACGATCCTCGCCGGTGTCGGCGCCGAACCGTTCGATCTGGTGCTGCTCAGTTGCAAGGCCTACAGCCTCGACGACGCGATCGACTCGTTCGCGCCGTTCGTCGGCGAATCGACGCTGATTCTGCCGATGCTCAACGGCATGCGCCATATCGACGTGCTGACTGAAAAGTTCGGCGCGGAGCGCGTGTTGGGCGGCCAATGCGTAATCGCCGCGACGCTGAACGCCGAGCAGCACATCGTGCATCTGAACGAAATGCATGCCATCACATTCGGCGAACTGGCGGGCGGCAAGTCGGAGCGGGTCCAGGCCATCGCGGACGCCATGGCCGGCGCGAATTTCGACGTCACTGTCAGCGACAACATTCTGCTGCGCATGTGGGAGAAGTGGGTGTTCCTGGCCACATTGGCGGCCAGTACGTGCTTGATGCGGGGTTCCGTCGGCGATATTCTGGCTGCGCCGGACGGCAAACGCGTGATCGAGAATCTGCTCGGCGAGTGCCGGGCGGTGGCCGAGAGCAAAGGCTTCACGATGGGCCCGGACTTCGACGCCCGCGCCACGCAGACGCTGTTCACGCCGTCGCCGCTCACCGCGTCGATGCTGCGCGACGTGGAAAACCACTCGCATACCGAGGCGGATCATATTCTCGGCGACCTGATCTCGCGCGGCGGCGACGCGCAGAAGGGCGAACACGGCCTGTCGTTGCTGCGGATCGCCTATAGTCATCTGAAGACGTATGAAGCGAGGCAGGCCCGCACGTCCTGATGGATCGCACTAGCTAGCAGGAACCGGGACGGACAAGGCAGGCTGTAACATCCAACGATCGGAGGTGAAGCATGCCGAGTCCAACCGGATCCGTGGCCGCGCTCAGCAGCGCGTCGGCCACGATCTTTTCGATCGGCATTGTCTTTCTCGGCTACTGGGGCATGTACGAGCCCACCAAGTGGCATGTCGGCGACGTGATGGTCGTCGTGATCGCGCTGATCGGGTTCGGCTGCCTCGGGCTCGTGCCGTGGCTGGCAACGAACCCGGCCCAATCGGAAACCAACGACACCCACATGCGTATCGCCCGGCATCTGTTTCTTGCCGGCGTCGGCTCGATCTGGCTGGCCGTGGCGGTGTCGCTGGTTTTCTGAGTGGGCGTTGCTGAGTGTTGAAATTAGCCTCTAACTAGCGTCCAACTCAGCGCTCGATCTGCCGGTTCCAGCGCGTATCCCACTGCGCGCGGTGTGCGTTGATCGTGTCCCAATCCACCACCGTCACCTTGCGCACCAGGTCGTCGATACTGCCGAGGCTTTGCTGCATCGGCGGCGTCATCTTCGCGAGGCGGTTGGTCGGAATCTGCTTGCCCGCTTCGGCGGCCTTGGTCTGCGCGGGCGCGGACAGCAGGAATTGCGCGAGCTTCTGCGCGAGTTGCGGATCGGGGTTGTTGTTGACCACGCACAGATCGACCAGCAGCAACACCGGGCCTTCCTTCGGGTTCACATACGCGACCGGAATCCCCTTGTCCTGCAGATCGCTCACGCCGGTCGGCGTCAGCGGGAACAGACCCGCTTCGCCGGTCTGGACCATTTCGGAAATCTTCGCGGAGTTCGGCACGTACTCGACCACGTTCGGTCCGACCGTGGTCGCCCATTTCGTGAAGCCCGGCTCGACGTTCTGCTCGCTGCCGCCCATCAGACGGTTGATCGCGAGAAAGCCGTGCAGGCCGAACGTGCTGCTCGAGGCCGACTGGAACACCACCTTGCCCTTGTATTTCGGATCGGCGAAATCCATCCACGAAGTCGGCGGCGCCCAGCCTTTCTCAGCGAACAGTTTCTTGTTGTACGCAATGCCGGTCATGCCGAGTTGCACGCCTGCGCCCATGTCGTCCTTCATGCGCGCGAACGGGTAGAGCTCTTTCAGGACCGGCGCGTCGTCGAGCTTCTTGCAGACACCCATGCTGACCGCGCGCGCCATCACGCCATCGTCGAGAAACACCACGTGGATCTGCGGATTGGCCTTGTTGGCGAGCAGCTTGGCGAGAATATCCGACGACGTGCCCGGCACCACCACCACCTTCACATTGTTGGCTTTCTCGAAGTCGGGCAGCACCTGGCTCGTATAGGCCTTTTCCATCGGCCCGCCGTTCATGCCGATATAGATGGTTTTGGTCTCCGACCACGCCGGCGCGGCCGCGCTGAACGCACACAGGGCGGCGAGCGCCGCGATCGTCTTGAACAGTTTCATGGTGGGGCTCCTGGGTTTCACTAAACGGGACTTAAGCAGCGGAAGAGGTGGCGGCCGAATCGGCGGCCGAGTTGGCAGATAAGGCGCCAACGCCGGCAAAGCGGCCAATCGAAAAGGCGTGCAGCGGCGTGGCGGTGTCACCGTCGATCACGAGATCGGCCAGCACTTCGCCCACGCCGGGCGCGAGCAGAAAACCGCCGCCCGAAAAACCGAACGCATGCAGCAGACGCGGCACCGTACGGCTCGCGCCGATGATCGGATTGTTGTCCACGATCTCGCCTTCCACGCCGCTCCATGTGCGGATCAGCAGCGCCTCGCGCAACGCGGGCAGCAACGCGCAGGCGTCGCGCATCACGGCGCGCGTGGTGTCGGTGGAGGGGTGGCCGTATTCGCCGTCGCCATGTCCGCGTCCGCCACCGATCACGCAATTGCCGCGCGCCACTTGCCGCGCGTAGATGCCGCCGCCGTACACGCCGAGGTTGTGCGCGATGAAGAGCGGCAACGGCTCGGTGACCCACATGTTCGGGTAGATCGGTTTCATCGGCACTGTCTCGCCGAAGTACCCCGCCACGGTATTCGCCCACGCGCCGGCGGAGTTGATCAACCAGTCGGCGCTGATGCGTGCGTCGCCGGCGCGCAGTTGAAAGCGCTTGCCGTCGTGATGAATCTCGCTGAGTTCGGTTTGCTCGCGCACCTCCGCCCCGGCCGCGCGCGCGGCACGAGCGAATGCGGGGGAGACCAGACGCGGATTCGCATGCCCGTCGGTCGCGCACAGCGAGCCGCCGATCGCTGCCGGCCCGAGCCACGGATAGCGCTCGCGGAACGCGTTGCCGCTGACCAGTTGCGCGTGCAGTCCGTGATCGCGCGCCATGTCGGCCCACGCTTGCAGCGCGGCGAGATCGGCTTCGCTGCGCGCGAGCCGCAAGTGACCCGACATCGTGAATTCGCCGTCGATGCCGATCAATTCCGGCAAGCGGTCCCAGATGCGCCGCGCGCGCATGGCGAGCGGCATCTGTTCGACGGAGCGCCCCTGGCAGCGCACGCCGCCGTAGTTCACGCCGCTCGCCTGCGCGCCGCAATAGCGCCGCTCGAACAGGCCGACGCGCAAGCCGCGCCGCGCCAACGCCAACGCCGCGGATGAACCGACCAGGCCGCCGCCCGCAATCGCGACGTCGTAATGTTGCGTGTCACTCATCGCGTGCCTCCTCGGGGATCTCGGCGAGGTCGTCGTCGGCCACCATCTCCGGTGAAAGGGGAATCGGTTTGATCGGCGCCTGACCGCGCAAGCGGCCCATTTCAGCGAGCGGTTTGCCGGTTTCCTCGGCCAGCAGCGAGAGCGCGGCTTCGCCGCACATGCGTCCCTGGCAGCGGCCCATGCCGACGCGCGTGAGCGCTTTCAGACGGTTGATCTCGCTCGCTTCGCCGCCGCGAATGCAGCGCCGCAACGTGCCCGCGTCGATTTCCTCGCAGCGGCACACGGTCATGTCGTCGGGCCATTGCGCGGCGCAATGCGCGGGCGGCGCGAAGGCCGTTTCGATACCCTGGCGGAATACGGCGATACGTTTGAGACCGCGTTCGAGCGACGCCGCGTCGCGCATGCCCGCGCCTCGTGGATGCGCGATGCCGAGATCGTCGAGCAGCGCCAGCGCGACGCGGCGGCCGGCGAGTTCGGCGGCGTCGGCGCCGGCAATGCCCGCACCGTCGCCGGCGAGATAGAGGCCGCGCACGGAACTGCGTCCGGCGGCGTCGAGCTCGGGCAGCCAGCAGCGGTTGGTGGCGTCGAAGCGGAAGCGGCAGCCCGCCAGATCGGCGAGTTGCGTTTCGGGCTTCAGACCGAAGCTGATGCCGACCGCGTCGCAAGCGAGGGTTTCGCTCAACGAGCCGGTCGTCGACGGGCGAAATTCGATTGCGCGCACACCTTGTTCGCCGTGAATACCGACCAGCGTCACGTTACGTTCGATCCGCACGCCGCGCGTTTTCAACCAGCCGACGTAGTAGAGCCCTTTGGCCAACGTCGACGGTTGACGCGCGAGTTTCGGCGCGGCCGCGATCTGCCGCGAGAGCGGGCTCGTATCCAGCACGGCGAGCACTTGCGCACCCGCTTTCACGTATTGATACGCGACCAGGTACAACAACGGCCCCGTACCCGCCAGCACGACACGCTGTCCGATCGCGCAACCTTGCGACTTCAGCGCGACCTGCGCCGCGCCGAGCGTATAGACGCCGGGCAAGGTCCAGCCCGGCACCGGTAACACGCGATCGGTCGCGCCGCTCGCGATGATCAGATGCGAGAACGGCACGCGAATCTCGCGCCCCGCATGCAGCGTATCGAGTCGCCCCGGTTCGCAGGCCCAGGCCAGTGTGTCAGGCCGATAGTCAAGTTGCGGCAGCAGCGCGGCCATTGTTTTGTGCAACGCGTCGGCCTTGTGCGCTTCGAAACCGTAGAGCGTTTTCTTCGAGCGTTGAAAGCCGCCGGTCGCGGGCGGTTGCCGATAAATCTGGCCGCCCCAGCGCGCGTTTTCATCGAGCACGACCGGGCGCAGGCCGGCCGCGACCAGCGTCTCGGCGGCGCGCACGCCGGCCGGTCCCGCGCCGACGATCACGATGCGGCGTTCGTCGGTCATGTGGCGTCTCCGTTGCCGGGTGCCGATGCTGAAGCCGCCGCGTTATCAGCGACAACGCCGAATCGCGACACCACGCGCATGCCCTCGGTCACCAGCGTCGAACACGCGCGCAGGCGCTTGCCGTCTTCGCTGCGCATCCAGCAGTCCTGGCATGCGCCGATCAAACAGAAGCCGGCGCGCGGCGCGCCGCTGAATTCGCTGTCGCGCACGCGCCGTTGCTGCATCAACACGGCGGTCAGCAGCGTATCGCCTTGCAGCGCGACGACTTCATGGCCATCTAAAAAGAAACGCAGCGGTTCACGCTGCATTTCGGCAACGCGAACGAATTGCGGCTCGGCATGAGCGGTCGCCAAATTGGACGGTAGATTGGACTGTGACTCGGACGGCATGGGAACGTAAGCGGAAGAAGACATCAATGCTGGCCGATCAGAATGCGGTTGAGCCCGTACACACGATCGAGCAGCAGCATCGCGCCGGCCGTGATGAAGATCACCAGCGCCGAAACGGAGGCCATCATCGGATCGATCGATTCGGTCGCGTACATGTACATGCGCACCGGCAGCGTGACGGTTTGCGGCGACGTGACGAAGATCGACATGGTCAATTCGTCGAAGCTATTGATGAAGGCCAGCAGCCAGCCGCCGGTAATGCCCGGCAGAATCATCGGGAAGGTGATACGGCGAAACGTGGTCCACGCATCCGCGCCGAGCGAATGCGCCGCATGTTCGACGCTGCGATCCAGGCCGCTGACCGACGCCAGCACGAGCCGCATCACGAACGGCGTGATGATGATCATGTGCGCGAGCACGAGCCACGCGAACGAACCGGTCGCGCCGATCAGCGCGAAGAAACGCAGCAGCGCGATGCCGAGCACGAGGCCGGGAATCACCAGCGGCGACAACAACAGTCCGTTGAGAAAGCCGCGGCCCGGAAAACGCGCGCGGCCGATCGCCAATGCAGCGGGCAGTGCGACGATCAGCGACAGCGTGGCCGACGCAAACGCCAGCTTCAGACTGTTGAAGAACGCGGAAATGAAATCGGGGTAGTCGAGGATCGCGCGGAACCAGCGCAGCGAGACGCCATGCGTGGGTAGCGTGAGCGTCTCGTCGGGCGTGAACGCGACCAGCACGACGATCACGAGCGGCGCGAGCACGAACGCAATCACGAGCGTGTGGAAAACCAGTGCAATAGGGCCGTTCTTTCTCATGATGATGTCACTCAAAGGGCCAATGAATTAACCAAGGCTTCTGGCGTACTTACGCTCCAGAACCCGGTAGTAAGTGAGCATCACGATCAGATTCGCGACCAGCAGCAGGAGCGCGATGGTCGCGCCGAGCGGCCAGTTGAGCGAGCCGAGGAATTCGTCGTAGACGGCGGTGGCGGCGACTTTCAGACGTCGTCCGCCGAGCAGGCCCGGAATCGCGAAGGCGCTCGCCGACAGGCCGAACACCATCAGGCTGCCGGACAGAATGCCCGGCGTGAGTTGCGGCAACACGATCCGGCGCAGCGCGGTGGCGGGCGACGCCATCAGCGACAGCGCGGCGTTTTCCGTCTGCGGGTCGATTTTTTGCAGCGCGGTCCACACCGGAATCACCATGAACGGCAGCATCACGTGGACGAGCGCAATCACGATCGCGAAGGTCGTGTATTCGAGCTTGTAGGGTCCGAGGCCGATCAGACCGAACGCCTGATTCACGAGACCGTTGCTGTTGAGCAGCATGCTCCAGCCGAACGCGCGCACCACCACGGAGACCAGCAGCGGCGCGAGAATCACCAGCAGGAACAGCGAGCGGTACGGGTCGCGCATGCGTGACAGCACGTACGCTTCCGGCGTGCCGATCACGATGCATAGCAGCGTGACCAGAAACGCAATCCCGAAGGTACGCAGAAAGATCGTGTGGAAATACGAGGAGCCCAGCACTTCCGCGTAATTGCCGAACTGGAACGCGGCCAGCGGCCCGCTTGCCGGGTCGAAGCGATAGAAGGTCAGGACCAGCGTCATCACGAGCGGCACCAGCACCAGCGTCGCGAACAGCAGAAAGGCCGGCGCACACATCAGCCACAGCGGCAGGAATGCATGCCAGGGCGCGCGCCGCGCGTCGCGGGTTCGCGTGTTGTTCTTGTCGGTCGCGGGGAGCGTGCTAGACATGTTGCGCGTCCCGTTGAATGAAGCGGATCGCTTCGCTGTTCCAGTCCACGCCGACCGCCGCGCCTTCGGGCAGCGGCTCGGTGCCTTCGTTCTGACAGCACACCAGCACTTCGCCGAGCCGGCTGTCGAGGCGATACAGCCATTGGCTGCCAAGGAAGAAACGGCTCGTGACGGTGGCCGGCACGCGTCCGGCGTCCGGCGCGCACAGGCGCAGTTTTTCCGGACGAATGCACAAGGTCACCGCGTCACCCACGCCGACCGCGCGCTCGCGCGCCGGCAATTGCGCGGTGCGGCCGGTTTCTTCGATATCGTGACCGAGGTCGATACAGATCGACTCGCCGTCGCAGGCCACCACGGTGCCCGCCAGCATGTTGGCCTTGCCGATGAACTGCGAGACGAAGCGGTTTTCCGGGCGCTCGTACGCTTCGTACGGCGTGTCGATCTGCGTGATGCGGCCGGCTTCCATCACCACCACGCGATCGCTGATCGACAGTGCTTCCGACTGGTCGTGCGTGACCATGATAGTGGTCGTGCCGATCTTGCGTTGAATGCTGCGCAACTCGAACTGCATGTCTTCGCGCAGCTTGGCGTCGAGATTCGACATCGGTTCGTCGAGCAGCAGCACCGGCGGCGCGATCACGATCGCGCGGGCAATCGCCACGCGTTGCCGCTGACCGCCGGACAGTTCGCGCGGAAAGCGGTGCGCGAGCGTGTCGAGCCGCACCAGCGCCAGTGCTTCGCGCACGCGCTCCTTGCGCTCGGCTTTGTCGACGTTGCGCATTTCCAGCCCGAAGCCGACGTTCTCCGCCACGCTCATGTGCGGAAACAGCGCGTAACTCTGGAACACGATGCCGAGGCCGCGCTTATTCGGCTTCATATGCGTGATGTCGCGGCCGTCGAGCGTGATACGCCCGCGCGTGGTCTCCACGAAACCCGCGATCATCTGCAAGGTGGTGGTCTTGCCGCAGCCGGACGGCCCGAGCAACGAAACGAACTCGCCTTTTTCCACCGACAGGTTCACGTCGGCGACAGCGTGCAGATCGCCGAACGATTTCGTTACGTCCGTGAGTGTGAGGAACGACATGATTCTCGCCTTTGGATGAGTCGACACCGGGTCGAGCGGAGATTGCCTCGATGAAGCCGACTCTAGCTAGCCAAATTACGAGGCGTCAATTTCGAATTCCGATCAACGGTATAAGATTTGAAAAAATTCCGTCACACGGAATTTGTTTGCGGAATCGTTAAGAATCGTTCCGCTGCGTGGCGTACGGAAAATCCCTATGAATCAGGGTTCGTGACGCGATAGGCCGGAATCGGTTCACTATTCCGCTACCGGATAAAACGCTTTATAGTGTTCCGGTCAATGAAATAAATGAGAGCAACCTGGATGAAAGCTGCCGCCCAACGAGATACCGACAGCGCGCCGGCGGAAACCGGCGGCGCGCCGGGCCCCGGCATGCTGGAACGCGCGTTCGCGGTGATTCGCGCGTTGTCCGAGGCGCAACCCGACGGCGGCCGCGTCACGCGACTCGCGAAAGCCGTGGGGCTGACGCAGGGCACCGTGCACCGCATCCTGCATGCGCTGATCGCCGAGGGCATCGTCGAGCAGGACGACAATTCCAAGCTGTACCGCCTGAGCGTCGACTTCTTCGCGCTGGCCGCGCAAGCGGGGAACCCGAGCGGCATGCGCACGCTGTGTCGCCCGGCGTTGTTGCGGCTGTGCGCGAGTCTCGGCGACACGATTTTTCTGCTGGTCAAAAGCAGTTTCGACGCGGTGTGTCTCGACATCTGCGAGGGGCCGTTTCCGATCCGTTCGTTCACCGGCGATATCGGCGGGCGCGTCGCATTAGGAGTCGGTCAGGGGAGTCTGGCGATTCTCGCGTTTCTGCCCGAGGCGGAGCGCGAGGAGATCATCCGCTTCAACGTGCCGCGAATTCGCGGCTACGGCGTGCTCGACGAAGTGTATTTGCGCACCGAGATCGAACGCGTGCGGCGACTGGGCTACGCGGCGAACAACACGGGTGTGCTCGACGGCATGGCGGGCGTCGCGGTGCCGGTTCTGGACCGCACGGGCCTCGCGGTGGCGGCATTGAGCGTGGGCACGCTGGCTTCGCGTCTGGGCGACGATCGCCTGCCGATGGTGGTTGAACTGCTGCGGCGTCAGGCCGATGCGATCGGCCCGCAAACCAATCCGTTCGACGTGGCGTTGCGCCGGCCGATGCACGGTTTGTCGCGGGCCATGACCACTTAGAACACCTTCACCGGCACATTCACCACCAGACGGTATTCCATGTTGTTGCCGTCCGAGTAGTGCGACTGCGCGTTGTGCCACATCGCGATGAACGTGATCTTCGTATCCTTGAAGCGTCCGCTTTGCAGCGTATAGCTAGGAATGAAGCCGAACTCGTGATGGTGGCCATGCACCGGTTCGCCGTTCTTCCAGTACAGATTGTGCAACGACGCCGAAGGCGACGCGTTTTCCGCCGCGCCCGCCGACCCATCCGCGTTCCAGCCGTATTGCCCCCAGAACATCGCCTTCAGGCCCGGCAGACCCGCGTACTTACCGTCGAACGTATAGCGCAATTGCAGCGACTGCTCGTGCGGCGCGTTGTAGTCCACGTCCATCGAGTTGGTCAGGTAGATACCGTTGGTTTCGTTGACGTAGTCGAAGAACTGATCGCCGAGCACCTGCTGGTAGCCGAGCAGCAGCGCATGCGGGCCGTGCTGGGCGGAGACCGACACGCTATAGGCATTGCTGTTGATGTGCCCTTGCTTCGACGCGCCGGTGTCGTGGGTCGAATAGATGTTGGCGAGGCCGCTCCACTTGATCGTGGTCGGATCGCCGAACGACTGCGCCACCGAACCGTAGTACTGACGCCAGACGTCGTCGGCCTGATCGACGTACAACGCCATCTCGCCGTTCTTCGCGTAGTGCCACGTGCCGCCCACATAAGTCAGCCGGTCGATGCGCGTGCCGCCGTACGAGGTGGTCAGGTTGCTCAGGTTGGTGTGGCCGCGAGCGTCGACCTTGGTGAAGCTACCGGCTTCGAGCGTGGTGTGCACGAGGTCGTTGCTGACCATCGAGACGCCGAGGAAAGTGGGCGGCAGCGCGCGGTTGTCGTGCGGTTCGAGGAACGGGTTCGTGACGGTCTGCAAACCGTACTTCACGACCGTTTCCGAAATGCGTCCCTTGATGTCAACCATGCCGGGATAGGCCCACGCGAGCTGCTGTGAACCGCCGCCGTCCTTGCCGACGTGCACCATGTTGCTGGCGCCGTTGCCGCCGTCGAGCTTCAACGCGGCGAACAGCGACGCATCCACGCCGAAACCGACCAGACCCTGCGTAAAGCCGGATTCATAGTTGGCTTGCGCGCCCTGGATCCACGCGTGTCGGTAGATCGTGTTGGGCGCCTGGAAGTAGTCGGAGTAATTGCGGAACTGCAGGTTCAGATGACTATCGGCGATAAAGCCCTTGCTGGCAGCCTGGCTCGACGGCGGGCTCGGTGGCTCGACGGTCTGGCTGGCTTCGGCATTGACGATCGCGTTGGTTGTGTCGGGTTGATCGTTACGCACCTGACCGCCCTGATCCGCGCGGCGTTTGCCGGAGGATCTGGCGGACCCATTGGACTGCACCGAAGACTCCGGCGCGTGCGAGGCTGAGGGCGTAGGCGAGGGCGACGCTTGCGCGAGCGTCTGGGTTCGCGACGTTCCGGAGGTGGGCTCCGTCACGCCGTCGTCGGCATAAGCACTGGCAGCGAGAGTCAGTGCGGGAAGCGTGAATGCGCAATAAAAAAAGGTGGCAGCTCCGGTTTTTTTTGTCCGGATTTTTGTTCGGCTATCTTTCATTGAGTACGTCTCTGATTATTGTGGTGCTACTTTGGCTGGCGGTTAGCCAGTCCACGCTTATCGCTCGCCTTGCTGATAACAGGGCGAGCGAATCCAGCGGCGCGACGGCCCGTCGCGCCGGGAATACGGTTTTATCGGTAGAAGCTGGGTACGTTTGCGCTGCCTGAGCGCGAGGACTTCAAAGACACTTACTTCGCGAGGTCCCCCACGCGAATACAGGCGACGCGCGTTGCGCTCGCGCCATGCGTGATGGCCTGCGGAATCTCCGAGGCGCAGGCTTCGATCGCTTCCGGACAGCGCGTGCGGAACGCGCAACCGGAAGGCGGGCTGAGCGGCGAGGCGATCTCGCCGCGCAACAGCAGATGACGCCGCGCGCGTTCAACGGCAGGATCGGGAACGGGCACCGCAGACAGCAACGCGCGCGTGTACGGATGACGCGGCGCACTGTAGACGTCGCGCTTGTCGCCGAACTCCATCACGCGGCCGAGATACATCACCAGCACGCGGTGGCTGATCGCTTTGACGACCGCGAGATCGTGCGCGACGAACAGCAGCGACAGCGACAACTCCCTTTGCAGGTCACGCAGCAGATTGACGATCTGCGCCTGGATCGACACGTCGAGCGCGGACACCGGCTCGTCGCAGATCACCAGTTGCGGCTCGCCGATCAGCGCGCGCGCAATGCCGACGCGCTGACACTGGCCGCCGGAAAACTCATGCGGATAACGGCGCAGATGCTGCGCATTGAGGCCGACGCGTTCGAGCATGGTCAGCACGCGCCGCTGCACGTCGGCGCGGGCCACATTCTGGCCGTGCGTGAGCAGCGGTTCGGCGACGATCTGTTCGATCGTCATGCGCGGATCGAGCGATGCGAGCGGGTCCTGGAAAATCATCTGCACATCCTGGCGCAATCGCGAGGTATCGCGGCGCGCGTTCGGCTGCACGGTTTCTTCGCCGAGCCAGCGCACGCTGCCGCTCGCTACCGGCGTGAGACCGATGATCGCGCGGGCGAGCGTGGACTTGCCGCAACCCGACTCGCCGACGAGCCCCACGGTTTCGCCGCGCTTGACACTGAACGACACGCCGTCCACCGCGCGCAGCGTCGCTTTGCCGGACCACGGATAGCCGCCGCGCGGCACGCCGAATTGCACCTTGAGATTGTCCACGGACAGCAGCGTTGCCGCGTCCTGGTTTGCGATAGGCGTGGCGTTCATACGTGTTGTGCCTCCAGGATTTCGCCGACCGGTTTGAAGCACGCACGCAGCGCGTCCGGATAGCCCTCCACGGCCGCGAGCGGCGGGCGTGCTTCGAGGCAGTGCTCGGTGCAGTACGCGCAGCGCGGCGCGAACGCGCAGCCCTGGCCGACTTCACCGGGCAGCGGCGGATTGCCGGGAATGGTTTGCAACGGCTGGTCGTCATCGTCGTCGGTCAGACGCGGCAGCGCGTTCAGCAGACCGAGCGTGTACGGATGCGTCGGCGCGGCGAACAGCGCGGCGGCGCTCGCCTGCTCGACGGTCTGGCCGGCGTACATCACCATCACGTCATCGCACAGGCCGGCTACGACGCCCATGTCGTGCGTGATCAGAATGATCGCCGTGCCGCGCTCGCGGTTCAGCTCGCGCAGCAGTTCGATGATCTGCGCCTGCACGGTCACGTCGAGCGCGGTGGTGGGTTCGTCGGCGATCAGGATTTCGGGCTCGGAGAGCAGCGCCATCGCGATCATCACGCGTTGCCGCATGCCGCCGGAGAACTCGTGCGGATACATGGCGATGCGGCGCGCGGCGTCGGGAATGCGCACCGACTCCAGCGTTTCGATCGCGCGGCGGCGCGCTTCGCGGCGCGACATCTTGCGATGCAGTTGCAGCGTCTCGGTCATTTGCCGTTCGATCGTCAGGAACGGATTGAGTGAGGTCATCGGGTCCTGAAAGATCATGCCGATGCGGTCGCCGCGAATCTTGTTCAGCGCCGCTTCGTTCATGGTCAGCAGGTTTTCGCCGCGATAGGTGGCGCTGCCCGACACCTTGCCGTTGCCGGCCAGCAGGCCGAGCAAGGCCATCACGGTCTGGCTCTTGCCGGAACCCGATTCGCCGACAATGCCGAGCGTGCGGCCGGCTTCGAGCGAGAACGACACGCGTTGCACTGCGTCGACCGGTGCGCCTTCGCGGCGCGTAAAGCGCACGCTGAGGTCTTTGACTTCGAGTAGGGACATGTCAGCGGTCCTTCGGGTCGAACGCGTCGCGCAAACCGTCGCCGACGAAATTCACGGAATACAGCGTAATGCACAGCATCACGGCCGGGCACAGCAGCAGCCAGGGCATCGAATCGAGTTTCTGCGCGCCGTCCTGAATCAGCACGCCCCAGCTCGTCATCGGCTCCTGCACACCGAGGCCGAGGAACGACAGCACCGATTCGGTCAGCACGATATTGGGCACGGTCACGCTCGCGTACACCACCACCACGCCGAACAGATTCGGCACGATGTGGCGCGAGATGATCGAGCGCGAACTCACGCCGATCGCGCGGGCGGCGTCGATGAATTCGCGCGAGCGCAGCGACAGCGTCTGGCCGCGCACCACGCGCGCCATGTCGAGCCACGAGAACGCGCTGATGGTGAGCACGACCAGATAGAACGCGCGGCCGAACAGCGTCATCATCAGGATCGCGATCAGCATGTAGGGGATCGCGTACATCATGTCGACGATCCGCATCATCACCGCGTCGACGCGGCCGCCCAG
The DNA here is from genome assembly GCF_000745015.1 of Burkholderia sp. 9120. Lineage (NCBI taxonomy): Bacteria > Pseudomonadati > Pseudomonadota > Betaproteobacteria > Burkholderiales > Burkholderiaceae > Burkholderia > Burkholderia sp. 9120. The sequence goes on along the minus strand of NZ_JQNA01000002.1, from coordinate 5,381,256 downwards.
GTAGCCGGCGGTCGCGCCGTACGCGACGCCGATCAGTCCCGACACCAGCGTGCCGAGCAGGCCGACTTCGAGCGACACGCGCCCGCCTTGCAGCGCCCGCGCGAGCAGATCGCGGCCGAGTTCGTCGGTGCCGAACCAGTGCATGTTCTGCCACGTGGGCGGCAGGCTGATCGCGCTCCAGTCGCTGTCGATCGGATTGTTCGGCAGCAGCCACGGACCCACCACGCAGGCGATCACGACCAGCAGCAGCACGATGAACCCGGTGAACGCCGCGCGGTTGCGCACGAAGCGCGCGGCCGCGGTGGCGAGCGGTCCGCGCGAACGCGGTGCGTTGGCAATGGCCGCGAGCGGATCGAGCGCCGCGGCAGCCGTTTGAAGAGAGCGGGCCATGGATCAGTACCGGATGCGCGGATCGAGCCACGCATACGCGAGGTCGACCAGCAGGTTGAACAGCACGGCGACGGCGGTCGTCAGTACGACGAGACCGAGCACGAGGGTGTAGTCGCGGTTGATCGCGCCGTTGACGACCAGTTGGCCGAGACCCGGCAGCGCGAACACCGACTCGGTGACCACGGCCGCCGTGATCGACGAGATGCAGATCGAGCCGAGCAGCGAAACGACCGGCATCAGCGCCGGCTTCATCGCGTGGCGCAACACGATCGTGCGGCCCGGCAGGCCTTTGGCGCGTGCGGTGCGGATGAAGTTGCCCGACAGCACTTCGATCATGCTGCCGCGCATGACACGCGCGATCCCGGCGACGTTGATGATGACGAGCAGTACGATCGGCAGCACGCGATAACGCCACTCGCCGTCGCCCCAGCCGCCGGCCGGCAGCCAGCCCTGGCCTTCGGAAGTCTTCAGCAGGATCGCGAAGATCCACACCAGCACCGGGCCCAGCACGAACGGCGGCACCACGTTGCCGAGGTTGCCGAGCACCATCACGAAGTGATCGATGAAGCGATCGCGCCGCACCGCGGCCAGCGTGCCGAGCGTGACGCCGATCACCAGCGCGATCGGCACCGACACGCCGCCCACGCCGAGACTGACCGGCAGCGCCTTCCAGACCAGATCGTTGACGCTCCAGTCGGCGTAGCGGAACGACGGGCCGAGGTCGCCGTGCAGCAACGCACCGAGGTAGTGGAGGTACTGCAGCCACAACGGTTCGTCGAGGTGATACTTGGCGTTGAGGTTCGCCATCACGGCCGCCGACAGGTGTTTCTCCGTGTCGAACGGGCCGCCGGGGGTGAGATGCAGCAGCAGATAGCACGCGGTGATCACGGCGAGAATCGTCGGGATCGCCCAGAGCGTGCGGCGCAGCGTGTAAGCCAGCATGACGGTGCTCCCGCGCTTAGTGCTTGATCAGATACATGTCTTGCGTGGCGCGCATGTCGAGGTAGTTGGTCGACTTGTAGCCGCCCACGTACGACTTCACGAGGCGGTCCGCCGAGTACTGGAAGAGCGCGACCAGCGGGTAGTCGTTCATGGCCAGATCGTGCGCCTGCGTGAGCAGCGCGGTGCGTTTCGCGTCGTCGAGCTGCTGGTTGCCTTCGTCGATCAGCTTGTCGACCTGCGGGTTGCAGTAGTGTTGATCGTTCTGCACGCTGTTGCAACGGATCAGATCGAGGAACGAGTTGGCGTCGTTATAGTCGACGAACCAGCCGTCGCGCGAAGCCTGCACCTTGCCGTCGTGGCGTTGCTTGAGCAGCACCTTGAATTCGACGTTTTCGAGCTTGGCGGTCACGCCGAGCTTGGTGCGCCATTCCGAGGTGGCGAACAGCGCGACCTTCTTGTGCAGGTCGTTGGTGTTGTAGGTGAGCGTGAAGGTGAGCGGCTTCGCGTCCGAATAACCGGCGGCCTTCAGCAGGTTGCGCGCGTAGTCGACGCGCTTGGCCATTGGCCAGCTCGCCCAGTCCGGCGTGAACACGCCCGCGCCCTGGGTGCCCTTGGCGATCAGGCCGTACATGGGCACTTCGCCGTCGGCGGTCAGACGCTTGGTCAGCAGGTCGCGGTCCAGCACCATCGCCAGGGCCTGGCGTACGCGTTTGTCCTTGAAGGCGGGGTCGTCGTTATTCAGGCTGTAGAAGTACGTGGCGATCTGCAGGCCGGTTTTCAGCTCATCGCCTTGGCTCTTGCTCACCTGCGCATAGATGCCCGACGGAATCGCGTACGTGTAGTCGAACTGGCCGGCCTGGAACATGCGCATGGCCGTTTCGTCGTTTTCGATCGGCAGGTAGGTCACTTTCGCGATCACGACCTTGCCGGCGTTCCAGTACGTCGGGCTTTTGGTGGCCACCAGACGGTTGCTCGGCTGCCAGTCCGTCAGCGCGTACGCGCCGTTGCCCACGAAGTTGCCCGGGCGCGTCCACTCGCCGCCGAACTTCGTCACCACCGCGCGATTGACCGGGGTCATCGGCGCCATGGCGACCAGTTGCGAGAAGAAGGCGGCGGGCACTTCGGTCGTGACTTCGAGCGTGTACGGATCGACGGCGCGCACACCTAGGCTCGTCAACGGCGCCTTGCCGGCGAGAATCGCCTTGGCGTTCTTCACGAATTCGACCAGCACCGTGTACTTCGAACCGGTCTTCGGATCGAGCACGCGTTGCCACGAGTAGACGAAGTCCGCCGCCGTGACCGGCTGACCGTTGCTCCAGCGCGCATCGTGGCGCAGCTTGAAGATCCACGTGGTCGGCCCGGTGCGCGTCCACGACTCCGCTACGCCCGGCACGATCGCGCCGCTCGCGTCCATCCGCGTCAAACCTTCGAACAGGTCGAGTCCGATCGTATTGCCGGTCCACGATTCGATATGCGCGGGGTCGAGCGATTCGGTTTCGGTCGGCACCTGGCGGGTCATCTCCTGGCTGGCAGCGAGGGTGACGCCGGCGGGCACCGTGACGGCGAAGGCGGAGGGCTGAAACGACAGGACGAGCGCGGACAGCGCCGTCGCGAGGACGAACGGGGTTTTCATCGGATGAGATCGCAGGAAAGGTCGAGAGAAGAACGCGCTGGCGCCGGGGCGCCCGGTTTATCCGCGGTGCTCGGGCCAGGGCGGCCCTTGTTGCTTGTCCGACATACAGGATTCCTTACATGTTGTAATGCAGGCAAACCCTGGCCGGATCAACCGGAAAAGGCGCCTGCCCCTTAAAACAGTCTTGGCGTGCCCACCCAGACGACGACCGACTCGACCCGAGCCGTGTTCACCCAGCTGTGCGGCACCGTCGATTCGTAATGCGCGCTGTCTCCTGCGTGCAACACGAACGTCTTGCCTTCCAGCGTCAACGACACCTCGCCGTCGATCACATACACAAACTCTTCGCCGGCATGCGTGGTTACTTCGGAGCGCTTTTGCCCGGGCGGCATCCTCACGAGGATCGCTTCGAGCTGACGGCCGCCCGTCAGATTGGTCAATCGAGCGAACAGATTGGCCGAGTCCGCAAAACCGAAAAACTTCAACTGCTCGCCGCGGCACACCGAGCGTTCTTCGCTAGGCGTGTCGACGAAATACTGCACCGTGACCCCAAGTGCGTGAGCAATACCGGCCAGCGACGTGATGGACGGCGACGCCAGGCCGCGCTCGACTTGCGACAGAAACGGCTTGGAAATTCCCGCGGCGGTTGCCGTGTCGTCCAACGTGCGCTTGAGTCGATGCCGAAGTGCGCGGATCTTGCTGCCGATTTCGAGTGCCGGATTGCTCTTTTGAATTGTCGTGACCATAGCAGGAGGAAATTAGCCCGTCAAAATTTGTTTGATATAAGTAAATATGGTTTGATTGCGGTCCCGGCTAGGGCAGTGGGCCGGTTTAGCCCTCCGGGACGCAAGAGCCCGCATTTTGGAGACAACACTCTATGTTGCCAGAACCGAAAACCCGCGAGCCAAATCGACCGGATTATTGTGAAAAAGAAGCTATGAAGCCGGTAAAAGTTGCGGTTTTAGATGGCGATTCAGGCATTTATGCAGTGCGAGTATCAGGAGGAGTAAACCTATGACATCAAAGACTATTTTGGTCGGCGTCGGTCTTTATGGTGAAGATAGTTGGCGTGTAAGGGCAAGTAATTGACTCCGATTAGGTGAATTCCCTGAGTGACGCGAGATGCTTCTATTCGGAGAATCTGCCCCGCCCGGCGAACGGCGTGCGCATGACCATCCCATGCGAAGCCTGCCGCTGTTTAACAATCCGCCCGCAGCGATCCTGCAGGGTGGAGCATTGTCCGGTGCGTTCCATCCGAACGGCGGCCGGCTTGAGGACATGACCATCACCACCGATTTTTTCCGCCGCAGGCGCGCAGCCTGCCGCCGCCCGACGGAACCGCTTTGTTCCGCGTGGCGTGCCTCCATCCCATTCCCTGGTTTTTCTGCTGGTATCGGCGCATGAGCGTTCCCGCACGCGCCGAACAATCCGCGAGCGCGCAAGCCGCGTGTTTCGCCGACCGTTTTTCCAGATCCAGTTTTTCGCGTTGCGCGGCTAGTTCGCGCGACGCTGCAACCGTTTGAACAAGAGGTACACGATGATTTCATCCAATCCGCCCGGCGCACGCGTCTCGCAGACCCGTTCGTTTTCGACGGTCTTTCTGATCGAACTGTGGGAGCGCTTCGGCTACTACGGCATGGCCGCACTGCTGGTGCTGTTCATGATCGACAAGCTGGGCTTCACCGACAGCCACGCCACGCTCACGTGGGGCGCGTTTACAGCGCTGGTGTACGCGGCGCCGTCGATCGGCGGCTGGATCGGCGACAAGATTCTCGGCGCGCGCCGCACGATGATCTTCGGCGCCGGTGTGCTGTCGGCCGGCTATTTCATGCTGGCGATGCCGAACGAGCAACTGTCGTACATGTTTGCGTCGCTCGGCGTGATCGTGGTGGGCAACGGGCTCTTCAAGGCGAACGCCGCGAACCTCGTGCGCCGCATTTACGAAGGCGACGACGCGCGTATCGACAGCGCGTTCACGATTTACTACATGGCGGTCAACATCGGCTCGACGGTGTCGATGCTCGCCACGCCGTGGATCAAGGACCATTGGGGCTGGCACACGGCGTTCGCGGTCTGCTGCGCCGGCATGCTGCTGTCGATGCTCAACTACTTCATCATGTTCCGCACGCTCGCGCACATCGGTTCGGCGCCGGACGCCGAGCCGGTGCGCTGGAAGCGCGTCGCCGCGGTGGCGCTGGGCGGCATCGTGCTCGGCACGGTGACGATGTTCGTGCTGCAGCACAAGGCGATCGCGGTGGCGTGCGTGTACACGGCGGGCATCGCGATTCTGGCGATCTTCGGCTACATGCTGCTGAAGTGCGAACGCTCGGAGCGCTCGGGTCTGCTGGCCGCGCTGATTCTCACGGCCCAGGTGATTCTGTTCTTCGTGTTCTACGTGCAGATGTCGACCTCGCTCACGCTGTTCGCGCTGCGCAACGTCGATCCGCGCTTCATTCTGTTCGGCCAGACGTGGTTCACGTGGAGCGCCGCGCAGTTCCAGGCGCTCAATCCCATCTGGATCATGCTGCTGAGCCCGCTGCTCGCGCTGCTCTATACGAAGCTCGCAAAGAACGGCAAGGACGTGCCGGTCGCGGTGAAGTACGCAGTCGGTTTCGCCGTGGTGGCAGCCGGTTTCTTCGTCTATGCGGCGAGCGGTAACTACGCGGTGAACGGCCGCGTGTCGTCGTGGTTCATGGTGGGCGGCTACGGTTTGTATTCGCTCGGCGAACTGCTGGTGAGCGGCCTCGGCCTCGCGATGATCGCCCGCTACGTGCCGGCACGCATGAGCGGTTTCATGATGGGCGCTTACTTCGTCGCGACCGGCGTATCGCAGTATCTGGGTAGCGTGGTGGCGAATTTTGCGCAGATGCCGGCCGGCAATCTGGACCCGCTCGAATCGTTGCCGCTCTACACCAAGCTGTTTACCGGCCTCGGCTGGCTCGCGGCGGTGGGCGCGCTGGTGGCCGTGCTGCTGTTGCCGCTGATGCGCAAGCTGTCGCGCGAACATCAGCGTTGCACCGACGAAGCGCGTGCGGACGCTCGTCAGAATGCAGCGATGAGCGGCGCGGTGGCGGAGTAATCCGCACGAGCGTGGCGCATGGCGCGAAAGCGCTTTAGTACCGACGTAAAAGCACGATAAAGAAATGGCACGCCTTGCCTTGCAAGGTGTGCCATTTTGCTTTTCAGGCCGCGCCCAGATGAAATGGTCGTTATCGGTAATGTCCGCGCTTCGCAGGCGACGGCGGAGGTAAGCTTACGGCCGTCAATGGTCACTCGACATCACCCTTTGCCGGATCTTCAAGGTAACCAATCGGATGGACATTCATATCGTCGTCGAGGGACATCACGACCTGTCCGGACAGATCTATCGCCAGTTGCGCGCGGGTATTCTCGAAGGCCGTCTCGGCGGCGGCACGCGCTTGCCCTCCACGCGCGATCTCGCCACGCAACTGGGTGTGTCGCGCAAAACCACGCTCGACGTGTTCGAGCGGCTACTTGCCGAAGGTTATCTGAGCGCCCGCGCCGGTTCGGGCACCTTCGTTGCCGACGGCCTCGAGCGTTTGCCGGTGGCGCGCTCCGCGCAGGCACGCGATGTGGAAGCGGCCCGCGAGCGCACGAAAGCCGGCGCCAGGACCGCCGCGCGCGCCCGGCCGCTGTGGGACGAGCTGCCGCAGAGCTTGCCCTTGCCGCGGCCTACGGTGCCGTCGGCGCACGATTTCATCGGCGGCGCGACCGACAAGACGCTATTCCCGTTCGACGTCTGGCGCCGCTGCGTGAACCACGCGCTGCGGTCGCAGGCGCGCAGTCCCGGCACCTATCGCGAGCCCGCCGGGGAGCAGGCGCTGCGGCTCGCGATCTCGCGCTACCTCGCGTTCAACCGCGCGGTGTCGAGCAATTGGGAAGACGTGATCGTCACGCAGGGCGCGCAACACGCGCTCGATCTGATCGCGCGCATCATGCTGGGCCCGGGCGAAATCGTGGCGCTCGAAGACCCCGCTTATCCGCCGGCGCATGCCTGCTTCAAGGCGACCGGCGCGCGCGTCGTGCCGGTGCCGGTGGACCGCGAAGGCCTGATCGTCAGCAAGCTGCCGGATAAGGCGAAGCTCGTCTACGTGACGCCCTCGCACCAGTTTCCGCTCGGTATGCCGATGAGTCTGGAGCGCCGCGTCGAGTTGCTCGAATGGGCGCAAAAGCGCGGCGCGGTGATTATCGAAGACGACTACGACTGCGAGTACCGTTTCGAAGGCCGGCCGATGGAGCCGCTGAAAAGCCTCGATCGCGCGGGACTGGTCGCCTATGTGGGGACGTTTTCGAAGACGATCTTTCCGGAACTGCGCGTGGGTTACGTGGTGCCGCCCGCGTCGCTCTACGGCGCGCTGCTCAAGGCACGTCAGATCGTCGACGGACACGGTTGCACGCTCACGCAAACCGCGCTCGCGACGTTCATGCTCAACGGCGATTTCGCCAAGCATCTGCGGCGCACGCACAAGGCCTACGCCGCGCGTCGCGCGATGTTGCTCGAACACTTGCATTGCGACCTTTCGCGCTGGTTCGAGCCGATCGTGCCGACCGCCGGCATTCACATGGCGGCGCGCCTGAAAGCACCGCTGACGGAAGACGCTGTGATTAGCGCGGCGCGTGACGTCTCGGTCGGCGTGTACGGGCTCGCGCCATTCCATCTGCGCGTGAAGCCGCAGGCGGGGCTGATCTTCGGCTACGGCAGCATCGCGGTCGAGCACATCGACGCCGCGCTTACGAAGCTCGCCGCTGTGCTGCCGCGTCTCGCGCGATAACACGATCGCGCTAACTTGAACATTACTTAAGCCTATCTAATTCCCTACAAATCAGTGTCACAAAGCGGCCTTACGCTGGCGCCTCTGTAATTGTTTGTAATGAAAGCCGGTCTCACAACCCGGCACAACAACACAACAAACCGGAGGGCAGTAAGGATGCGAGTGAAGTCGACGGCAGGACAAGGGCTGCGTACGCGCGGCACGGTGGGCGCGTGGGGTGCATGGGGCGCCGTAAGCGCATTGAGCGCGATCGGTTTGAGCGCGTGCGGCAGCAATCTCGACGCCGCGCCGCCGCAAGCGGCGGTGGCGAACGGCACGACCGCGACGCTCGCGTTGCTCGAAACGACCGACATCCACACCAATCTGCTCAGCTACGACTACTACAAGCTGGCCGAGGACAAGTCGCTCGGTCTCGAGCGCACGGCGACGCTGATCGCGGCGGCGCGCAAGGAATTCCCGAACACGATGTTGCTCGACGACGGCGACACGATCCAGGGCACCGCGCTCGCGGATTATCAGGCGCAGGTGGCGCCGGTCGATTGCAAGACCACGCTCGGTGTCTACAAGGTGATGAACCTGCTGAAGTACGACGCGGGCACGATCGGCAATCACGAATTCAACTACGGCCTGCCGTTCCTCGCGCAGGTCACCGGCAATACCTTCGACGTGCCGAACATGAGCCCGGTGGCGTCGCAGCCGACCTGCGCGGGACCGCAATTCCCGCTGGTGCTCTCCAACGTGCTCGGCGCGAAATCGCAGCAGCCGATCTTCAAGCCGTACACGATTCTCGAGCGCACGCTGACCGCGAAAACGCCCGACGGCAAGACCGTCAGCGCGCCGGTGAAGATCGGCGTGATCGGCTTCACGCCGCCCGCGATCATGGCGTGGGATAAGCGCTGGCTCGATGGCAACGTTTACACGCAGGGCCTCGTGGAAAGCGCATCGAAGTACGTGCCGGAAATGAAGGCGAAAGGCGCGCAGATCATTGTCGCGATGTCGCACGGCGGGCTCGACAACTCGACCTATTCGCCGTCGATGGAAAACGGCAGCTACTATCTGTCGAAGGTGCCGGGCATCGACGCGATGCTGATCGGCCATTCGCACCAGGTGTTCCCCGACAAGAACAGCACGGTCTCGCAGTTCAATCTGCCGGGTGTCGACAAGGTGAAGGGCACCGTCAACGGCGTGCCGACCGTGATGGCGAATTTCTGGGGCAAGCATCTCGGCGTCATCAAGCTCGCGCTGAACTATACGAACGGCACGTGGACCGTGGACCGCAATGCGAGTACCGCGGAAGCGCGCCCGATCCAGAACGCGGATAACAGCTACGTCGCGGTCGATCCGTCGATCTCGCAGGCGATCGCGGCGGAACATGCGGCGACCATCAACTATGTGAAAACGCCGATCGGCGCGACCGATTTCCGCATGACCACCTACTTCGCCGACGTGGGCGACGTGTCGGCCATCGAGATCGTCAACCAGGCGCAGGCGGCGTACACGCAGGACTACATCAGCGCGAATCTGCCGCAATATGCGGGCATTCCGGTGCTGTCGGTGAGCGCGCCGTTCAAGAGCGGCTTTGGCGGCGGCAACGATTTCACCGACGTCGCGCAAGGCAACGTGGCGATCAACAACGCCGCCGACCTCTACCTGTACCCGAACACGATCTACGCGGTGAAGGTGACGGGCGCCGGTCTGAAGGCGTGGCTCGAAACCGCCGCCCAGCGCTTCAACAAGATCGATCCGGCCAACACGGCGGCGCAGGCGCTGGTCAGCAACTATCCGGGCTACAACTTCGACATGATCACGTCGAAGGATTTCAGCTACGAGATCGACGTCACGCAAGCGGTGGGCAGCCGGATCCGCAACCTGAAATATCAGGGTGCCGCGATCTCGGACACGCAGTCGTTTATCGTCGCGACCAACAACTATCGCGCGAGCGGCGGCGGCAATTTCCCGGGCCTCGACGGCAGCAAGACGATTTACGCGTCGCCGGATGCGAGCCGCGACGTGCTGATCGCGTACATCAAGAAGGTGCAGGCGATCAAGGCGGCGAGTAACGGCAGCGATCGAAGCTGGCGCTTCACGAAGGTCGCGACCGCCGGCCCGGTGACGTTCAAGGCGGCGCCGAATCTGGTGACGCTCGCCCAAACCAACGGCATTGCCAACGTCGCGCAGATCCAGGCCGACGACGGCACCGGCAAGGGGCTCGCGGTCTACTCGGTGAACCTCAACCAATGAAAGCGCGCTTCTCCTTGACGCTGGCGGCGGCCGTCGCGATTTGCGCCGGCACGCTCGCGACGGTGGCGGCCACTCACGTGTCCAACGCGCAGATCGACGACTGGCAGATGCAGGGCACGTCCACGCATGCCGCTTCGCCGGTGTGGCGGTTGCGGCTGACGGCGGCGTTCGGCAACGCGGCGGCGCGCGAGGCGCTGGCCGACGTGCTGGTGAGTTCGGCGCAACTCGACGAGCGCCGCGAAGGCGTCGAGTTGTATCGGCAACTTGCGCTCGACGGCGCGCCTGACGCGCAAGCCACGCTCGGTCACTTGCTGCTGCGCGGCTTGCCCGGCATCGCGCCGGACTATGCGGAAAGCCGCCGCTGGCTCGCGCCGGCGGCGCTGCGTGAACCGGTCGACGCCCAGGCCGCCTACGATCTCGCGACGCTTTATCGCAACGGCTACGGCGTCGCGCGTGACAACGCGCTGGCGATTCATTGGCTGACGCGGGCGGCGCAAGCCGGTCTGCCGCTCGCGCAATTCCAGTTCGCCAACGAGTATCGCTTCGGCACGACGCTGCCGCACGACGACGCGTCAGCGCTGCAATGGCTCACGCGCGCCGCCAATGCGGAGTTACCCGAAGCCAACCTCGCGCTGGCGATCGCGTATCGCAACGGCGAACTCGGCATGGCGCGCAACGACGACGAATACTGGGCGCACGTAAAGGAAAGCGAGCACGATCTGAAACACGTCAGCCGGCAGTAATCGCGCGTTGAAACCGTCTGCGATTTTCTGTCGCAGATCAAACTTAGCCGCCCCCTGCAGCGTATTTCGCTGCAGGGGGCGTGTTTTTTCCGCTGCGTGACGAGGTGTACGCGGAGGGATAACGCGTAGGCGTAACGCGCGCTTCTGTTAGCTATCTTTTGCCGTTTTGCCGCGCCGGATCGACGCGTGGGCGCAACCCGGCCGACACGAAATAGGCCGTTATGCATGTGTCGAAACGGCTTGTAACGTGCGTTACGAGTTGGTGTTGTCGACCCCGCCGACGCACGTTTACCCGCTAAAACAAGCATCAAAACGTGTTTCGCAGTCTGCGCCGCGCAACAAACCTTGGGCGTTATACACAAAAGAGTCGCGCAAATCGTATTAGCGCTTGTAGAATCCGGCGTTGAAGCGTGCACATACCGTGTGCGCTTCGTGCTATTCACTGACCACAACAGGTAGGAGAAACATGCCGACTTCCGCAAAAAAGGTGGCCAAGAAGGCTGCTGCCCCGGTACCCGCCAAGAAGGTTGCTGCAAAGAAAGTTCCTGCGAAGAAAGCCGTCGCAGCTAAGAAGGTCGCCGTGAAGGCGTCCAGCGCTCCGTCGCCGATCAAGGACACCTTCACGAAGGCCTCGCTGGCTGCACACGTCGCTGAACGCGCCGCTGTGGAACCGAAGACTGCCAAGGCTGTTCTGGCCGCGCTCGAAGACACGATCCTCGGCGCAGTGCACAAGAAGGGCGCTGGTGAATTCACGCTGTCGGGTCTTCTGAAGATCGTCGTGCAAGCTGTGCCGGCGAAGAAGAAGCGCTTCGGCAAAGACCCGTTCTCGGGCGAAGAGCGCTGGTTCCCGGCCAAGCCGGCTAGCGTGCGCATCAAGGCACGTCCGCTGAAGAAGCTGAAAGACGCTGCTGCAGGCTGAGCGTGTTTCATGCGTTGGCGAGTTGAGCCTTCGGTGGCTTACCCAAACGGGTTTAACAATCGCTAACGCTTGAGCCGTTCCGCAGTGCAAGTTGTCCGAATCCCCGTGGGTGCGAACCCACGGGGATTTTTTCATGGGCGTCCGTTACGGTTCGCCAATCGCGCCGGCCACGCACCGCGTTGCTGCGGGTGCACCGTACTAGCGCATCATGGGCCACCGCAGTACGATGGCAGCGACGCCATGCCGGCCGGGATGCGCTGTTAGCGTGCACGTGTCGTCGTTTCGCACGCAAAAAGCTCAATGGCATAGCGCTTGCTTGATCGATTGTCGAACACCGAATGCGCAGCGCATTCGCCTTCTATCCGACAACAAGAGCGGGGCGTGACATGCGATGCTATGACGAGATGCGTCATCATGACGATGCCGTGCGGCCACACTACGCGCGCTTTGAGCGGTGGCTGGTGAAGCAGGGCAACGAGGCGATCGCACGCAAGCGTGCGGAAGCCGACCTGCTGTTTCGCCGGGTCGGCATCACCTTTGCGGTGAACGGCGACCTGTCCGGCACCGAGCGGCTGATCCCTTTCGACCTGATTCCGCGCATCATTCCGCGCGGCGAATGGCAAACGCTTGAGGCCGGTTTGCGCCAGCGCGTGCAGGCGCTCAATCTGTTTATCCACGACGTCTATCACGATCGCAACATCGTGCGTGCCGGCATCGTGCCGGCCGAGCAGGTCTATACCAACGCGCAATATCGTCCCGAGATGCAGGGCGTGAATGTGCCGCTCGGTGTTTACGCGCATATCGCCGGGGTCGACGTGGTGCGCGCGGGCGACGAGGGCGAGTTCTACGTGCTCGAAGATAATCTGCGCGTGCCGTCGGGCGTCTCCTACATGCTCGAAAACCGCAAGATGATGATGCGGCTGTTCCCCGAGCTGTTCGTGCAGAACCGCATTGCGCCGGTCGCGCATTACCCGGATCTGTTGCTCGATACATTGCGCTCGGTGGCGCCGGAAGGCGTCGACGATCCGGTCGTGGTGGTGCTCACGCCGGGCATGTACAACTCGGCGTATTTCGAGCACACCTTCCTCGCGCAGCAAATGGGCGTGGAACTGGTGGAAGGCAAAGACCTCTTCGTCGACGACAACTACGTGTTCATGCGCACCACGCAGGGGCCGAAACGCGTCGACGTGATCTATCGCCGTGTGGACGACGACTTTCTCGATCCGCTCGCGTTCCGCAACGATTCGGCGCTGGGCGTGCCGGGTTTGCTTACCGCGTACCGCGCGGGCCGCGTCGCGCTCGCGAATGCGATGGGCACCGGCATCGCCGACGACAAATCGATCTATCCGTACGTGCCGGAAATGATCGAGTTTTATCTCGGCGAAAAACCGATTCTCAACAACGTCCCCACGTTTCAGTGCCGCAAGCCCGACGATCTCGCCTACACGCTCGCGCATCTGTCCGAGCTGGTGGTTAAAGAAGTGCACGGCGCGGGCGGCTACGGGATGCTGGTGGGACCGGCGTCGACGAAGGCCGAAATCGAGTCGTTCCGCGAGCGGCTGATCGCGCGGCCGGCGGGTTATATCGCGCAGCCCACGCTTGCGCTGTCCGCGTGTCCGACCTTTGTCGAAGCCGGCATCGCGCCGCGCCATATCGACTTGCGGCCGTTCGTGCTGTCCGGCAAAACTGTCAACATGGTGGCCGGCGGCCTCACGCGGGTCGCGTTGCAGGAGGGCTCGCTCGTCGTCAATTCGTCGCAGGGAGGCGGCACCAAAGATACGTGGATGGTCGACTGACGCGGTTGTCGACACGCTTGCCGAGGTGGCGCATGCGATTCACGCATGCGCGCAGCCAGCGAATCATGATTCGCCAGGCAGGCAAGCGCGATTGCAACCCAGCGCGCCGGGCAGCACGCAACAGGCAGCATGCTCGCCATCGGCGCATACGGATAACCAGCGCGGGCCTTTTACTTCGACGCAGGCCTCGCGTCATCAGATACGGAACGCCGTCATGCTAAGCCGCACCGCCGATCACCTTTTCTGGATGGCCCGCTACATGGAGCGCGCGGAGAACACCGCCCGCATGCTCGACATCAACCTGAAAGCGCTGCTTCTGCCGCAGACGACCGAACAGGAGGCGCGCACGCAACGTTCGGTGCTGCGCATTTCCGAACTCGAGACCGCGTTCGCGCAGCGCTACGACGAGCCGACCCGCGAACACGTGCTCGATTTCATGGTGGCGGATGCCAACAATCCGTCGAGTATTCACTCGTGTCTGCAGGCCGCGCGCGAAAACGCCCGTGCCGTGCGCGGCACGTTGACAACCGAATGGTGGGAAACCATCAACGACACGTGGCTCGAATTCAACGAGCGCATTGCGTCGGGGCAGGCGGCCAGTAATCCGGGCGCGCTGTTCGAGTGGGTGAAGTTTCGCTCGCACCTGTCGCGCGGCGTGACAATCGGCACCGCGTTGCAGGACGACGCGTTTTTCTTCACGCAACTCGGCACGTTTCTCGAACGGGCCGACAACACCGCGCGGATTCTCGACGTGCGTTTCGCGGACGTCGAACCGAATTCACGCGACGCCGCGCGCCAGCTCGAAGACTTCTATTACTGGACCTCGATTCTGAGTTCGGTGTCGGCGCTGGAGATCTATCGCAAGGTCTATCGCGACGTCGTCACACCGGCGCGCGTGGTCGAGCTGATGATCCTGAACCAGCAGATGCCGAGGTCGCTGCTCGCGTCGCTCGAAGGCGTCTGCGCGAATCTGGCGATGCTGCGCACCTCGGGCTCGAACCAGTGCGAACGGTTCGCCGGCAAGCTGCGCGCCGAACTGGTGTACTCCGACATCCGGCAGATTTTCGAAGCCGGCCTGCACGCCTATCTGACGCAGTTCCTTGCTCGCGTGTTCGAGCTCGGCAATCTGGTTGCGCGTACCTATCTGATGCTGCCAGTCGCCTGACGGAGTTTTCCCATGTACCTGACGATCCGCCACGACACGTCCTATCGCTACGAAGCGACGGTCCATTATTCGATCCAGCAATTGCGTCTGACGCCGGCAAGCGGTGCGTCGCAGGTGGTGCGGCGCTGGAGCATCGACGCGCCGGGCAAGCTCGACGCGACCTTCGACGCCTACGGCAACGTGCTGCATACGCTGGTCATCAACAAACCGCACAACGAGATCCGTCTGCATGTGGCGGGTGAAGTCGACACGATTCCGCTGGTCGACGGACGGTTACCCGACGGCGTGGGGCCGATTCCGCTCGAACATTTCACCTGCTCGACGCGCTTGACCGAAGCAGACGCGGCGATCCGCGAACTGGCCAACACGGTGCCGGCGCTGGCTAGCGCGGCCAACGTGATCGAACTGTCCGAACAGATCGTGCAGCGCGTGAAATACAACCCGGGCGTGACCGAAGTCACCAGCACGGCCGCGCAGGCGCTCGCGCTCGGTAACGGCGTGTGCCAGGACCATGCGCATCTGATGCTGGCGTGCTGCCGGGCGCGTGGCATTCCGGCGCGCTATGTGAGCGGCTACATCGAACCCGGCGACGTCGAGCACGGGGCGAGCCATGCGTGGGTCGATGTGTGGCTCGACGGCAAGGGCTGGATTTCCGTCGACGTCACGCACGCGGCGTTTGCCAGCGAAATTTACTGCCGGCTCGCGGTTGCGCGCGATTACGAAGCCGCCGCGCCGGTGCGTGGACGCCGGATCGGCGGGCTGGAGGAGCAGTTGAAGGTGTCGGTGACGGTGAGTGGGCAGTTGGCGCAATAGGGCGCTCAGGGGCCGCTGAGGGGCTCTGTGAGCGAACCTCTTGAGCGGCCCGCCGCTGCCTTCAGCGAGCGCCGGCCCACCTATCCATTCAGTTTGAACCCGCCGAAGCCGTAATACGGACGAGAGGCGCATGCGCGCCGCATTACAATAGCGCCGTTCAGTTGGCTTTTTAGCAGGTACCTTTCCCTATGACTTACTGTGTAGCGATGTCCGTCGACGACGGGCTCGTGTTCCTGTCGGACACGCGCACCAATGCGGGCGTCGATCACATCAGCACCGCGCGCAAGATGTCGGTGTTCGAGCAAGCCGGCGAGCGCATGCTCGTGCTGCTGGGCGCGGGCAATCTGTCGCTCACGCAGGCGGTGCTGCACGAGCTGTCCGAGCCGGTCGATCCCACGCTGCCCACGCTCTGGAATGCGCCGACCATGGCCGACGCCGCCCGCGTGATCGGCCGCGCGGTGCGCAGTGTGCATCAGCGCGAAGCCGAGGCGTTGCAGGAATTCGGCGTCGACTTCAATTGCAGCTTTATTCTGGGCGGGCAGATTGCCGGCAACCGGCCGCGCCTGTTCATGATCTACGCGGCGGGCAATTTCATCGAAGCGTCGGCGGTGAATCCGTATTTCCAGATTGGCGAGGCCAAATACGGCAAGCCGATCATCGACCGCGTGCTGACACCGTCCACACCGCTCGACGAAGCGGCCAAGTGCGCGCTGATCTCGATGGATTCGACGCTGCGCTCGAACCTGTCGGTCGGGCTGCCGCTCGATCTGCTGGTGTATGAGAAAGATTCGCTGCACGTCACGCGCTTTGTCTCGATCGACCACGACAATACGTACTTCGAGATGATTCACCGTACCTGGGGCGAGCGCTTGCGTCAGGTATTCGGCGAGATTCCCGATCCGGACTGGCAGGATTCGCCGAACGTGCCGCTGTTGCAGCGCGAGCGTGCGCTGGTGCTGCATCGCGCGCCGGTCGGCGCCGACGGCGTCGAGCATGAACTCGACGCGAAACCCGCGCAGACGTTGGCGCAGGCGGAAAAGGGCAAGTCACAGCGGCGGTAGATCCGCGGCGCGTCAAGATCAAGGTCCAGGCGCGCGCAACACTGCAACGCGATCCATATCAAGGAAGGTCGTCACGAAGCGCGATAAGCGCTGACTGACGGCCTTTTTCTTTTGCCGCGGCAGCTCGCGTAAGTGCAAAACCTCGGGACGAAAAAAAACCAGCCACCGGCTTGCGCCCGTGGCTGGTTTTGAACTGCGTGGTGCTTCAGCAGTCCGTCAAGTTCAATTAGAACTTGTGGCGGATACCCAGGCTGACGATAGCCTGGTTGATGCTGCTCGACTGGAAGCCATAATCGGCGACCGATGCCGTTGCCGACACGAGCGCGCCTGCCGAACCATTGGCGTTGACGCTGCGTTCGTTGCCGTTCACGTGCTGATACGCGCCGACCAGGTAGACGTCCGTGCGCTTCGACAGGTTATAGTCGCCGCCCAGCGAGATCTGGTGGTACGTTGCCGTCGCTTCGCCGTTGCTGTGCGTGTACGTGTAACCAAGGCCCAGCAAAGCTGCCGGCGTCACTTGATAGTTCACGAAACCTGCACCGACGTTGTACTTCTGCGTCGAACCGAAGCCCGATGCTGCGTCCGGCTTGTACTGAACATTGCTGTAACGCAGGCCGGTCGTGATCGGACCGACTACGTATTGCGCTGCCAACGAAGCGATGCCGATCGACTTGGCCGTCGAGTAAGCTGCGTTTTCCAGGCCGCCGTCGAACGTGCCGTCCGACGTGCCGCCCCAGCCCTTGCGCAGGACAGCCGACGAAGCGTTGTCCATGCGGAAGTAGCCGGCTGCAACGCTGAACGGACCCGTTGCGTACGTTGCTGCGCCTGCCCACGATTGACCCGAGCCCGTTTGACCTGCAACGCCGCCCAGCGCGTACATGCCTTCGAACTGGAAGCCGCCCCATACCGGCGACGTGTACTTCACTGCGTTGTTCGTGCGCGAGCTGTTGTCGTTGTTGTCGACGTCGCCTGCGGTCGTGAACGTGCTGCCCCAGTAGTTGTCAGCCGTCAGCGGCTGAACCAGGTCGACCAGCGGGTCGTATTGGCGGCCGATCGTGACCGTGCCCCATGCGTCGCCCGTCAGGCCGACGTAAGCTTGACGGCCAAACAGCGACGACGTGCCGTTGTAGTTGCCCATCTTGCCGTTATTCGGGTTGAAGCCGCTTTCCAACTGGAAGATCGCCTTCAGGCCACCGCCCAGGTCTTCCGTGCCCTTCATGCCCCAACGGTTGCCTTGAAGGTTGCCTGCAGCCATGTTGTACAGGCTATGGCCGCCAACATTGGACACGTATTGGATCGAGTCATCCAGCACGCCGTACAGGGTAACGCTGCTTTGAGCATGTGCCACGCCGGTGGCGCCGAGGAGCGCCAGCGAGAGGGTAGACAGTGCGATTCGTTTCATCCATTTCTCCACGCAGATGATTAGTTTCGTTGTTGCGAAACGCAGAATAGCGCAGGCGCTCTACCCACAAGAACTGGAAAAAAAAGACTGTCTCCAAAAACTGACAAAACACGCAAAGCCTTGTATTTAAAGCCTGTTAACGATTATTTCTATTTTTGCAATATTTATTCATCGAGCAAGCATTATTGTTGTTTTGTAGACAGTGAGTGCCTCGGTACTAGCACTTTTGGTACTTGTTTGGAGGGTATTTGTAAGTTAGTCGTCTAGTTGTCCCGAGCGCTTTGTAGCGGTCGTATAAAAACGAAATATGCGCCCTTGACCGGACGCTAGACAGACCTTGTGGGGTGTGAGCAGGAGCAACTCGAAGGACCAACTGAGTGCAACCTTCGCGGTTGCACTCCCTTGCGGTTTACGGGGTGCGCGTGGGGTCGTCGGCGTTGTCGGTGTTGTCGTTTCGGCGCGCCATGGTGGCGGCCGCGAGTCCCGCAACAGCAGCGAATAACACCGAGGTCCACGGGTGCCGTCTGACATATCGGTCGGCCGCTACGGCTGTGCGGCTTGCCTCGATGAGCGTGACGGCGGCAATGCGCGTGGCCTGCGCTTCGGCCTGTACCACGGTGCGTCCCATCTTGAGCGCGGCTGCGCGTGCGGAAGCCCTGGTGCGCGGCTTCACCCGGAATACCGACGCGGAAGTGGACGTCGATGCCGGTGTTGCACCGGGCAACGATCCGGCAGCGCTTGCCGTTGCCGCGCGCGCAGCGTTTCCAGCCACGGCGTTATCGGTTACGGGTTCATCCATGTGCGGCACCGCATTCGCGGAAACGGTCGACGCCGCCAGCACCGAAGCCAGTTTCGCGCGGCTGCCCGGCGGCATGTTGTCCTGCATGCCCCAGCCGCCGCGCGGATCGTGCATGCGCCCGCGCGCCGCCGAGAATTCCGCGCCGAGCAGCAGCACGGCCGCCGAAAAGTACAGCCACATCAGCAGCACGGCGAGCGAGCCGGCCGCGCCGAACGAACTGGCCATGCCGGCGTGTGCGATGTAGAGCGCGAAGAGCTTCTTGCCCGCCGAAAACAACACAGCCGCGACGATTCCGCCGACCAACGCATCGCGCCAGCGCACCTTGTCGTCCGGCAAGAACTTGAGCAGGCCGGCGAACGCGAACGCGAGCACCAGCAGACCGACGGCGAGTTGCATCAGGTTGCCGATCACCACATACGGCGAATTGCCCCACAACCACTTGCCGATGAACGTGATGACCGTATCGAGCACCAGCGAGACGATCAGCAGAAACGCGACGCCGAGCACCAGCCCGAACGAGATCAGGCGTACCCGCACCATCGCGATCACGCTCGACGAACGGGGTCCGCTGTAGGGCCACACTATATTGAGTGCGCTATTGAGCGAAGAGAAGGTGGCCGACGCGCCGATCGCCAGCATGGTGAACGAAATGATTGCCGCGACGCCGCCGGCGCTGCCGCTGTGATGCGCGTTCTCGACGATGGTCTGCACGCCCGCGGCGGCCTGGTCGCCGAGCAGGCCGTGAATATGATTGAACAGTTCGCCGCGCGCGGCTTCGGCGCCGAAGAACCAGCCCGCCACCGCGATCACCATGACCAGCGTGGGCGCGAGCGAAAACGCCGCATAGAACGCGATGCTGGCGGCCATGGCCGCGCAGCGGTCGTCGGAAAACTGTTTGAACGCGCCGATGGCCCAGTTCGCCTGCTTGCGGGCCACGTGTTGAAGGTTCTCGGCGGAGAGCGTGTCGATGTCCATGATCGTGTTTCTCAATGGGGTTCCGGCGCCGCGACGGGCGGTTGCGAGAGCCGTTGAGGTCGCCTCGACGCGGGGTTCGCCTCGAAGTCTTTCGCAAACCTTGTGCCTGTCACTATAACAAGCGCGGCAGGCGTGCGCCGCCGCTGCGATGCACCGGAAACGCACCCTTGGTTAGAATGCCGGGGCACCCTCACTCACGTAGATCACTATGCACTCGCACGAACTCGACCCGCGGCTCGACGTCATTTCCTCCGCGCAATTAAGCGCACATTTGCCCGCGCACGTCGTCGAGCAGTTGCCCGCTGAAGGGGTGACGGTTTTCGCTGTCAGCGACGACGCGTCGGACACCGCCGCATTCAGCGCCCGCTACGGCTTTGGCCTCGAAGACTGCGCGAACACGATCGTGGTCCGCTATAAGAAAGACGGCGGCGAGCATTACGCGGCGCTGGTCTCGCTCGGGTCGCTGCGGCTCGATATCAACGGCGCGGTGAAGGCCGCGCTCGGCGCGCAACGGCTTTCGTTCGCCAAACGCGAGGCCGCGGTCGAGCACAGCGGCATGGAATTCGGCGGCATCACAGCGTTCGGCTTGCCTGACGATTGGCGCGTGCTGGTCGACGCCGAGGTGATGGCGCGCTCGCAGATCGTCATGGGGGCGGGCGTACGAGCCGCCAAGCTGCTGCTGGCGCCGGACGTCTTACGGCAATGGCCGCGTTGCGAAGTGGCCGCGCTCACGCTGCCGGCGGAGTGACGCCTCGCAGATCGTTGCGCGCGCAATCAAAATGGACGATGCCGCGCCGGCGGGCGAATCGCGCCTTTATTTCTCAGTGGAACGCCGTCGCCTGAAGGCGACGACCAGCGCGTCCGTCAACCCAGCCTGAAGTTTTCCCCCGTTCCGCCGTTAATCCAGAGAGTGACATGCACCGCCGGGGCGTCCGCCTCGCGCGGCGATCATAAGGACAAGGGACACGGAGATGGAACGGTTTCGCCTGAAAGTGCGGCTTTGGCTTGCGCTAGCGGTAATGTGCATGGGCATTCTGGCGATTGGCCTATGGGGTGCTTTCAAAACGCGCGACACGATGATCGCCGACCGCCAGGCTGAATTGAAGAGCGTGGTCAGCGTTGCGTACAGCGTGCTCGACCGCTATAACGGCCTCGTCGCGGCCGGCACGATGCCGCTCGCCGACGCGCAACGCACGGCGATGGCCGACCTGCGCGCCATGCGCTACGACGGCGCCGGCGGCTACCTCGTGATCGAAGACGCGCACGCCCGGGTCCTGATGCACGGCGTGCGTGCCGACCTCGAAGGCAAGGACATGAGCGGCTTCACCGATCCGCAGGGGCGTCACGTGTTCAAGGACGGTTCGGATCTCGCCGAACGCGACGGCGAAGGATTCATCCATCTGGAGTTTCTCAAGCCGGGCTCCAATCAGATGGCGCCAAAAATCAACTACGTGCGGCTCTATAAACCGTGGGACTGGACGATCGTGACCGGTGTTTTCACCGACGATATCGACGCCGCGTTTTATTCGACGCTGCTGCAATACGTGGGCGCCGCGCTGATTTTGTGTCTGCTGGTGTCCGTGGTGATCGGTGTGATCCTGCGTAGCATCTTGCGGCAACTCGGCGGCGAACCCGCGTACGCGGCGCAGATTGCCGCGCGAATCGCCGACGGCGAACTCGATCTTGTGGTGGACACGAAACCCGGCGACGAAACCAGCCTGCTCGCCGCGATGCAGCGCATGCAGCATCGTCTCGCGCACGCGATCACGCAGATTCGCAGCGGCGCGACGCTGATTTCGTCGGTGTCGCACGAGATCGCGGCGGGCAACGCCGATCTGTCGCGTCGTACCGAACAGCAGGCTAGCGCGCTGGGCGAAACGGCGTCGAGCATGGAACAGATCACCGCGACCGTCAAACAGAATGCCGACAACGCGAAGCAGGCCAGCCAGCTCGCGCACAACGCGTCCGAGACGGCGGCGCGCGGCGGCGAAGTGGTCGGTCAGGTGGTCGAGACGATGCGCGGGATTTCGCAGTCGTCGCATCGGATCGGCGACATCATCGGTGTGATCGAGGGGATCGCGTTTCAGACTAATATTCTGGCGTTGAACGCCGCGGTCGAGGCAGCGCGCGCCGGCGAAGAAGGCCGCGGTTTTGCGGTGGTGGCCGGCGAAGTGCGGACCCTCGCGCAGCGCAGCGCGGCGGCCGCCAAGGAGATCAAGGCGTTGATCGAGGAGTCCGCGGCACAGATCGCCGGCGGCTCGCAATATGTGGGACGTGCCGGCGAAACCATGCAGGAAGTGGTGCATGCGGTGCGCCGCGTGACCGACATCATGGGCGAGATCAGCGCGGCGTCGGTCGAGCAAAGCTCGGGCATCGAGCAGGTCAACATCGCGGTGGCGAGCATGGATCAGACGACCCAGCAGAACGCCGCGCTGGTCGAGGAAGCGAGCGCTTCCGCCGAGGTGTTGAAAACGCAGACGGGCCAACTGGCCGAAGCGATCGCGGTGTTCTCGTTGCCGCCAGTGCGTTGAGCGGGGTGCCAGGGGCGCGTTTGTGACGAACGCGCCTTTACGCGCGAACGAAATATTCTTCGAGGATGTCCGCCACGCGCCATAGCGAGCAGGGCCGCCGGCAGTGGCCGTCGAAACCGGCTTCTTTCAGCGGCCCGATCGGATCGAGCGGCCAGATGTTGCTCATGGCCAGCATGAGGATGTCGGCATTCGCGGGTTCGGCGCGCAAGGTGCGGGTGAATCCGTAATCCGAAACCGAGTCGAGCCGGGTGTCCAGCAGAATGGCGTGCGGTCGCCACCACTTCAGAAACGACTGCAGTTTGTGCAGATCGACGACGTAGATTGCGTCGTAGCCCTTGAGCGAAAGCAGTAGCACCAGCGACTCGCCGATCGCCTTGTCGCGATGTCCGATCAGAACGCGGCGCGATACTTTCACGGCCGCTGCGTGCCGGCGTTTCCAGATCGCGAACTCGGTTTCATCATCGAGCGAAACACGTCTTGTCACAGTGGACTCCGGAAGACGGCGGCCGAACGTCTAATGTAGTAAAAAAGAAAAGACTCCGGGAGAATTTACCTTCGATCAATGGTTGCATGACGCTTATTACTTGACGAGACGCAAATAAAAACGCGACGCACGTCAAATGCGTTTCGCTATGACTCGGGGAATTCGTCTGTTGAGTGAGCGGAGTGCTCGGGGAATGGGGCAAAGCATTCGCGCCGCGCGCAAGGGTTAACGCGGGCTTACTGCGGTTTTTGTGCGGTTTTGGCGCGCGGCCTGAGCGAGCCGAGGAGCGGCCACGCAACCGCCCGGCGATTGCGTGGCACGATGGTCAAACTCAGATCATCAAGCGCGAAACTTTGGTGCCTTCCAGCGACACGCCCGCCATCAGACCACCATTCGTCAACACGAAAGCTTCGACAGGGTTCGTGGCGGTCGACGTATCGACCGCACCGTTCGCGCCGACTTTCAGCACGGCGACGGTTGCGTCCGCACCGGCTGCCCAACCCTGGCTGCCGAGGAATTTGTCGAGCGCGTCTTGCGTCATGAACAGAAACACGAGCGCCTTGGACTGCGCGCCGATCTGCAAACCGAACGAACCCGCGACGGTGCTGTAGTAGCCCGTCGTGCGGCCGCCCACGCGCAGTGCGCCTTCGCCATACTGGCCGCCGACCCAGAAGCCCGCTGAAATCACCGACGGGAACACCAGCACGCCACGTGCTTTGCCCACCAGTTCACGTGAACCGGCGACGTTGGCAAACAGCCGCGACATTGTCGAGTCGATGCCTGCGTTGATCGTGTCGCGCTTGCCCGCGTTCGCGGACGGCGACGCGCTCGAGGACGGCGACGTCGTCGTACAGCCGGCGAGGCTGAGGCCGGCGGTGGCGAGAGCGGCGCTGCCGGTGAGGATGAATTGTCGTCTGCGCATGATGGTTTCCTTTGCGTTATTGAAATTGTGTTTGCTTATGTGCTGTCGTTGTTGCCGCCCTGCGAGAGAGCGGTCGTGCCGTGACGTCAACCCTAGCCTACGTCGCTTGCTAACCAGCATTTCGCGTGCCTGACCTCGGCGCATGAATGGGCTTTGCGTGTTGAGCGGCTGGAATGGTCGGGTCGAGCTGTCGTGCTCTTGTGTTCCGTGGCGCGCGGCGTTTGTCTAGCCTTTCACGAGGCCACCGTCGACGATCAGATTCTGGCCGGTCACGGCGCGTGACCACGGCGACAGGAAGAACAACACGGCGTCGGCGAATTCTTCCGGCGTGGTGACGCGCCGGACCGGCGTTGAATTCGCAATCAGGTCGAAGACGAATTCCGGCGTGGCCGCGCTGGCATCTGTCGTGCGCAGCAGGCCGCCCGATACCATGTTCACCGTAATGCCGTCGGGGCCGAGATCGTGAGCGGCCGTGCGCGTCAGCGACAGCAGCGCGGCTTTGGCCGCCGTGTAGTCGTGATAGGGGACCACCGGGTTCTGAAACAGATTGGTGCCCACGTTGACGATGCGTCCGAAGCCTCGCGAACGCATGCCCGCTACTGCCGCCTGAATCGTATTGAGCGCCCCCTTGAGCGAGCCGTCGAGTTGCTGCTGCAAGCGTGCCCAGTCGATGGAGTCGATAGTCGGGCGCGCGTCGCCGTCGAAGCGGAAGTCGGCGAGTGCGTTGTTCACCACCGATACGATAGGCTGCCCGGTCTGCGCCTGCGCCATGTCGAAGAGGCGCGCGACCGCTGCCTTATCGGTGATGTCGGCCTGCAGCGGCAACACGTGGTCGCCGAGTTCTTCCTTCAATGCGAGCGCCAACGTTTCGCTCTTGTGGTAATTCACGACCACGCTCGCGCCTTCGCGTACCAGCGCGCGCGTGATCGCCGCACCGAGTCCGCGGGCGCCGCCCGTTACCAGTACCCATTGTTCGGATAGAAGCATCTGTTTCCCTGTTGTCGATGAAGTGGCGATGTTCCTATTGTCGCCTGATTCAGAGCCGATGCCGAGTTTCAATGCCGCGATGAAGGTGCGGGAGTGCGGAGCCCGGCTGGTTTGTTGTGTCTGTGTGACTACTCTCACAGTGGCTGCGGCGGGTGCTCTTTTATCTCCGGACTAACACTTAGGTAATTCGCTGATCTGATTCATCTGATGAAGTAAAAATAATAGTTAGGACTGTATAGATAAAAGGCGAAAATTTCCGACGCTTCTTTAAAAACGGTAATTGACGATCCTTAACAATTCAATCGTGCATTTAATCGAAAAACCTCCATCGATTCCGCATTGCGTGGGCTAGCGCACGGTCGCTGCGTGATGCTGCGCATAACTTCAACCTCCATCAGGCCCTGCTGTGCTCTTTCAAATTTTCTTTTGGCGCAGCCTGTCGTTTCTCTCGGATCACGTCGAATCGGACCGGGATTTTCCGTGAGAGATACCTGACGTGACGCTGTTTTAGCGTGACGCCTTGCAATACCGACTGGGCTTTGAAGTTTCACTTTTAACAGGGAACGCAGATTCATCTGTTATTCGGGCCGGTCGTTCGAGGCGTTTAGTTAGGAGGCTGAAATGAAAAAGCACAATGGGGACACGCGCATTCTTGGGACGCGCCGGGCGGTATTGGCGGTGGCGGTGAGTCTGTATGCGGCGATGGCGGGTGCGCAAACGAACGCGCCGGCGCCGGGCACGCCCTCGGGCGGTGCGCCGAAGCTGGTGGTGGCGCAGACGTTGCCGATCGACTGTCCGACGTTCGACACGCTGGGCTGCAAGCGGGAGAGCAGCGGTTTGCTGACGACCGGTGGGGTTGGCGTCGCAGCCGCGGCGGGTTTGGGGGCGACGTCGGCGACGGGGGCGCAGAACGGTAGCGGCAATGGTAACGGGGCCGCGTCGGGAGGCGCGGGCGGAAGCGGTGCGAATGGTAGTGGTGGTGGTTCGGGGAATGGTGGGGCTGTGGGACTTGGCGCTGCGGGACTTGGGGCTGCGGCGGGGGGCGGTAGCGGGAATGGTAGTGGTAGTGGTAGTGGTAGTGGAAGTGGAAGTGGAAGTGGAAGTGGAAGTGGAAGTGGAAGTGGAAGTGGAAGTGGAAGTGGAAGTGGAAGTGGAAGTGGAAGTGGCGGGAAGGGTGGGACGGGAAGTGGTGGGACGGGCAGTGGTGGAACCGGAAGTGGTGGAACCGGAAGTGGTGGGACTGGAAGCGGTGGAACAGGTGGCGGCGGGACGGGCAGTGGTGGAACCGGAAGCGGCGGAACGGGCAGTGGCGGAACAGGTAGCGGCGGGACTGGAAGCGGTGGAACCGGAAGTGGTGGAACGGGAAGCGGTGGGACCGGAAGCGGCGGAACGGGAAGTGGCGGAACAGGTAGCGGTGGAACGGGAAGCGGTGGGACCGGAAGCGGCGGAACGGGAAGTGGCGGAACAGGAAGTGGTGGAACAGGCAGTGGTGGTGCGGGCAGTGGTGGGACAGGAAGTGGTGGGACGGGAGGTGGCGGGACAGGCAGTGGCGGGACGGGAAGCGGTGGTACGGGAAGTGGTGGGACAGGAGGCGGTGGAACAGGAAGCGGTGGGACTGGTGGTGGAAGCGGCTCCGGTGGTGGTCATCATGGAGGCCATGGAGACGGCGGTCATGGCGATGGCGGTCATGGAGACGGCGGCCATGGCGATGGCGGTCATGGCGACAGCGGTCATGGAGACGGTGGGCACGGCGACGGCGGTCATGGCGATGGCGGTCATGGAGACGGCGGCCATGGCGATGGCGGTCATGGAGACGGCGGTCATGGCGATGGTGGCCATGGCGACGGCGGTCATGGTGACGGTGGCCATGGCGACGGCGGTCATGGTGACGGTGGCCACGGCGACAGCGGTCATGGCGACGGAGGCCACGGCAATAGCGGTCACGGCGATGGCGGTCATGGCGATGGCGGTCATGGCGATGGCGGTCATGGCGACGGCGGTCACGGCGATGGTGGCCATGGAGACGGCGGTCATGGCGATGGAGGCCACGGCAATAGCGGTCACGGCGATGGCGGTCATGGAGACGGCGGTCATGGCGACGGCGGTCATGGAGATGGCGGTCATGGAGATGGCGGTCATGGAGATGGCGGTCATGGAGATGGCGGTCATGGAGATGGCGGCCATGGAGACGGTGGCCATGGCGACAGCGGTCATGGAGACGGTGGGCACGGCGACGGCGGTCATGGTGATGGTGGTCATGGAGACGGCGGTCATGGAGACGGTAGCCACGGCGACAGCGGTCATGGCGACGGAGGCCACGGCAATAGCGGTCACGGCGATGGCGGCCATGGCGACGGCGGTGGCAACAGCGGCCACGGCGGCTCCGGCTCCGGCTCCGGTGGCCACGGCCGCGGTCACTAACTCAACTGCACGCCTTCAGCGCGCGACGGCCGGCATCAACCGGCCGTCCAGGCAAAAAAAGAGCGGACAGTTCACCGTCCGCTCTTCTCCGACGAAAACCCCACACTCTCCACTCGCCCACTAAACAGCAATCACCCTTTCCTCCACCACCAGAAAAACCTTCTCCCCCGCCACCGGCTCATGCGCCCGCGCTCCACCGGTAAAGCTCCCAAACGCCGGCAGCACTCCACACACCGCGCCAAATCGAAAACACGGCACGCGCACCGAATCGACCCGCGTCGTCACCCGATAAACCGGATGCACATGTCCCGCGAGCGCATACGCGCCGTCCACCGTCTGCGGAAAATGGCACGCCGCCCAAGGCCCAATCCGCCAGGGCTCCTGCACACATTGAACGTCCATCGAATCCGGCAATGCACCGGCATGCCGATCATGATTCCCTTCAACCAGCACCACGCGCAATCCAGCATGCCGCGCACGCCAGCCATGCAACGCGTCCAACGTCTCAACGGAATGCGCCTCGCGCGCGTGCAGCAGATCGCCAAGAAACACGAGCATCGTCGGCTCGAACTCGCTAATCAAAAGATCGAGCCGCAGCAAATTGTCCGCAGTCGAGCCAACCGGCACGGGAATGCCACGCGCACGAAACACTGCATCTTTGCCAAAATGCGCATCGGCGACGAACAAACACCGCAATGCCGGATCGAAAATCGCGCGCAAGCTCGACAGCACGAGAGCATGTCCGGCAATCCCCACCCTCAACGACGTAGTCTTCATACACGAGCCGCCTTCTCAAGCTCCGCCAACATCCGCTCGACGCGATCCGCGAGCTTCTCGGTACTGACCTTCTCACGCAAGCGTCCGACGATCAACGGAAACGCAAATGGCGTCGGTTTTTTCGGCCGCATCACCACCACGCGGCTGGCATTCATCCGTTCGAGCGCAACGCGAATGCGCTGGGCGTCGAGCTCCTGCAACAGCACTTCGGCATCGGCCTGATCGAGCAGCAGATTGTCGCTATCGTGATTGCGGAAGATCTCATAGAACAGACCACTCGACGCCTGCAACTGCCGCGCGCTTTTTTGCTGCCCTGGGTGCCCTTGAAAGACCAGCCCCGACACGCGTGCAATCTCACGAAAACGCCGCATCGAGAGTTCCGACGAATTCAGGCTCGCGAGAATGTCATGCTCGAGCGCGTCGGAAGAAAGCAATCCGCTTTCGAGTTGCGCGGCCCAATCGAATGGTTGCGCGGACAACAGCTCGAAACCATAGTCGTTCATTGAAATCGAAAAAGTACCAGGCTGTTCACGCGCGACTCGCCACGCCAACAATGCACCGAGACCGATATGCGCGGTGCGCCCCGCAAAGGGATAGCAAAAGAAATGGTGGCCCTCGCGCGATTTCAGCAACTCCACCACCAGCACACCCGGCTCGGGCAACGCCGACCATTTCTGCTGCAAGTCGAGCAGAGGCCGCACGGCGCGCATTTCCGGTTCGTCGTAGACGCCGGCGGCGGCGCGCGCCAGCATCGTCAGCGTTGCATCGGCGAGTTCGGACGACAACGGCATGCGGCTGCCGGCCCATTGCGGCATCGCCCCGCGAGACGAGGTCGCGCGACGCACCCACGCGGTCATGTCCTGCACGCGAATCAATTCGAGCGCGCGTCCGCCGAAGGTAAAAATATCGCCTGGTTTCAGCCGCGAAATGAACGACTCTTCAATCGCGCCGATTCTCCCGCCTGACAGATAAGCGACATGCAAGGTGCCGTTCGCGACGATCGTCCCGATGTTGTTGCGATGCCGGCGCACCAGATCGTCGCGCGGCACACGGTACACACCGTCGCCGTCGCGCAGCACGCGATGGTAGTCGGGATAGGCACGCAACGCGGTGCCTCCGCCTTCCACGAAGCCGAGCGCCCAGTCGAACTCGGCCTGCGTCAAATGCCGGTACGCGTACGTGCTGCGAATCTCGCCGATCAGTTCGCGCGCGTCGAAACCGCCGCCGATCGCCACGGTCACCAGATGCTGCACCAGCACGTCGAACGGTTTATCGGGCGTGTCGCGGCCTTCTATCTGACGCTTCGCGACGGCCTCGCGGGCGGCGGCGGCTTCGACCAGTTCGAGCGCATGCGTCGGCACGATCGTCACGCGCGACGGTCGGCCGGGTGCATGCCCCGAGCGTCCCGCGCGCTGCATCAGCCGCGCGACGCCTTTGGGCGAGCCGATCTGAAACACGCGCTCCACCGGCAAGAAATCGACTCCGAGATCGAGGCTCGATGTACACACAACCACCTTCAGCAAGCCGGTCTTCAGGCCACGCTCGACCCATTCGCGCACTTCCTGATCGAGCGAACCGTGATGCAACGCAATCAGGCCGGCCCATTCGGGCCGCGCTTCGAGCAACGCCTGATACCAGACTTCGCATTGCGAGCGGGTGTTGGTGAAAACGAGCGATGTCTGCGCGTCGCCGATCGCCTCGGCGACCGCGCCGACCTGGCGCATGCCGACGTGGCCGCCCCACGGAAACCGCTCGATCGTGTCGGGAATGACCGTATCGACAATCAGTGCTTTGGGCAGCGCGCCGTGCACGTCGACGCGCGGCGTTTTGACGGGCGCGAGTAAGACATCGGCAGCGAAGGGCAGGTTGCCGAGCGTGGCCGACAGGCCCCACACCTGCACTTCAGGGCGCCAATGCGCGAGACGCGCGAGTGCGAGTTGCGTTTGCGTGCCGCGCTTGTTGCCGAGCAGCTCATGCCATTCATCGACCACCACCAGCCGCACCTGCGCGAGCACGCCACGCGCGTCGGGCCGCGTGAGGATAAGCGTCAGGCTTTCGGGCGTGGTGACCAGCGCCGACGGCATGCGCCGGTTCTGCCGCGCGCGCTCGGCCGACGATGTGTCGCCGGTTCGCAAGCCGACGCTCCACGGGACGGCCAGTTCGAGCGCCGAGCTTTGCAAGGCACGGGCGGTGTCGGCGGCGAGCGCGCGCATCGGCGTGATCCACAGCACGGTGAGCGGGGCCGGTTGCGTGCGTGGCGGGCTGCGCTGGGCGGCGGATCTGACAGCAGATTCACCCGCACCCGCGAAAGTTGCAAGCGCACCGAACCACACCGCCCAGGTTTTACCGGCACCCGTAGTCGCGTGCAGTAACCCGCTCGCGCCGCGACCCATCTCGCGCCAGACCTCGCGTTGAAACTCGAACGGCTGCCAGCGGCGCGCCTCGAACCATGCATCGAGTTTGTCGGCGAATGGGCGACGCGCGGCGGCCTCGTCGAGTGCAAAGGGAATCGGCTCGAAAGCCGGCTCGCGCGCATCGAGCCGTGCCTGCTGTTCGCGGCTGCGTGGAATCCGGCGAGCCCTGGGCGCGCGCCGCCTTTCGGGCAGCACGTCGGGTCCGGAAGCCTCAGGCTCGTCGGGATCAACCGGCTCGATCATCGAAAGCGCTCTTTAGCATGGGATTCGCGGCGTGACGAAGGCCTCGCGGTGCATGTTCTCTGTGGACACAGGGAACGCGCCGCAAGTTCATCATCACACCCTCGCACTGACGCCGGACGTACCGCCGTGTTTAAATGCCAGGGCTTCGCGCGCTCGATCTTGACGATAGAAGGCGGGCGGGCAACCTGCAGCCAACCGTCCATTCAAAACGGAGTTCGCGTTGAATCGTAATCAGGCCTCGCTGCCGCAAACGTCCCTGCGGATCGCCGCCGCGCAAGCGCAACCGGTATCCGGCGACGTCGCCGCCAATATCGCCAGAACGGTCGAACTGACCGGTCTCGCCGCCGACCGTGGCGCGAAACTGGTGGTTTTTCCCGAGAAATTCCTGAGCGGCTACGAACCGGACCTGATTGCCGGCGACCCCGCGAAGTACGCTTTCGAAGCCCACGACGCGTGCCTCGAACCGATCCGCGAAGTGTGCCGCCGGCGCGAGATCGCGGTGATTGTCGGCGCGGCGACGCGGCATGCGAGTGCCCTGCATATTTCGTCGCTGATATTCAACCGGTCCGGCGAGCAGATCGAGCCGTATCACAAGCAGTACCTGTATAGCAGCGAGACGAGCATTTATCAGCCCGGCGCGCAAGGCTGCATGCTGGAACTCGACGGCTGGCGGCTTGCACTCGGCGTGTGCTACGACTCGGGTTTTCCGGAGCACGCAAGGCTCGCGGCAGTCAACGGTGCGCATGCTTATCTGGTGAGCGCGCTCTTCAGTGTGAAGAGCGGCTACCACCAGTCGCGCATCTGGTTCCCGGCGCGCGCTTTCGACAATACGATGTACGTGCTGCTGTCGAATCACGTCGGCACCACCGGCGGCTGGTCGACGTGTGGCGCGAGCGCAATCTGGAGCCCGTATGGCGACGTCGTGGCGGAGGCGAGCCGCGATCGCGACGACGTGATTACCGCGCTACTCGACCCGGCGGTGCTGGCCGATGTCCGCGAACGCGAAACCGTGCTTGCGGATTTCAACGCGCGCGACGAAGCGCCGACCGGCAGCTATACAGTGCACCCGTTGGACTGACGCACGGCGGCGGCCCGCTGTGGTTACGTCGAAAGCTACATCGAAAGCTACTTCGAAACGGCCGCCCGCACCGCACCAAGCGGTTTCGATTGCGGCGCCGGCACGGCCCACAGCAACGCAATCATGCCCGCGATCAGCAGCGCGGCGACCACCGCAAAACCGGCATAGACACTGCCGGTTTGCGTCTTCAGCATGCCGATCAGCGAAGGACTCACGGCGCCGCCGATTGCGCCGATCGCGGTAATCGTCGCAATTCCGGCTGCCGCGGCGCCGCCATCCAGATACGCGGTCGGGATCGTCCAGAAGATGCTGAGCGTCGCATAGATGCAGATCGACGCGACCACCAGCAAAGCGACCGTGAACGGCACGCTATGCGCGGCGAGCGGCAGCAACAGAAAACTGATTGCCACCGCGAAGCCGCAACCCGCGACATGCCAACGCCGTTCCGCGCGTCGATCCAAACTATGGCCGATCGCGACAATGCCGATCGCCGTACACACCGAAATGCCACCGCTCAGCCAGCCGATATGGCCGAGTTGCTGCACGCCGACGTGCCGTAGCAGCGTCGGAATCCAGAAGCCGATCGCATTGAGTCCCATGAACACACAGAAATAAATCGCCGACAGCAGATAGATGCGGGGATTGCGTAGTACATCCGCGAGCCGTGCCGGCGGCGCGTGATGCACGCCACGTTGTTTGCGGTCCGCTTCCAGCGCGGCGCTCACGTGGGCCTTTTCGGCGTCGCTCAGCCATCTGGCGTTCGCGGGGCGATCGTCGAGGTAGAGCAGGGCCATAATGCCGAGCGCGATAGCCGGTATGCCTTCAATCAGGAACAGCCACTGCCAGCCGCGCAAGCCGA
Source organism: Burkholderia sp. 9120 (assembly GCF_000745015.1). Taxonomy (NCBI): domain Bacteria; kingdom Pseudomonadati; phylum Pseudomonadota; class Betaproteobacteria; order Burkholderiales; family Burkholderiaceae; genus Burkholderia; species Burkholderia sp. 9120. The sequence goes on along the minus strand of NZ_JQNA01000002.1, from coordinate 5,348,868 downwards.
GCGTGTCGTGGAAATGCACCATGATCCAGCCCGACAACGGGCCGCCGATAATCCCCGCGAGCGGCACCGCCATGATGAACAGGCTCGTAATACGCCCGCGTTGGCGGTCGGGAAACCAGTAGGTGAGGTACAGAATGATGCCGGGAAAGAAGCCGGCTTCGGCGGCGCCCAGCAGAAAGCGCAGCAGATACAGCATGTGCGCGCTCTTCACGAACATCAGCAGTACCGTCAGGCTGCCCCACAACACCATGATGCGCAGCAGCGTTTTACGTACGCCGACCTTCTCCAGCAGCAGATTGCTCGGTAACTCGAACACCAGATAGCCGACGAAGAACATGCCCGCCGCGAGTCCGAAGACGGCGTCGTCGAGTTTGAGGTCTTGCAGGAACTGCAGCTTCGCGAAGCCGATGTTGACGCGGTCGATGAAATTGACCACGTAGCACATGAACAGAAACGGCACGATGCGCCGCGCGATCTTGCGATAAATCGCGTCTTCGGGCGCGAGGTCTGACGAACGCTGCATCCTGTGTCTCCTGACGTGCTGGCCGGATCGGTCGGCACGCCTGTGGTGTGATCTTATCGGCGGACTGGATTCGTTGTTATAGCCGCCTACGTCGCATTACTTTTTACCATTCGCCGAAGAACACGCCCCAATCCTTGTGCGTGTTGGTCTTGCTTTCCACGGTCGGATTGTCGATCGTGACGCGCTGCTTCAGCGAGCCGTACCAGTCCGCGAGTTTTGCGTGCATCCGCTCGCGGATCGCGGCATGACTGGCGTCGGCGCCGAGGTCGGCGTATTCGTGCGGATCGTTCGCCAGATCGAACAGTTGCGGCCGGTAGCCTAGCCAGTGAATGTACTTCCAACGCGAGTCGCGCACCATCCAGCCGCGGCATTCGTCGGGTTGACGTCCGAGCGCGAGCCGCGCGCCGCGGAAACTGTAGTCGAGTTCGGCGACCACGTAATCGCGCCAGCCCTGCGCGCCATCCGCTTCATTGCGTGTGAGCGGTAATACCGAACGTCCTTCGATACGCTCTTCATAAGCCGGCAGACCGAGCGCGTCGAGTACCGTCGGCACTACGTCGATACCGGACATAAAGCGCGGTTCGACGCTACCACGTGTTGCGTCGGCCTGGGTCGACGGATCGTAGACGATCATCGGCACGCGCTGCACGGTGTCGTAGAACAGTTCTTTTTCGCCGAGCCAATGGTCGCCGAGAAAATCGCCGTGGTCGGCGGTAAACACGATCAACGTATCTTCCCAGCGGCCGAGGCGTTCTAGTGTTTCCCACAATTGGCCGAGATGGTCGTCGATCTGCTGGATCAAACCCTGGTAGACCGGTCTCACCGTGTTCGAGACTTCTTCGCGCGCGAAATTGACGCACTCTTCCTGAGTGCGATACGCGGCGACGACCGGATGCGCGTTGTCGAGTTCGGCGGCCCGGCGTTCGAGCGGCAGACATTGGTCGAGCGAATACAGGTTGTGATACGGGCGCGGGGCGACATACGGCCAATGCGGCTTTACGTACGACAAATGCAAGGCCCACGGCTCGTCGCCTTGTTGCTCGATATAGCGGATCGCCTGACTGGTCATGTACGCGGTTTCGGAATGCGGTTCGGCCACGCGTGCCGGCCAGCGAACGTTGCGCATTTTCCAGCCCGAGTGGACCGCGCCGCTATCGTCTTCCACGCTAATGGCGAAATCGCTCCACGGTTTGTCGCTAGCGTAACCATGTTCGCGCAGAAAGGCCGGATAGCCGCTTTCCTTGCCCGGTTCGTGATGACCGTCGTAACGATCGAGTTCGTCGAACGATCCTGTCGACAGGCGGCGGCCGAGCGGACTTTGCCGGGCGATGTCGAGCCGCTCCATACCATGGGCGTCGGCCATGACGTGGGTTTTGCCGGCCAGCGCGAGTGAGCGGCCATTGAGTCGCAGGTACTCGCCGAGCGTCATTTCGCCGATCGAGAGCGGCACGCGGTTCCAGTTTGCGCCGTGACTGCTCATTGTGCGGCCGGTGTAATACGACATGCGCGACGGACCGCAAACGCCGGAACTGACAAAGGCATTGTCGAAGCGTACGCCGCGCGAAGCGAGTGCGTCGATATGCCGGGTTCGCAGGTAAGGGTGTCCGTAGCAGCCCAGATGATCGCGGCGTAGCTGGTCGCACATGATAAAGAGAACGTTGCGGGTGTCCGCCATCTGTAAGCACCGTCTGCGGCCTTGCGGCCTGAATAGAATAGAGAGAAGAAGCGGTAACGAACCGGAAACATGTTCGATGCTAGAAACGAACGCCACGATTGACCTAATCAAATATATGTGCGAATGCACAATAGGGCGGCGCCGTTGCGGGAAAAGCGCGTCATAATGGCCGGCGAGCCAACAAATTCCCTACACTCACCGTGTCCGATCCTTCATTGCCGCCTGTGTTGAAGCATCCCGAGCACATCGACGAATTCCTGCTGTACCGGTTGCATAACCTGGCGCGAGTGGCGGTTCAGGGTGTCGGCCTGATGTTCCGGCGAGAACTCGGCATCACCCGGCGTGACTGGCGCATTCTCGCGTTCGTCGGTAAATACCCGGATGCGAGTCTGACGCAACTCGCCGAACAGGCCGCGCTCGATATGGTGGTCGCAAGCCGCTGCGTCGCGAATATGGTCAACAAAGGCCTGATTGCGAAAACGCGCTTGCCGGAGAACAAGAGACTGACCGTACTCGCGCTGACCGAAGCCGGCCGTCAGGTCTACGAGCACGCACGAAAGAGCGGGCAACGCTATAACACTGAGTTCGCCGCCTGTCTGAGCGATGAAGAAGCCGTTCTTCTCGACGGACTACTTAAACGGATGGAGCAACGGGCGGTGTCATTGAATCAGCGTGAAATGGCGAAAAGCGGTCCGCTGATGGACAACAACGAAAACGAAGACACCGACGCCGAATAGATCCGCGCCGGTGAAAGCGCTGCCAGAACGCTGTTCTCATTAAGTCTTTCGCGGAGCCGATTGGCAACGTGCCAATCCATGGACTACCCGGGCCCGGGGTGCACGCCAGGTGATCCGTTACAATGACGCGCACCCTTCACCTGGAGACTTGCTTTGAAATCTATCGTTGCTTTGGTCGCCGCAGCCGTGTTGTCTTCGGCGGCAATGGCCGCCGCGCCCACCACCGAAAAACTGCCTTCCGGCGTGATCGTCGAACAACTGAAGCAGGGCACCGGCGCCCAACCGGCCGCTACCGACGTCGTCAAGGTCAACTACCGTGGCACGCTGGCCAACGGGACCGAGTTCGATAGTTCCGCGAGCCACGGTGGCCCGGCTACGTTCCCGCTGAACCGCGTGATTCCGTGCTGGACGCAAGGCGTGCAGAAGATGAAAGTGGGCGGTAAGGCGAAGCTGACCTGCCCGGCGGCGACCGCTTATGGCGATCGTGGCGTCGGCGTGATTCCGCCGAATAGCGACCTGACGTTTGAAGTCGAACTGGTCGACATCGTCAAGCAATAAAGCGCGATCTGCGCAAAGAGAAAGCCCCGCTGCGGAAATCGCAGCGGGGCTTTTTTCATTCCGCGTACTGTGCGTGTCAGAAGGGTGTCGGAAGAGTGTCAGAAGCGAGTCGACGCGAGCGCGCTTTATTTAAAGTCCGGCCGGCGTTCTTCGTTTACTCTCTAGCCGTGCGCCGACGCGGATTCTGCCTGGCCGCACCAACCTGAACGATCCCACCGTCATTCGCCGCGCGTCTGGAGCGCCTGCCATGAATATCGACTTTCACTATGGTGTGGTCTATATCGCCGCGCGCATTGGCGGCATGGCGACAAGCGACGCGCTCACCGTCGCGCATGCCTGCCAGTATGTCGACGATGCGACGACGGCCGGAATACTGCGCTTTGAAGGGGGCGAGACGTTCGAGCGCTTCGCCACCGCGCACAAGATGTTCGACTATGCGAACACGGAGAATGACCAGAACCGTCTCGTCTGGGCGCCTTTTCATTTTCTGCCGGCAGGCGAGGGCGACACGCTTCAGGAAAAAGCCGTGTGCCGTCCGGATAGCGAGGTGGCGCGCGAAATGGTGCGCCGGGCGATCCGGCAGCGGGGCGCGGAAACGGCATTGCACCGTCTCGGCGTGACGCTTCACACCTACGTCGATACCTGGGCACACCAGGGATTCTCCGGTATCGAGAGTCCGGCGAACCGGGTTCATTTACTGGAGTCGCAGGATTGCACGCGCAAAGGCTGGTTTGCCAGATTGAAACTGGTCACCCAGCATCTGATCGAACACATCGAAGAGGACGTGCTGACGGTGGCGCTGCCGGTCGGTCACGGCGCCGCGTTGCACTATCCCGACCAGCCATGGGCCAAATGGCACTACATCGACGGTCGAAACGAGTTCATCGAAAGACATAATTTGCCGGAGTTCGTGCAAGCGGCCGAGATGGCTTGCCGCGCGGTGCGCGCCTATGTCGCCAATCGGGAAGACTTTGAAACGCAACCCGGTTTGCCGCCGAACGTGAAAGAGGCGCTCACCGAGCTTCTCGATACCAATCGGAATCTGGACGATAACCAGCGCCTGAAGACGATTTGCGACGTGGTGAGTACGGGCGGCATTCCGGGTTTGCGGGAGTCGATTCCACAGTATGTGGCCAAAGGCCCCGGTTCCTGGAAGTGCAACGCCACCGGATTGCAGTTGGATGACGATACGGGCGATAAGCCCCAATGGACGGATGCGTTTGAGAAGAGCGATTACCGTCTATTTCATGACTCGGTCAAAGAGCACCGCTTCGTGACGACGCAGGAGATTCTGCCGGCTCATGGTGTGCGCATAGCGTAATTGCGCCGGTTGGTTGATCGGTGACGCGTTTGCGCGTTTGCCTGGTAGGCGGCGGCCGTGAAAACTGCCGCCGCCTCTCCGCCTTTTTAGTACTTTCCGGCTATTCCGCTCGCACCTGTTGGCGCTGCGCGGCCTGTTCCTGCGCGTGTTTTTTGGCCAGATGGTGTCCCACGATACAGCCGCCCACCGCGCCCACTACCGCATGATGCCCGGCGTAGTGCCCCGCCACCCCGCCTACGACAGCCCCCTTGATACAACCGGCGGCATTCGCCGTGCCGATCGCTGCCGAAGTGAGTGCCAGCGACGCGAGGGCCGTTTTGATGTAACCAGCTTTCATCTGAAAGTACCGTTCTGTTGAGTTGTCCCAAGGTGGCGCTAACCGGTGCTATTTCAATAGCCCGTTCAGCAACTCGGCTTGCCCACAATGGGATTTTTTAAAGCCGTTCAGCGTGCAAACCCACTCAAACGATAAAAAAACGACCGCTCTCCTTTGAATCTCCGAATGCTTGCCTATAGTAGAAGCGACTATTGCCGCCGCACGCGGCGGCGGCCTTCGCTTGACGCGTGACACGGGGAAACGCAAATGATGTTATCGAACGCTGCAATCTATCAGTCTCAGACTTGCACGCCGGAGTCGTTGCGAACGCTTGCCGGCTATCTCGAACTGGCGCTCGATGAGGGAGAAAGCGTGGTCCTGATGCGGATCGGCACGCAAGTGCGCAGTGTTTATATCGGCAATCCATCCGGCGCGCTGGAGCAATTGACGGATCACGGCGTAGTAGCCGCGACTCAGGCGGACGACATGCTGGCGCTCACCCGCCTGGGACTCAACCAGATTACCGCCGACGATCAGCAATACCGCTTCATACGCAGCGTGAGGTACATCGCCGATCGCCAGGCGGTAGTGTTTACGCCTGCGTGAGTGGTTCGGAAAAAATGATCGGAAGTAAAAGAAAGGCAACCGGCGAGGTAAGGGGAAGGGAAGTAAAAGGATGGCTTTCGAGTAGTGACGAGTAGAGAACCCGAAAGGTTCGGACTCCACGGCATGCATGATCGGGTAAGGCTGCTGCTTTATAGCCACATAGATCTGCCTTTCTCGTGTCATTCGTGGCATAGTTCGATCGATCAACATATAAGGAGCAATCAAATGCCTTCGTTAGAGCAAATCCAAGCAAAGCTTAAGAAGCTCCAGGCGCAAGCGGACGTTCTTATTGCCAGGAAAGCACAAGACGCAGTCGACCAGATTCGCGGTCTGATGCTCAAGCATGGCCTGACTACTACGGATATCGAAGCCAAAGCAAAAGCGCGGCGCGCGGCACAAGGCCTGAATGGCCACGGCGGAAACGTTAAGGTAAAAGCGGTAACGGGCGGTAAGCCGGCCAAGTACCGCGATCATAAAACCGGTGCGACCTGGACCGGTCACGGCCGCGCGCCGGGTTGGATTGCCGGTGTCAAAGACCGCACTCAATACCTGGTTGAAGGCGCGAGCGAATTGAAGTCCGTTGCGAAAGCGGCGCTCACGCACGCGAAAGGCGGTAAAGGTCAGCCTAAAGGCGCGCAGCCACCCAAGTACTACAACCCGAAAACCGGCGCGACCTGGAGTGGACGCGGTCCGGCGCCGGCATGGCTGGCAACGGTCAAAGACCGTAGCAAATTCCTGATCGACAGCGCGGCAGCCGGAGCGAAAGAAGCGGGCAAAGCCGTGGCCAAAACGGCCGGTAAAGTAAAAGCGACGGCCACCAGCGGCGCGGTGAGCAAGAAGGCAGCGGCAAAGAAAGTCGTGGCCAGGAAAGCGACGGCCACCAAAAAGACCGCCGCAAAGAAGGTCAGCGCAGCGAGCAGAAAAACAGCGGCAGCGAAACCCGCAGCGAAGAAAGCCGCTGCAACCCGCGTAGCGAGAAAAGCGCCGGGCCGCAAACCCGCCGCAAAGGCAGCCGCTTCGGCCGCCGCAGCCGCGCCGCAAGCCTCAACCGTGCAAGCCGGCGCATAAGCGCCACGGAGTCGCGAAGTAGATGACCAGCACGCTTGCATCATCCCAGCAGGAGGACCAGGTCGTCCTGCTGGACTCAGTTCCTCAGCCCGCGGCAGACGCCGCCGAACCCTTCATCGTCGCGAGCGCCGGCCGGGTGATTCTGGCTTATCCGATCGCGGAAGCCGACTTTGAACGCTTCGGGCCATTCGATCCCGACGACGATCCTTACTGCACGGTGCTGTTTCCCGACGCGGTATTTCATCGGCTGGGACCGCCCGGCGATGTCGATCTGGACATTCATCCGCTCGCCTCGCAAGGATTAACCGGTTTGTCGGTTCACGAAGTCATGAATTCGTCGCTGGCGGCCGAGATTTCGGCAGTCGCGTCGCCCATCCCTGCACAGCGGCATTTCGTCATCACGTTCAGCGAATCCACCTTCGAGTGCGTGGCGTCGGACTATACGGTGGTCGGCGTTTATGGCGCCGGTGAAATTGCCAGCCGTGAAGCCTTCTCCCTCGTCAGATAAAGTAGTCGAGTAGCAAGGCGCGGGCCTGCAACGGGCACGCGCAATGCGTCCTGCGTTCGTGATAAAAGCCGGGCTTTGGGCCCGCATCTGTTCATCGAACCGCAGGGCGCGCATTCGGCGCGCCTCGCCGGTTAGCATCGAGGCCACGCATGCTGACAATACCTATTACCGCGTTCGTTACGCTCATTATCGTTCTGCTGATTGCCAATCTGTCGAGTGGCGAGAAGAAGATCGAACACAAAATAGAGCGTCGTTATGCCAGCGACGATCCGCAATTCCTGCGTTCCATGGGACTGTTGCTGGGGCCGCCGGTTATTGCCGGCAACCGCTTCGAGATGCTGCTTAACGGCGACCGCATCTTTCCTTCGATGCTCGAAGGCATTCGATCCGCGCGCCACACCATCACCTTCGAGACGTTCATTTACTGGTCCGGTGAAATAGGCGAGCAGATCGCCCAGGCGCTGGCGGATAAAGCACGCGAAGGCGTCGCGGTGCATGTGCTGCTCGATTGGGTCGGCTCGTCGAAAATGGACAAGCACTATCTGAAGCTGCTGCGCGACGGCGGCGCCGAAGTCATTCAGTATCACAAGCCGCATTGGACCGGTCTCGGTCGAATGAACGACCGCACGCACCGCAAGCTGCTGGTGATCGACGGACGGATCGGGTTCACCGGCGGCGTGGGTATAGCACCGGAATGGACCGGCCACGCGCAGGATGAAAAGCATTGGCGTGACACGCATTTCCGCGTGGCCGGACCCGTGGTCGGTCACATGCAAGCCGTGTTCATGGACAACTGGGTCAAAGCGTCGGGCAATGTACTGCATGGCGCGGACTACTTTCCGAAAGTGGAAGCCGCCGGTGAAGGCCTCGCGCACATGTTCAGCAGCTCGCCATCGGGCGGCAGCGACGACATGCAGCTGATGTATCTGATGGCGATCACGGCGGCCACTCACAGCATTCATCTGGCGAGCGCCTACTTCGTGCCCGACAAGCTGACGATCAACGCGATCGTCGAGGCCGCGAAGCGCGGTGTGAAAGTGCAAATCATCACACCGGGCAAGCGCATCGACACGCACACGGTTCGCGAGGCATCGCGTGCATGTTGGGGCGATCTGCTTAAAGCGGGTGTGGAGATCTTCGAGTATCAACCCACCATGTTCCATTGCAAATTGCTGGTGGTGGACGAGTACCTGGTGTCGGTCGGCTCGACCAATTTCGACAGTCGTTCGTTCAAGCTCAACGACGAAGCGAATCTGAACATCTACGACCGCGACTTCGCGAAGCAGCAAACAGCGGTTTTCGCCGACGACCTCAAGCAGTCGCAACAGGTCACGCTCGAAGCCTGGTTGCACCGGCCGTTCACCGAGAAGCTGATCGAGAAATGTATCCCGTTACTGGAGTCGCAACTCTGACAAATAGACTACATTCGCCTAAACATCGCATTTCTCATGCCGTCTGCATGAATAATATTTTCTGAAAAAATAGTTTTGAAATTGTTTTAAAAACTGGTTTGCTATCGTATATTGACATCTAGTCTTAACGCAGAAGTGACAGACTGGTATTCAATGAATAGCACGGTTGGGCGTTTCTAGCGTGCATTCAATTAGTGCATATAAGATAGTTCACGAGGCACCGGAAGCTAAGGCTTCGGTGCAGGAGCGGTCGTCGCGGATCAGACTTGCCGGCGTAAAGGCAGGTCGCATGGGCCTGATCCGCGGTGGCACGGCCGCAAGGCGTCCGCGAGTGCGGGCGCGGTATCGGTACGCATTTGCTTCCACGCAAGTGCATGCGAATACGCCATGCCCATCGAAAAACTCCTTGTTCCGCTGCCGGCGGGCCTGAAAGTCTACGTTGAACGTCACGTATTCGATCCGGCCTTCGAGAGTGTCATTCTGATCAACGGCGCGCTGGCTACCACAGCCTCGTTCGGTCAGACAATCAAATATCTCGGCGAACGCTATAACCCTATCTGTTTTGATTTGCCTTATGCCGGGCAATCGAAAACGCATAATAAATGCAGCTTCGTTCTGTCTAAAGACGACGAAGTCGACATTCTGCTTTATCTAATACGCTTATTCGAACCGAGTTTCCTGTTATCGGTTTCCTGGGGCGGCGTGGCCTCGTTGCTGGCGCTGTCGCGGGAGCGCACCAGTGTGAGGCGCGCGGTGATCGCGTCGTTCTCGCCGCGCCTGAACGAGGCGATGACCGCCTACGTTACCGCCGCGCGTGACCATATAGCAGCCGGTGAAAACCTGAAGGCCGCGCAACTGCTCAACGACACGGTGGGCAAGCATCTGTCGCGCATCATGAAGCTCTACAACTATCGCTATCTGACCACGCTGCCGCGCGAAGAGCAGGAGCAGGTGGCGTTTCACGTCGAGCAGATCCTGGCGATTCGTCCCGAGCAGTACCTGCATGAATTCCGCAATATCGATTGCGGGCTGAAGTTCATCAACGGCGATCTCGATGAGTACACCACGCCGGAGGACGTCCGGTCGTTGAGCGTGCATCTGAAGCGTGCCGAGTTCGCGACGATCGGACAGGCCGGTCATTTCCTCGACCTCGAAGGCAAGCCGGCGTTGCGCCAGGTGCGCACCGCGATTCTCGACTACTTCGGGCCGCCGCCGGTGCAGCGCGCGCTCGATTGCTTCGAGACGCTTGCCGCACGATCGTCCCTTTTGCCGGCGTCGCAAGCGCCTGTCGCTAACGTGGCCGGCATGGCCACCGTTGGCAACGTGGCGTTTGAGACAACCGCCGATCACTCGTTCCAACAGGCCGAACTGCCATGAATCTCGCTCAGAGCATTGCCATCGTCATGCCGTGGACGGCGTGGGTCGCGTATTGGATCGCGACGTCGAACCGGGTCAAGGCGACCGCGCGCAAGGAGGCCTCGCGATCGCGCACCTTGCAGTCGATTCCGCTGATTGCGGGCGGCGCGTTGATCGTGCTGCCGGACTTCAATCGCGCGGCGTGGTCGTTCGATCCGCAGTCTTTTGGCGTGGTGCAACTCGCGGGTCTCGCGGTGCTGTTGGCCGGTCTGGCATTTTCCGTGTGGGCACGGCTGCATCTCGGCACCAACTGGAGCGTGTCGGTCACGCTGAAGGAAGGGCACGAACTGGTGCGCAGCGGACCTTATGCGTTGGTCCGCCATCCCATCTATACAGGGTGTCTGCTGGCGCTGGTCGGCGCTGCGATCATTGGCTTGCAATGGCGCGGCGCGGCCGGGCTGCTGCTGATCTTCGCGTCGCTGGCGTACAAGGTGCGTGTCGAGGAGAGCTGGTTGACCGGCCACTTCGGCGGAGCGTACGCACAGTATCGCCGCGACGTGGCCGCGCTGATTCCCGGTCTCTTCTGAGTCGCCGGTATGACCAGAGTCATCATCACCGCGATCGGCTCGGCGGGCGACGTTCATCCGCTGCTCGGTATCGGCGCGGCCCTGGCGGCGCGCGGGCACGCGATCGTATTTTGCAGCCATCCGCCGTTCGAGGCGGCGGCGCGTCGGCAAGGTTTCGCGTTCAGGTCGATCGGTACGGCGGATGAATACGCGGCGGCCATGGCGAACCCGGCGCTATGGAATCCGCGCACCTCGTTTCGCACGTTGTGGGCGGTGATCGCACCGACCTTGCAGCCGCATTTCCAGACGCTCATGTCCTTGACCGACGACGACACGATCCTCGTCGGCACGCTGTGGGCGTTTTCCGCGCGGCTGATGCAGGAGTTGTATCGCGTGCCGCTGGTGTCGGTGCAGGTGTCGCCGTCCACGTTGCTATCGGCGCATGCGCCGCCGACGCATCCGCGTCTGACGATTCCGCGCGGCTTGCCGCTCGTCGTGAAGTCGGCGCTGCTGCGTGTGATCGAGCTGCAGGTGCTCGACAAGGTCTGCGGTCCTGCGCTGAATACGTTGCGCGCGCAACTGAGGCTGGAACCGGCCACGCGCATTTTCGGCCAATGGCTTCACTCGACCGACGGCGTGCTGTGCCTCTTTCCCGAGTGGTTCGCGCGGCCGCAGCCGGACTGGCCCACGCCGCATCGGCTGAGCGGTTTTCCGCTGTTCAACGATATGGGCGAGCCCGCGCCCGATCCGCAACTGGACGAATTTCTCGCGGCGGGGGAGCGACCCGTGGTGTTCACGGCCGGTTCGACACTGATCGACCACGAGCGCCATGAAGAGGCCGTGCGCGGCGCATTGCGTGAAAGCGGGCTGCGGGGCCTGCTGCTGACGCCGCAAGCGCCGGAGCCGGGCGCGGGATCGTCTGCGCCGAGCGTGCTGCTGAAGCGGCGTTACGTGCCCTTGCAGACGCTTCTGCCGCGCTGCCGGGCATTGGTGCATCACGGTGGCATCGGCACGGCGGCGCTGGCGTATGCCGCCGGTATCGCGCAGGTCGTCACGCCGTTTGCGCACGATCAGTTCGATAACGCGCAGCGGGTGGTGGCGAGCGGTTGCGGCGTGCGACTCGACGGACCGTTGCACGCACAAGCGCTTGCGCGCGCATTGAAGCAGGTGCTCGGCGATCCGTCGATCGCGACGCAGTGCGGGCGCATGCAGGACCAACTGGCCGCGTCGCCGAATGGCTGCGAGGCGGCCGCGCGCTTTATCGAAGGTTTCATGCGCGGCGGTGCGCGTGTGTCGAGTCGCGAGCGTGTGCCTGGTTTCGCCATGGCGGCGAGCGGACACGGCGTATGAGCGCGGCCACGTCACGGCCGGAAGGCGCACGCTGGCCTGACGCGGAGCGCGAGCGGGGGCCGGACAGCATGCATCCGGGTTCGGGCAGCGTGGATAGCGTAAGCAACGTAGGTAGCACACCAGGCACGCCACGCTTGCGCGGCGCGCGGCTCGCGTTGCTGACCTTCGCGCTCTCGCTGGCGACCTTTATCGAAGTGCTGGATTCAACCGTCACCAACGTCGCGGTGCCCGCCATTTCCGGCGGTCTGGGCGTGTCCAACAGCCAGGGCACCTGGGTGATCAGTTCGTACTCGGTGGCCGCCGCGATTGCGGTGCCATTGACAGGTTGGCTTTCGCGCCGACTCGGCGAAACGCGGTTGTTCCTCGGGGCCGTGATTCTTTTCACGCTGACCTCGCTGCTCTGCGGCGTGGCCGGCGACTTTCACCTGCTGGTGGTGTGTCGCGCGTTGCAAGGGCTTTTTTCCGGGCCGATGGTGCCGTTGTCGCAAACCATTCTGTTGCGCACCTTTCCACCCGACAAACGAATCGTGGCGCTCGCACTGTGGGCGATGACGGTGCTGCTCGCGCCGATCTTCGGTCCGGTGGTCGGCGGCTGGATCATCGATAACTTTTCATGGCCGTGGATCTTTCTGATCAATCTGCCGATCGGCATCTTTTCGTTCGCGGTGTGCATGACGTTACTACGCGCCGACGCGCGTAACCCCGGCGCCGCCCGTGCCGCGCCGATCGATCTGCCGGGGATCGTGCTGCTGATCGTCGGCGTCGGATCGCTGCAAGTGGTGCTCGACCTCGGCCACGACCGTGGCTGGTTCGACTCGCCGTTGATCCTGACGCTGGCGATCGTCGCCGCGCTGGCGATCGTGTCGCTGCTGATCTGGGAGGCGGGCGAACGGCACCCGGTGATCGATCTGAGCCTGTTTCGGGATCGCACGTTTTCGTTCTGCGTGTTGATCATCTCGCTCGGCATGATGAGCTTCTCCGTGGTCGGCGTGATCTTTCCGCTGTGGCTGCAGGCGGTGATGGGCTACACCGCGTATCAGGCCGGGCTCGCCACCGCGCCGCTCGGCGTGCTGGCGTTGGTGTTCTCGGTTCTGGTCGGCATTTACGCGGCGCGTTTCGATGCTCGCGTGCTCGCCACATTCGGTTTTCTCGTGTTCGCGGCCGTGCTGTGGTGGGACGCGCATTTCACGCTGACCATGACGTTCACGCAGATCATCACACCGGGCTTGATCCAGGGCATCGGGTTGCCGTGCTTCTTCATTCCGCTCACGGCCGCGACGCTTTCGCGTGTCTCCGACGACAAACTCGCCGCCGCCTCCAGCCTGTCGAATTTTTTGCGGACGTTGTCGGCGGCGTTCGGCACCGCGATGAGCGTCACGCTATGGGACAACCGCGCGCTGTATCACTACGACGTCGTCGCGCAGTCCGTGACGAAAGCGTCGGGCAATACGCAGCGTTTCGTGCAGAGCCTGCACGGCATGGGTATCGACGGTGCGCGCGAACTCGCCACCTTGCATCACGTGGTGCAGCAACAGGCCTACATGATGGCGACCGGCGATATGTTCCAGATGGCGAGCGTCACGTGTCTCGTGCTCGCCGCAATGATGTGGCTCACGCGCCCGAGACGGGGCGCGGCCATGACCATGGGGCACTAGGGAGATCACGATGACGACGCTGGGCGCACTGATCGTGCTGTTTCATCCGAGCGACGAGCAACTCGCGCGTGCGGTGGCCATGCGCCACCTGTGCGATCGCTTGCTGGTGGTCGACAACTCGCCGCAGCCCGACCCGCGCGCGGCGTCGCTGTTGAGAGAGGCGGGCGTCGCGTTGTTGCATCACGGCAACCGGCACGGCATTGCGGGTGCTTTCAATGGCGGCCTGCAGGCGTTGTTCGAGCAGGGCGTGGAGGCGGTCGCACTGTTCGACCAGGATTCGGAGACCCCCGCTGACTATTTCACAGTGATGCGCGAGCGTTGCGCGTCGCTCGGCGGTCACGCGTATCTGCTGGGGCCGCGTATCTTCGACGAAAACGATCAGCGCTTTCTGCCCGAACTCGCCACCAGCGGCCTCGCGGTTGAACGGCTGTCGGTGCGTGCCGACGCCGCGTTGCAGCGTTGCGCGTTTCTGATCTCGTCGGGCTGCGTGATTTCCCGCGAGGGGTTCGCGCGCCTCGGCCGTTTCGACGAGGCGCTGTTTATCGATCACGTCGATACCGAATACTGTCTGCGCGCGTTGTTACGTAATGTGCCTTTGTACGTGGTGCCGCAACTGGTGCTGTCGCATCGGATCGGCGCGCGGCGTCGCCACAAACTGGGCGCGTTCGAAATGACCACGATGAATCATCCCGGCTTTCGCCGCTACTACAGCGCGCGCAATGCGATGCAACTGGCGCTGCAATATGGACTGCGCTTGCCGGTTGCCGTCGTGCCGAACCTGCTGACGTTGTGGCAGATCGTGCAGATCGTGCTGGCCGAGCAGGACAAGCTGGCGAAGCTCGAAGCGATCGCGCTAGGTCTGTGGGACGGCCTGTTCGGGCACATGGGGCCGCTCGAACAAACGCGTCCACGCCTCGCGGCCAAGGCGGCTCGGGCGCGCACTGCGATCACACCCGCCGGCGGCGAAGGTGCGTTGCATCAGCCGCGCCATTCCTGATGCGGCGCGAGACGCACGACATGAGCCAACGCCTTAAAAACCTCTCATTCACGCGAACTGCGTTGCCGCTTCTTCTTGCCGCATCGCTCAACGGCTGCGTGAGCGATGCCGGTCTGCACACGAACGTCGAGCCGCTCAAACCTTCCGCCGATTCGCTTGCGCGCATCGTCGGCCCAGGCGCGAACGGCGCATGGCCCGCGCCCGATTGGGTCAAACGCTACAACGATCCGCAACTGAATGAACTCGCCGCCGAAGCGTTGCAGAACAATCCCGATCTGCAGATCGCCAAGGCGCGAGTCGGCGGGGCGCAGGCGCAACTGGAACAGTTCGCGTCGCTGACTGGCTTGACCGGCACGGCGGTCGCATCGGTCAGCAAAACCCGTTTGCCGCAGCCGGACAATGTGGCCGACGTGTCGGTCGGCGGCCAGCAGATTCCGGTGCAGTTGTTCAACAATTCGACGGTGTCGCCGTCCGCGGTGATCGCCGGTTTGAGTTATCAACTCGATCTGTGGGGCAAGAATGCCGCGCTGACACGCAGCCTGCTATCCACGCGCGACGCCGCTCGCATCGACGCGGAACAGGCGCGTCTCACGCTGACGGTCGCCTTGGTGACGCTCTACTGCGACCTCGACCGCGCATTCGCGATGCAGGAAATCCTGTTGCAAAAGCAACAGGCCGCGGACCACGTCGACGCCGTGCTGCGCGAGCGCGGCGCGCGCGGGATCGACAACGCGTACGACGCAGCCGATGCCTCGCTCAAACGTAGCCGCCTCGCGTCGCAGCAGGCGCTCAACGACGAGCGTATCCAGTTGACCGAATTGCAGATCGGCGTGTTGACGGGGCGCGGTCCGGAGCGCGGCTTGTCGTTGCATCGTCCGCGACTTGCCGCGACGGCTGACAGTCCGTTGCCCGCGCAACTGCCGGTCGATCTGCTAGGCCGTCGTCCCGACATTGTCGCGGCACGGTTGCGGGCCGAAGCGGCGCTCGCCAATACCGACGCAACACGCGCGCAGTTTTATCCCGATGTGAATCTGGTGGCGTTTGCCGGGCTCACTGCGTTGACGCCGGCCGCGCTGTTCTCGCGCGCCGCGCTGACCGGTTCGGTGGGGCCGGCCATTTCGCTGCCCATCTTCGACAGAACGCGGTTGCGCGCGCAACTAGGCGGTGACTACGCCAATGTGGACGCGGCCGTTGGCCTCTACAACAAGACCATCGACCAGGCGCTCGGCGAGGTCGCCCAGCAGCTCACCTCGCTGCGCACCATTGACACGCTCGCGCTCGAACAGGCGCGCGCGGTGGACGCGGCCTCGCGCATCGTCGCGATTGCCGAGGAGCGACACCGGCGCGGTATCGGCATGCAGAAGGACGTGACGCTCGCGGATCTGTCGCTGCTCGACGAGCGCGCGCAGCAGGTCGATCTGCAAGGCCGCCGCCGCTTGCTGCAAGTGGCGCTGGTCGGCGCGCTCGGCGGCGGTTTTGACGAACGCAACGTGGCCGGCGCACCGATCGCGCACTCGCAGCCGGCCTTTTTCTCCCACGCACGCATCATGGACACGCACTTCGATTGAATGCACAACGATAAACAGGCACAGCATGCCGCCGGCTGGACCCAGGAACAGCCCGACGCGGCCAGCATGGCGGACCCTGCGGATACGCTGCACGACCGCAAACGTGCGGCACGGCGGCGCCGTTTCGCCATTTTCTTCGGCGTGGTGGCGCTTGTCGGCGCGGCATGGCTCACGTACTGGGGATTGAGCGCGCGCTTCTACGAGGAGACCGATGACGCCTACGTGGCCGGCAACATCGTGCAGATCGCGGCGCAAATACCGGGTACCGTCACGGATATTCTGGTGGACAACACGCGCCAGGTGCGTGCCGGTCAGCCGCTCGTCAAGCTCGACGACACCGAGGCCGCCGCCGCGTTCGCGCAGGCTCGCGCACAACTGACGCTGGCCGTGCGCCAGGTGGCGAACGCCACGATCTCGCGCAAGCTGTACGTGCAATCCATCGACGCGCGCCGCGCCGAACTCGCTTTGGCGCAACGCGCGCTGGCGGCGCGCGACCATGCGTCGGTGGAAGTCGTGTCGCCGGAAGAACTGGCGCGCGCCAAAGAGACGGTGGCGGTCGCGCAGGCGAATCTCGCGTCGGCGCAGGTTCAACTCGACGCCGCGCGCGCGTTAAGCGGCAAATTCCCGATCGAATCGAGTCCGACGGTGTTGCAGGCCGCAGCGCAATTGCGGCTCGCGTACCGCAATTTTCAGCGCACGACGGTGGTGTCGCCGGTGGACGGCACGGTCGGCCAGCGTTCGGTGCAGATCGGGCAGCAGGTTGGGCCGGGGCTCGCGTTGATGTCGATCATTCCGCTCGAACGTTTGTGGGTCGAGGCCAACTTCAAGGAAGGGCAGATTCGCAGCATGCGGGTGGGGCAGCCGGTGCGTATCGTGTCGGATGTGTATGGCTCGCAAGTGGTGTATCGCGGGCATGTGGAAGGTTTTTCGGCGGGTACGGGTAGCGCGTTTTCGATGTTGCCGTCGCAGAACGCGGCCGGCAACTGGATCAAGGTCGTGCAGCGCGTGCCGATTGTGATTTCGCTGGATGCGGCGGAACTGGCCGCGCATCCGTTGCGGCTGGGTTTGTCGATGCAGGTGTCGGTGGATACGCACCAGCGCGGCGGTCATCTGATCGGCAACGACACACCGGCGGCGACACAGACGACCCGCGTGCACGACAACGTGTCGCGTGATGCCGACGCATTGATTGCGCGAATCGTCAGGGAGAACAGCGACCGAGGCGGCGCAGCCGATTAGTTAGCGGTCCGCGCCGGATAAGTAGGCTTCGACGCTCGCACCGAAGGTCGTGTTTTCGTTGCGGCTCTGTGTCGGCGCAGTCAGCAGCGTTCTGGCGCGCTGAAACGCGTTGGCGAAGCCGCGCAGTTCCTGCGTGACCGGACGATCGTCGAGCCGACGGCGCAGCAACGCTTGCGCGATGCGGCATTCGATCAACGCGAGTTGACTGTCGATATAGTCAAGACACCACTCACGGCAGCGCACTGACGCGCCGGCTACGGCCAACAGCGCCGGCACGATCGAAATCGTCAGAGAGACCCCGACGGGAATGCGAGCCAACGCGGTGGGCGATTCGAACAGATCTTGACGCAGCGATTCGAATACGGCGCGACCCCACATCGTCTTTTCCTGTTCGAGCGCGTGGCGGCGACGCGCCAACGCGTTTTGAGCGCTCGCGTCTTCGATTCGGCCCTCGGCAACCAGCAGCGTCGCGTCGGCGCGGGGTCCTTCCTGAATGCAATCGGCGCCGAGATAGAGCGCGCTTTGATTGCGCCCAGCCAGCACCAGATGCTGCAGCGTGTCCGGCACGAGCGGATCGAGCGGGACCACTTCGCACGTGACGGGTTTGCCCTTCAGATGGATGCCGCAGCGTCCGTCGTCTTCGAGCGCGGGGCAGCGTGCGAGAGACGGGTAGTCGTAGCCCTGCGTGACGATGCTGAAGGTATCGCCGGCACCATGCAGCAACGTATCCGCTAGCGAAGCAAACGCGGCGGCATCCGCTTCGTCGAGTACGCTTTCGTGCCGACCCGCACGCAGCCGTTCGCCGGGCCGCTTGCGCGGTACGCGGCCAATCGCCAGACAACCAATGAACAGATCGCGATGCCGGAACAACTCGGGCAATGTCATCGCCGGTGGCGTATTGCAGCATTTGCCGCACGCCGAGCACGCGAAGGAGAAGGTGTTTACCACGGCCGGCGCACCGAGTCCTGATAGCGCGTCAGGATGAAATGCGCGACGTCGGTCGAGTGATACGCGGCGACCAGTTGCGAAACCCACGGCTGCGCGCGGTCGGCGTCGCGCACGGTTAGCACGTTCGCGTACGGCGAGCGCGCGTCTTCGATGCCGAGACCGTCGCGTGCCGGATAGAGACCCGCGCGCGCGGCGTCGTCGCTATCGATCACGGCGAAGGCCACGCTATTCAACGTATCGAACAGGTGCGCTCGCGGCACGCGACGAATCTTCAGATTCAGCCGGTTGCTGGTGATATCGCTGAGCCTGGCATGCAGGCCGGCGCTGTCCCTGAAGGTCAGCAGCGTGAAGTTCTGCAGCAGGATCAGGGCGCGCGAGGTGCCGTCGGCGTCGTCGGGAATGGCGATCGTCGCGCCGCGTTGCAACTGCCCGAGGTTGGTCAGCGTACGCGAATACAGCGCGATCGGAAACGTCACGGTCGTCGTGACGCGGGTCAGCGGATAGTCGTGCTGTTTGCGTTGCGCGTCGAGACTCGGACCGCTTTCGAAACTCGCCGCATCGATCTGTTTCGCGGCGAGCGCCGCGTCGATGCGCTCGGGTCGATCGAATACAACGACGTCGAGCGTCAGTCCCTGGCTGGCTGCAACATGGCGTACTTCATCCATGATTTGTGCCTGTGCACCGGGAATCACGCCGATCCTGACGACCTGCGATTCTGCGGCTTCCGCACGCGGAAGCAAAAATGCCGCGCCCAGCAGCAGCGCGGTTGTAAATTTAAGGAGCTTCATGACGCGTCCCTCGACACAGTGCGAAAGCCGATATGCGAGGCCGGCAAATCCGCCTCCTGCTGTTCACGCGATGCCGCCCGATAGCGCACGCAATAGTCGCGCGAGCACAGGAACGAGCCGCCTTTGATCACCATCGGCGTATCGTGCTTGCGACCCAGCGGCGCGACCGCGGCCGTGTCGCCGTTGGTGTGAGATTGGTGCGAACCCGTGTAGACGTCACGGGTCCATTCCCATGCGTTGCCGATCATGTCGTAGAGCCTGAAATCGTTAGCGGCATAGCAGCCGACTGGCGCAAGTCCGACGTGGCCGTCTTCATTCGTGTTCAATACGGGAAACACGCCTTGCCAGTAGTTCGCGCTCGGCTTGCCGTGTTCGTCGCGCGGCGCGGTGTCGAGATCCGCGCCTTCGTGTCCGGCTTTGCCCGCGAATTCCCATTCGGCTTCGGTCGGCAGATCGCGGCCGAGCCAACGTGCGTAGGCGAGCGCGTCGGCTTGCGTGACCATCGTGACGGGCTGGTTCAGGCGGCCGTCGAGCGTGCTGCCGGGCCCGCTCGGATGATTCCACGCCGCGCCCTTCACCCACGTCCACCACGCCAGATCGCGCGCATTCATCTCGTCGCGCGTCGGCGTGTGAAACACCACGGCGCCGCCCTGGCGTTCCGAATCGCTGACATAGCCCGTTGCGTTGACGAAGGCGGCGAACTGCGCATTCGTCACGTCGGTCTGATCGATCCAGAAACCGGCAACGTGTGTTTTGCCGTCGCCGGCAGGGCGCTCGTCTTCGTAGCCGAGTTTGCTGCCGAACACGAAATCGCCGCCATGCAGATGCACCATGCCGGCTCGCGGATCGTCGCGCCAGCGCGCGGGCAATCCGCCGTAGCGCTCGCATTGCGATTCGGAGCCGAGTGAGACCAGCGGGCGCGAGCGATTGAGGTCGTCGAACGCGCTCGCCGTGCCGCTGCCGAATGCCGCCGAAGCGGCCATGGCAGCGGTAAAAGCGGCGGCGAACGCGGCCACGGCAATCGCGGCGTATGTGCCGTAAAGCGCCGTGGCGCGCTTCAACCTGAAACGTACTGTCATGGCGCGCTCGTTACTCAATAGTAGCCACGCGGGCGCAACGGCTCGACTCCGCCGACGCTGCTCATATAGCTGTTCCATTGCTGGATGAGACCATCGATTACCGACGGATTCTGCGTCGACACGTCCTGCGTTTCGCCGCGGTCGGCGCTCATGTCAAACAGTTGCCAGTGACCGTCCACGGGACCGAGCGGCGGCTCCGTCCAGAGTGCTTTCCAGCGGCCGTCGGCGCTGCGCAGATAGCCGCGCCCGTACGCTTCGTCGCCGAACGACGCGCTGTGTACCGCCGCCGTGGTCTGATCGTTCAGCAGCGGCAGCAGCGACTGCCCGGTGATCGGATACACATAGCGATTGTTGTAGACCACCTTGCCCTTGTTCTGATCGACGCCGGTGAGCGTGTTGATCAGCGGCGGCGCGGCTTGCGTGGGCGGCGAAATCTGCGCGACGGCGAGGAACGTGGCGGTGTTATCGGTCACGTGCGTGAAATCGCGCAGCGTCGGTTTCTGCGTGGTCTGGCCTGGCAGATGCACGACCAACGGCGTGGACACGCCGCCTTCGCCCGAATAGCCCTTGGTCAGCCGGAACGGTGTCGCGCTCACTTCGGCCCAACGCAAACCGTATTGCAGACGTTGCGCGTTCTGCTGGCCGTTGTCGGTGCCGAGTTGCGAGTAGATCGGGTCGGCGGCATTGGCGGTGTCGGTGGCGGTCGGGTCGGCGCCGGAGTCGATCGGCCAGCCTTCGGCGCCATTGTCCGACTGGAACATGATGAAGGTGTTGTCGTACTCGCCAATGTCCTTCAGATGCTGGATCAGCAGGCCGATGTTGTGATCGAGGTTCTCGACCATGCCCGCGTAGATTTCCATGTAGCGCGCCTGCGCTTTCTTCTCGGCCGGCGAGAGGCTCGCCCACGTTTTGTTCACCGTGCCCGGGCCGTAGTCGGTATAGCCTTGCACCGCGCTATGCACCGCGCTCACGTACTTCGCGTTGACCGTGCCGTTGTTCGGCGTGGCCGCGCTCGCCACGAGCGTTTCCGACGCGCCGCCGTACGGCACGAAGTCGTTCGGAATGATGCCAAGCGCTTTTTGCCGCGCAATGCGCGCGTTGCGGATCACGTCGTAGCCCGCGTCGTATTGGCCGACGTAGTTGTGCAGATAGGGGTCGGGCACCTGCAACGGCCAATGCGGCGACGTATAAGCCGCGTAGGCGAAGAACGGCTTACCGTCGCCCTTGTTTGAATCGATGTACGAGATCAGGCGTTGCGTGTAGAAGTCGGTCGAGTAGAACACGGCGGGGCTGCCGCCCGCACCGCCCGGTTGTCCGGGTTGGCCGGGCTGCACGTACTTGCCGTCTTCTGTGTAGTTCTGCGAGTTCGCCAGTTCGTGCGCGAAGTGATTGGTCGCGGCGCCGCCGAGCAGCGCATAGCTGTGCTCGAAGCCCCATTGATCCGGCGTCTGGCCGCCGCCCGTCGCGCTGCCGACAATGCCGGAACCGATGTGCCATTTACCGGCCATATACGTGTGATAGCCGCCGTCCTTCAGCAGTTGTGCAACCGACAACGCGCGGTCGTTCAGATAACCCTCGTAGCCGGGCAGCCCTTTGCGTTCATCGGTTGGCACGCCCATGGTGCCTTCGCCGACCAGATGGTGATCGGTGCCGGAGATCAGCATGGAGCGCGTGATCGCGCAGACCGTGCCGGTGTGATGATTGGTCAGAATGCGGCCCGATTGCACCAGTGCATCGAGGTTCGGCGTGTTGATTTCGCCGCCGAATGCGTGGATATCGGAGTAGCCGAGATCGTCGGCCATGATGTACAGAATGTTCGGGCGCTTCTGCGCGACGACGGGGGGAGTCGCGCCGCCGGGCAGGTTGTTGTCGCCGCATGAAGCAAGGACGACGAGGCTGGCGACGGCTGCGCCGATGATGCCGAGACGCAGAACAGGGCGTTGCGATCGATGTGTTGTCATTGTTGTGGTGACCGGATATGTCGGGTCGCCGATGTTAGCAATGACGTCAGGACGGCCAAAGATCGATTTCTGCGTTGCTATGTTCGATTGCCGATATAGGTGTTGCAGCGAAATAATGGGTATGGCGCGTACGGTGTTTTCGCGTGTATTAACTTTTGTTAGTTACCGGGATCGAGCACGGGCTTGTCCGGATCCGCGAGCGTTTTATACGGCAGTTGCGCAGCATTCGGGTTGCTAGTCGTGTCGTCGATCACGCGCTCGACGTCCGCGGTTTTGCCGAGTTCGGTGAGAAAGGCCTGCTTGTCGAAGCCGGGTGCGACGCAACCTTGCACGTAGATGAAGCGGCGTTGCAGCGTGAGCCACAACGTCGACTGTTCGCGCCAGTGGGTCGCGTAGTTGATATTGCTGAGGCGCCGCTGCACGGCGTCGGCAATTTCCGTGTCGTAGAGGTAACCGTTCGATAAACGGCAGCGTCCCTCGATCCAGCAACTATTGCCGCGCTCGATCCGGTAATGACTGTCGTCGAGCCATTCCTGCTCGGTTTCGAGCGGACCTAACGGCGCCGGGCAATGATCGATGGCTTTGGAAATCTGAAAGTACGGATCGTGTCCGCGATTGATGCGAACGGGTTCCGCATGGGCGTGCATGGTTGCGGCAAAGAACATCACACTGGCGAGCCGCACTGCGATTCGACGTGTCATTCTCATACGTTCACCTCTTCGTGCGCCGGTTCTCGACCGCGAACTTGATCAACTCCGCCTGTCCTTCGATATCGAGCTTGCGCTTCAGATTCAGCCGATGCGTCTCCACCGTTCGCACGGATAGATCGTTGCGCTGCGCAATCTGTTTGCTCGACAGGCCTTCCGCGAGCGCGTCGAGAATATCGCGCTCGCGCGGCGTGAGCCGTTCAACCGGCGACTGGTTGGCCGACGCCTGAATCAAACGCGCACCGAGCCCCGCGCTGAAAAACTGCTTGCCGTCGAGCACCACGCCGATCGCCTGAATGATCTCGGTGGCCGGTGAATCCTTGAGCACGTAGCCGCTGGCGCCCGCGCGCACGGCTTGCGTCACGTATTCGAGGTTGTCGTGCATGGACAGCATCAGCACGCGAATCGCCGGAAAGCGCTCATGAAACATGCCCGCCAGCGCGATGCCGTTCATGCCGTTCATGCCCACGTCCATCAGCACGAGATGAGGCGTTGCGTCGGCGGCGAGTGCGAGTGCTTCCTGCGCGTTGCCGGCTTCGCCGACCACTTCGAAATTGCCGCCCGCTTCGAGCCGGGCGCGCAAACCGTCGCGCACCAGCGGATGATCGTCGACGAGCAATAAGCGGGCGATAGCGGGTGTGGAGTCGTTCATGACGTGATTAACTTTCCTGCAAGTCGGGCGCGTGACGCACCGGTGTGTCGAGCGGCACGCGCGCGGTCACGAGCGTATGGCCGGTTTGCGAACTGAGCGACAGCTTGCCGCCCAACGCTTCCAGCCGTTCGCGCATATTACGCAAACCCACGCCCGAGCGTCGGCCGACGAAGGCATAGGCGGTGTCGAAACCGCGTCCATTGTCGGCGATCGTCAGCGTGACGGCGTCGTGCGAGACTTCCAGCGTGAGCGCCGCGCTCGACGCTTGCGCGTGGCGCACGATATTCGTCAGCGCTTCCTGGGCGATCCGGAACAGCACGGTGTTGACCGCGTCCGGCAACACTGCGGCGTGGGTGTGCATGATCTGCGTGAAGCCGATCTCGACCGCCGACTGCTCGCCGAGCTCGCGCGTGAGTTGCTCCAACGCGGCGGCGACGCCGAGGTCGTCGAGCATCGACGGACGCAGCGCATGCGAAATGCGCCGCACTTCGCGCAAGGTATCGCCGAGTCGCGTCAAGCTGGTGGTGAGCGCGGCCTCCGCGGCGGGCACCCGCACTTCGCTGCGTTCGAAGCGCGCCAGCGCGGATTCGAGCAGCAGCTTCACGGACACCATCATCTGACTAATGCCGTCGTGCAATTCACGCGACAGGCGCGCCCGTTCGTTTTCCTGCGACTCGACCACCTGTTGCGCGAGCCGCTTCAGTTTCGCGTCGGCGCTGCGGTATTCGGTGACGTTGAGCACGAGCGCGCATAGTGCGATCACCGCGAGTCCGGCCATCGCGATCGCATCGATCCATTTCATCGTACGATCGATATTCGCCGCCGCGCGCGCGTCGATGTCGGCGAGCGCCGCATCCACGTCGTCGAGGTAGATGCCGGTGCCGATCATCCATCCCCAGCGTTCGAGCGGCACCACGTAGCCGAGTTTCGATGCGAGCTTGCCGGTGGACGGCCGATGCCACACGTAGCGCACATAGCCGCCGCCTCGCGCGGACGCCGCGAGCAGTTGCTGGATGGTCAGAATGCCCTGCGGATCGCGCAGTTCCCACAGATCACGCCCAACGAGATCGGGTTCGCGCGGATGCATCAACGAGCGGCCGTGCGTGTCGTAGACGAAGAAGTA